>QJXZ01000233.1 GCA_003248125.1 Gammaproteobacteria bacterium | reverse complement strand
GTGGTGGAACCACATGGCGTGATCGAGGCTCGCGCGCTGCAGATTGGAACGCTGGTACTTGCCGCGGTGCGGCAAGCGCGATGTGGACAATAAATCATGGTCGGACTGATACACGAGCAACGCTTCGTGCAGCCGCGCATCGTCGGGCAGACGACCGTTGGCTTTGAACCAGACCGATTGGCGAGGCGGTTGCGGCCGTTCTTCGCGCAGCGTGTTCCAATCGTTCATGTACGACACGAATGCGCGGTGCATGAGCGCGTCCGGTACCTCACTCGGGGGTGTTCGGTTGGGCATCGGCGCCTGGTGCAAAAGTCCTTCTTCTTGCTTCTGAAACGACGCCGATAGCTCGAAGATCGCCTGGCCATGCTGCACCGCCACCACGCGCCGTGTCGTGAACGACGTGCCGTCGCGAATGCGATCGACGCTGAACAGCACCGGAGCGCGCGTGCTGCCGGGTCGCAAGAAATAGCCATGTAAGGAGTGCACGAACCGTTCGTCCGGCACCGTACGACCGGCGGCCACTAAAGCTTGTGCCATGATCTGACCGCCGAATATCCGGCCATGACTGCCCGGCGGATGATGACCACGAAACAGGTTCCGTTCGATTGGTTCGATGTCGAGTGCCGTCAACAAGTCGTGCAGATGCGGATGCATGGCGAGGCAGTATAAGCGCCCGAGTTGACGGTGGTTTCTCGCATCGCGAGACTGGCGTAGCCATTCCACCGAGGACACTAGATGCTCGCGATCAATCCAGGTCGCATGGCGGGGGTGATCGACGGCGACTTCGTCATCTTCGTCATCGGTGCACGGATCAACAAACTGCATGCGGTACGTAGCTGGTGGCCCGTGGTCAGTGCCATGCCGAAGATGGTTGCCGAGCTCGGCGCGAATCGGGCACTGGGGCTGCTGCACGTGGAAACGTCCAGGCAGGGCATTCGCGACGTGACGATGATTCAGTACTGGCGTTCATTCGATGCGCTGCACGCCTATGCGCGTGCGCGCGAATCCGAGCATCTACCCGCGTGGGCAGGCTACAACCGGCTGCTCAAGGACAACGATGCGATCGGCATCTGGCACGAGACCTACCTCGTCCGGGCCGGTGAGTACGAAGCAATCTACGGCAACATGCCGGCGCGCGGCCTCGGGGTCGCGGGTCGGCTCGAGCCGGCTATCGGGGTCAAGGCGACGGCGCTCGGCCGGCTCGGCCGCGGACCCGGTGCGGATCATCCCGCCGCCGTGAATGGCACGGTCGAAGCGTGAGGCAGTGATGATGACGGAGACTTACACATCGACGTTTCCGGAGCTCGGTTTCTACGGATTGCCAGGACATACGCGCACGCCGCGCGACGTGCTGGACCAGGTGCGCGATGCCGAGGCGCTCGGCGTCGGTAACGTGATGATCTCCGAGCGCAGCGACTACAAGGAAATCGCCGCCATCTGCGGCGCGTGCGCGGCTGTCACGGAGTCGATCTACATCGGCACCTCGGCGACCAATCTCAACACCCGCCATCCGGTCGTGACAGCGTCGATGGGCAGCACGCTGAACAGACTTTCGAACGGGCGCTTCGCACTTGGTTTGGCGAAAGGCGTCGCAATGCGTTGGAAGTCGCTCGGCCTTCCTTATCCCACCTACGCGCGAGAAGCGGAATTCATCGGCATCATGCGACGGTTGTGGCGCGGTGAGCGGGTAGGTGCTGCGAGCTTGGCGCCGTACGTGAACGAAGACATTCCTATTCTGTACGTCGGCTTCGGGCCGAGCAGCCTAGTCAATGCAGGCCGCATCTACGACGGCGTGCATCTGCATACGTTCATGGGTGAAACCGCACTTCGTGATGCGGTGGCCGCGGTGCGTAAGGGCGAGGCCGAGGCGGGTCGCGCGCCCGGTACCGTGAAAGTGTGGTCGGTGCTTGCCACCGCCTGCAATGTGAGCGAAGAAAAGTATTTGAAGTACATCATCGCGCGGCTCACCACCTACCTGCAGATTCCCGGCTATGGGGAACTGTTGGTACGCGTCAATGGATGGGATCCCGATGTGCTCGCGCGATTGCGCGCCTCGAAGGAGGTGACGTCGGTGGGCGGGCTGATCGACAGCGTTGCAACCACGGCGCAGATGGCGGCGATCGAGAAGCTGGTACCGGAGTCTTGGCGGCCGGCAGCGGTCGGCGATGCGCAGACGTGCGCCAGGCGCTGGCTGAAGGAATTCGAAGCCGGTGCCGATGGCATCATCATCCATGCCAGCACGCCCGACGAGTTCGCGCCGGTGTTGGATGCGTATCGTGCGATTCGTCCGGCCGAGCGGTTCGAGGGGCGCTCCAACCGCCCAGCCTGAACGCGATCGCTAGACGGCTACTTGATCGTGCACTTGCCGTTGTTGATCGACACGACGTCGCGTTCCTTGATGCGCACACGGAAGCTGACGACGTTGCCGTCCTGCCACATTTCGACCACCTGGGTCTCACCCGGGAACACCGGCGAAGAGAACCGCACATCGAATCCCGTCATGCGTGTTTCATCGTAGTCGAGCATGGTCTTCAGCACCGCATGACACGCAATGCCATAGCTGCAGAGCCCGTGCAGGATGGGTACGTCGAAGCCGGCTTTCTTCGCGAACTCGGGATCGCGGTGCAGCGGGTTCCGGTCGCCGCACAACGCATAGACCATTGCTTGGTCCTTGCGTCCAGGCATTTCACATACGGCATCCGCTTTGCGATCGGGTAGCGTGTGTGGGACCGGAGCGCCTTCGGATTGACCGCCGAAGCCGCCGTCGCCGCGATAGAACATGGTGGAGCCGACCGTGTAGAGGGGCGAGCCGTCCTTCAGTGTGACGTTCGTTTCGTTGGTTACGAGCGCACCTTTGCCCTTGCCCTTGTCGTACACGCCGGTGATTCCGCCAGACGCGAGAATCTCGGCGGCGCGCGGCAACGGCTGGTGGATCGTCAAGCGCTGTTCACCGTGCAGCATGAGGGCAAAGTTCATCTTGCCGGCCAGCGGATTGCGCCCGGCACCCGCGGGACGCGATGTGCGAGTCAGCACGGTGGCCGCGGTTGGCACCACGCGTTGACCCACGGTCTCGCACACGTACTCGAGTTCCTTGCGATCGAGCGGATCGCGACCCATGCCGATCGCCACGGCATACAACAGCGAATCGCGATCCGTGTAGCTGCCGGAGAGGGTTTCGGGTTTCTGAGCGAGCGCAGTTTCGACGTCGTCTAGTGTGATTGGCATGTTCGGTCCCCGTGTCTCGTGCCTAGTGATGGCTTGGATTACACTCGATCGCTTGGACTAGGGGAAGGGCATGGCACGAGAGCGATCTGCCGCGATCGTCGGCATACACGAATATCCGTCACGCGACGTCGAGGGCACGGTGAGTCCGTTGCAGATCAAGGCCGAATGCGCCGCCAAGGCGTTGGCGGATGCCGGTCTTGCCTGGCGTGACGTCGATGCCGTGTACGACGCCAGCGAAGGCGGGCCGATGAGCGGCTTGAGTATTTGTGAGTACTTCGGGGTGAAGCCGAACGTGATCGACACCACCAACGTCGGTGGCAGCTCATACGAGTATCACGCGGCACACGCGCGGCGCGACATTGCGGCAGGCAAGGCCAGGGTTGCGCTCTTGACCTACGGCTCGACGGCGCACAGCAACGCATTTGCCATCGGTGTGGGCGGACGCGGCGGTGGTGGTGTGGGCCCGGCGGACAACATGGAATCTTTCACCGGTATGACGTTGGTCGCCAACTACGCCATGGTGGCGCGCCGCCACATGCATCAATACGGCACCACCAGCGAGCAACTCGCTGAAATCTCGGTGGCGACACGATTGCATGCCATGCGTAATCCGGAAGCCGTTGCCGCCATGACGGCGCTCGAATTTCTCGACATTCGAGAGACGACCATCGCCGACGTCGTGAATTCGCGAGTGATCGCCGACCCGCTGCATTTGCTCGAGTGTTGCATGATCTCGGATGGCGGGGGCGCAGTGGTCATCGCGGCGCCTGAGGTGGCACGCGACTGCGCGAAGCCGCCGGTTTGGATTCTCGGTACGGGCGAAGCGACGAAGTATCCGGAGAACGGTGGTGACATCACGGTGAGTGCCGCGACGCAGTCGGGGCCGGCCGCATTTGCGGAGGCCGGCGTGAGGCCGAGCGAGATCGACATTGCCATGATCTACGACAGTTTCAGTATCACGGTGCTCACCATCCTCGAGGACCTCGGCTTTTGTCCGAAGGGCGAGGGCGGCCGCTGGGTGGCAGGCGGGCGGCTACGCTTCGACCGGCCGAAGGACGGTCCTGCACTCAATACCGATGGCGGTGGTTTGTCGTCCAATCATCCGGGAATGCGGGGCATTTTTCTGCTGATCGAAGCAGCGCGGCAGTTGCGTGGCGAATCGTGCTCGCAAGTGAACGGCGCCAAGCTCGCGGTCGCCCACGGCAACGGCGGCATGCTGGGCAGCCGCCACTGCGCGGGCACCGTCGTATTGGGGAGGAATTGATCATGGCCGATGCCAAGCGACCGCTGCCGAATCCGAACGAATACGACACGCGCGAGTTCTGGGCGGCGACCAAGGAGCAGAAGCTCGTCTATCAGCAGTGCGATCACTGCGGCACGGTCGTATTCCACCCCCGGCGTCATTGCACGGGTTGCCTCGGCAACGCACTGTCATGGCGAGAAGCAGCCGGTACCGGCACCGTGTACACGTTTAGTGTGGTGCGACAGAGCTATCACCCTTTCTTCCGCGCCCAGGTGCCGTATGCGGTGGCTTGGATCGATCTCGACGAAGGACCGCGCATTCTGTCCAACATCATTGGCGTGGCCGACCCGGCCAAGGACGTTGCAATCGGTCAACGCGTGACCGTGGTGTGGGAGCCGCACGAGGATTTGTCGATCCCGCTGTTCAGGCCGGCCTGAAATTGGTGACAGTTACCTATTTCCTCCTGCAGGCTTCCGATGACACCCACGCCAACAAGAAGTAGGTAACTGTCACCGAGGCAATCTCACCGTCGCCGTGCCGAACACCCGCGTCTCGCCGGCATCGTTGGTGACGGTCAGATCGATCTCGACTTTCCCGGTTTCCTCATCGACGTCGGTGACCACACCGGTGATGTGATAGCTCTCGTCGACGATGACGGGGGCACGGAACACCGTGTCCACCACCTCGATCTGCGCATCGGGCGCCCAGCGGTGGATCATGGCCGCCAAGAAGCCCTGGCTCATGATGCCGGGCACCAGCGCACCGGGCAGGCCCTCCTTGCGCGCTGCTTCGTGATCGGTGAATCGCGGCCCCATCCAGTTGGCGGCCTTCGCGAACCGGCGCACGTTGGTCATGCTCGTGTCGGGGTCGAACGCCGGTAGTTCGACGCCGAACTCCACCTCGGTGATCTTGCCGACGGTCATGGTGTCGGTCGCTCGCGCACCACCGTGCGCGTGTCGGCATCGGCCACCTTGGTGCCGGAGTCGTCGAACAGCTCCATACGAATGACCGTGAACACCATGCGGCCGGAGCGGCCGGTCTTGGTGTAGATGTCGTGGATATGGGTCTTGCCCGTGATCGTGCCGGGGCGCACCGGCGCCTGCGGCGCGATCGCTTTGCCAGCGTCCATGCCGAGACCGCCGAACCGTGGGTAGTCCTTCGGCAGGTGGCGGCCGGCAATGAAGCTCGACGCAAACGTTGGCGGTGCTTGGAAGTCCGGATGCTTGGGGTCGGTGTAGCGTGGCGAGATCTCCCCGCAGGCACGCGCGTACTCGACGATATTCTCGGCGGTCACGTCGAATGTCTTGGTGTCGAACTCGACGTTCAAGAATTTCTCGCGGGCTGCCGCGATGTCGGCGTCCATCGGTTCAATCCCCCACTGCCTGGTTGCGATACGTGATGGCTTCGAAATTACCTGCTCTGAGGGCATCCGCCAACTCCGCTTCGCTGCCGATGGGCGCTGGGAAACGCGTTGCGCATCGGCCCACGTGGCTGACGATGTGCGAGTCGCTGCCGCCGATACCCAGATAGCCTTCGCGCTCGGCCATGGCGCGCGCTTGGTCGTCCTCGTCACCACGGCTGCCGCCGTTGTAGATCTCGACGATCTTCACACCCTTGGGCACGCCGAGGTTCTCGATGTGCGCGCACATACCGACGCGCTTGCGGCCGGGATGACACGGCGCCGCGACCGCGCCGTGCTTTTCGCAGGCTTCGATCACTCGTACGAGCGACAGGTCGATGCGCGCAAAGTCGAACTCGGCAACCAGCGGCGCGGTGACGTTGAATACCAGCACGTGGCCGTACTCCGTCTCCACCTCGCTGCCCTTCAGGATCGTGATGCCGAACTGCCGGGCCAGCGTCGAGTAATCGGACTCGCCATCGAACTGGCGATGCTCCGTGAGCACGAAGCCGTCGATCGGCAGGTTCTTGGTGCGAATCCATTGACAGTAGTTCACGACCTTGGCGCGGCCATCGTCGGATTTGATCGAGTGCGTGTGTAAGTCGAGGATCATCGGCTCATCGTTCGTGTAGGCGGGCCCACTGCTCGTCCAGTTGCCGAACGAGCGCAGCTTCGTCGCCGGAATTGTCGATCACCACGTCGGCGCGCGCACGCCGTTCGTCGTTGCCAAGCTGCGAATCGATGCGGCGTTCGATGGCGGCGCGATCGGCGCCGTCGCGGCCCATCGCACGGGCGATGGCGGTCTCGCGTGCCACGACGACGACCCAGATCTCGTCGACGGCGTCTTCCCAGCGGGCCTCGAAGAGCACGGCCGCTTCGAGCACGATCACACGACTGGGCTCGCGGCGGCGCACGTCGGCGATCTCCGCTTCCGCGAGCCTTCGAATCTCGGGCCAGACGATGTCGGTGAGACGCTTCAGTGCGTCCGGCTTGCCGAATACCTTGGCGCCGAGCACCTTGCGGTCGATCCGGCCATCGGCGCCGACCACCTCGGCGCCGAACGCCGCACCAACGGCGGCGTGCGCGGCGGTGCCGGGCTCATACGCCCGGTGGCCGAGCTTGTCCGCATCGATCACGTGCGCACCGAGCTGCGTAAGATGTTTGGCGGCCGTCGACTTCCCCGACGCAATGCCACCCGTGAGCCCGATGACCCGCAACGCAAACGACCTCGAATCGGAACCAAACCACGCATGCTAACGCACCCGTACAATCGACGCCCATGGTCAGGGTGATCTTCGAGTTGCGCGACGGGCGATGCATTGAATGCCGCGGCTACATCGGCGAGTCGGTGATGGACGTGGCACTCGACAATGGCATACCCGGCATTGCCGCTCGTTGCGGCGGCGCCGGCCACTGCACGACGTGCCATGCCTATGTCGATGCGGGCTGGGCCGCCGCGCTCGATCCGCCGCGTGCGGACGAGCGCGAGATGCTGCGTGGCCTGCGTGGCCGCCGTCCCCCGAGCCAGCTGACTCGTCGTCTGACCTGCCAGATCGCGCTCCACGACGGTCTCGATGGGATCGTCGTTCACACCGATTGATTGTTGCGATTCGCTCACAAGACTTTTCCAGCATGGTCGATTGCACATTCGATCGAATGGAATATAGTGCGGAAACTGGTGCGCCCAACCTGGAGGGAAGATGAGCGAGGCACGCGTGTGGCCGGCCGAAGCCGACCTGGATCTCGGCTGGATGAAGCAGCGCGGCGAATGGGGCATGAAGGCCACGCCAAGCAAGCAGGGCTTGACGCTAGCCGACATCCAAATCGGCAGTTACGGCGATCCGGTCGATCGCAGCGACAACCAAACCGGTCGGCCGCGCGGCGCAGCGGCACGGCCAAACTCATATCGCATCGGCGGCTATGCAGTCGTCAACAAAAGCGAGATTTGGCTCGAGAACGCGTCCTTCTTGTACGAAGAAGCGCTGCAGCGGCAGTGGAGCTCCGCCACTGACGTGCCCTGGCACACCATCAAGCCGCTCCGCGACGACATCGAGCAGGCGCAGTGTCAGCTGGCGACCTTCTTGACCGAGGTCGAGTTCGTGGCTGGTGACGTGCCGGCGCGCTGGATCTCGAATACCACACCGGACTACTTCGAGCCGCGGCAATGCCTACTCGCGCAAGTGATGGACGAATCGCGCCACATGGACGTGTTCCGCAAGCGCGCGCTCGCCAACGGCGGCGGGTTGATGCTCACGTCCGGCGGTACGGCTGGCGTGGTCGGCAGTATCGATTTGGCACGCGACTTCACCGAAATGTCGTCGCGCCTGCACATTTCCGGGGAAGGCGCGGTGCTCACCATCTTCCGCATGGGTGAGCTCATGGCCTACAACGACGCCGAGAAAGCCATCTATCGCCTCTGTGCTCAGGACGAAGCGCGTCACGTCGCGTTTGGTGTGATGCACATGCGCTACATGCACGAGACGGCGCCCGAGCGTCACGAAGAGATTCAGTGCTATCTCGACGAAGCTGAGCGGCAGATCCTTGCCGGTTCGCAGAATCCTGCGGGGAATCAAACCGATGCGAGCGAGGCGCTGGCGATTCTCTTGGGGGGCGGAAAGGACAAGTACGACGACGGCCTGAACAAACTCCTCGCCATTCGCAAGCGCCAAGTGCAGGAGTACATCAAGCGTGTTCGCTCTACGGGTTTCGGCGCACGGTTCGACAACGGCCGTTCGCAGCTCACGGAGATGCTGAATCAAGCCGCGGCGTAAGACCTGGGCGTCGGAACTCTCCGACCCTTTGTAGGAGAACAACGTGACCGAAAAAACGGCTGCCAAACCGGCGGCAAGCAGCGATCGTCCGGTGGATCCGATGGCTGACCGGCCTGCACCCAACCTCAAGTGGATGGGCATCACCCACCAGTGGGGCACCCGGGTCAAGCCAGGCAAGCATGGGCTACGGCTCGGTGATTTGAACGTGGGTATCTACGGCGAAGTGCCCGCCGTGTGGAACGATCAAACGCGCAATCCGCGCGGTGCCGTTGCCCGTCGCGGTATTCCGCCGGTCGGCTACGCGATTCGGGACAAGGCCGATCTGTGGGCCGACTCGGCAGCCGACATGTACGAGGAGGCCATTCAACGCCGTTGGGCACCGGCGGTAGACGTGCCATGGGCGAGCATTGCGCCGCTGCCGGACGCAGTCGAGCAGGCGGTCTGTCAGGTCATGACCGAGCTATCGCAGTACGCCAATGTCGACGTCGAGGCGGTGACGCACTGGCAGCACCAGATGGCGTACGGCTATCACGAGGTCAAGCAGTACCTCGCTACCGTCAGCTTCGATGCGGCACGTCACATGGAGGTGTTCCGCAAGCGTGCGCTATGCAACGGTGGCGGCTTGGGGCTGGAGGGTCCGGGCGAGGTCAACCGCATGATTCTCGAGAGTCGCGGCGGCTGGACCGAGACCGTGCTGTACCTGTTCCTGATGCGCGGGCTGTTCACGCAAACGCTGCTGCGCTACTTGGAGCAGCACGCGCACAACCACGCAGAACGCGCGATTTATACCAACTGCATCGAGGACAAGGCTCGTCACCTCACCTACGGCATCGATCACCTCTGGTACGCGATCAATCATCAGAACGATCAGAAGCTCATTGTCAATCAGCTTTGCATCATCGGTGAGCGCATCTTGGTTCGCGAACTGAAAGACCCGGTGCTGCGCGAAGCGTTGGCGATCATTTTTGCGGGTGGCATCGAGCATGCCTCGGGCAAGGGCATTGCCACCTACGAGCAGATGCTCGGCGACTTTGTACGCCGCTACTTGGATACGCTGAAATGGCTCGGCGTGGAACGCACCATCTTGTTTCCCCCGGAACTGGCGGGCTACGTCGGCAAGGGCGCGCGGTGATGCGGTTTCCGTCGGAGTCATGGTTCAATGCAGTTGCCGAAGTCTTCAATGGCGACGAGTCGTTTCAGGGCGGCGGCGGTGGCGCCTGCAATACGTTGATGGGTGCCAAGGTCGGCGATCGCAACTTCCTCATTACCTTCGAAGGCGTCGAGTGCACCGGTGCGAGGGAAGTGAAGGCGGCCGAACTCGAGGCGGCAGATTTCTACCTCGACATGGCGCCTGCCGATTGGCGCGCCATGATTCAGAACATCGCATCCAACGGCCACGCCGATCTCGAGTACACCCTGAATACGCTCGACCTCGACCGTGAACAGGGCCTCGCACACTCGGTCCATGGCGACCAGTACCGGGAAGATCTGTTCTTCCGCTACAACCAAACGCTGCAGTACTACTTCGATGCCTCGGCGCGGGTCGCGACCGAGTTCGGCCAATAGGAATCGTCATGGCAATAGACTTCGACCTTCTCAATCGTGCCTGTGCTGCCGTCAATGCCGAGCCCGACTTCAAGAAGCTCGGCACCGCCGACGTCGCCGCCGGCATCAAGTCCGGCGACGACGCATTCTTGGTACGCTTCGAGGCATTCGAATGCGCGGGTGTGGAGAGGATCGAGGTCGAGCAACTGCGCGATGCGGACTTCCATCTCGAACTCGATCCCAAGGATTGGCAGCGCTATTTGCTTGGTCGCAAGGCGGGCAAGGCGCCGTCGCTGTCCGCACTCGACATCGCGACCGACGGTGGCATCGTACGCGGTAGCGATCCGCTCAAGACACTCAAATTCGAGCGCTATCTCGGCACCCTACAAGCCTTCGTCGACACCGCGGCGCGCCTCTAGCGGGCGCGTCGGCGCCGATGCCCACCTATGAGTACCGATGTCGATCGTGCGCTGCACTTTCGGTGCGCGTTTGCAAGGTCGCAGACAAACCGAAGACCGTGCGTTGTGAGCGCTGCGGTCGCAGGGCGGTGGCAATCATTTCCGGCGGCGCCGTGCGGCTGTCGAACGCAAGCAAGGTTGCTCGGCTCGACCCGAAGTACGACAAGATGGTGGACGCGGCCATGAAGTCCACGCAGCATGCCGAGCCGGATCGATTGCTGAAGAAGATGAAGCCGTTCAGCAGCGACAAGTAGTTCGTCTGCCAGAAGCTCCTTTCGCGCTGCCGAGAAATCGGCGGCTCGGCAGCGATCGTGTGGCGCCCGCGAGCGCAGTCGGCGATTGAAGCGCTAAGATGCCGCAAACGAGGGGACGAGATGAACCGGCGACTTCTAGGGGTGGTCGTTGTTGGTTGCGGGATGGCGTCTGCGATGGCAGACGAGCCGAAACAACTGCTGTGGGGCGATACCCACCTGCATACCTCGTACTCGTTCGACGCATTCTTGAACGGCAATCATTCTGCGGATCCAGACACGGCTTACCGCTACGCCAAGGGAATGCCGGTCATTCATCCGTACAATCGCACGCGCGTGCAGATTCGCACGCCCCTCGACTTCTTGGTGGTATCGGACCATGCCGAGTTCATAGGCAGCATTCGCGAGATCTATGCCAACGGCATCAAGGACCCCGATGCGGGCCCGATCGATTCGATCATGAATTGGTATCGCAGCTACCGTATCCGCGATGCGATCGATTCAGGTACGGGCGCAGAACTGTTCGCCAACGCGCTGCCGATGAGCGGCGATCCGGTCACAGCGGCGGCTCGCTTTCGGGAGGACGTTGCGGCTGCATTGCCAGGTGCAGACGTAGCGGCGCGCAACGCATGGCGCGACATTACGGAGACAGCCGATCGGCACAACGCGCCTGGCCGCTTCACGGCATTGATCGGCTGGGAATGGAGCTCCATTCCCGGTGGCGCCAATTTGCACCGCGTCGTGCTGACCGATGCCGACGGCGAGCAAGCCCGTACGTTCCTGCCTTTCTCGGCGGGTGAGAGTCCGTATCCAGAGGACCTCTGGGCATGGCTCGAGAAAACCAGCGAGGCCGCTGGCGTTCGCTTCGTGGCGATACCTCACAATTCGAACGTTTCCAAGGGGCTGATGTTCGACGAGCACACGCTCGAGGGTGAGCCGATGGACGCGGCTTATGCGGCGTTGCGCGGCCGATGGGAACCGATTGTCGAAGTGACGCAGATCAAGGGCGATTCCGAGACCCATCCGCAGTTCTCGCCGAATGACGAATTCGCGGACTTCGAGCGGTATTCGTACTACATTCAGCGCACGCCTTCACCTTACGAACCGCACCCGGGCGATTTCGTGCGCGCGGGCCTGCGCACCGGACTCGTCCTCGAAGCGAGGCTCGGTGTCAATCCATTCCGTTTCGGCTTGATCGGTTCCACCGACGCGCATACCGGATTGTCCTCCGCAGAGGAACCCAACTTCTGGGGCAAGATGGCGACCGATTCGATCCCCGAGAACAAGGCGCCGCCGCGCATCGCGCACGGCGCAACGGGCTGGTCCATGTCGGCGGCAGGTCTCGCCGCCGTGTGGGCGTCCGACAACACGCGCGAGAGCATCGTCGATGCGTTCCAGCGGCGCGAGACATATGCGACCACGGGCACGCGCATACGAGTCGAGGTGCGCGGCGGATGGGATGCCGAACTGCTCGATGGCGGCGTGCCGATGGGTGGCGAATTGCCGGCGCGGCCCGATGCCATCGCGGTACCGAATTTTGCCGTGCGCGCGATGAAGGATCCGGTTGGTGCCAACCTCGATCGCGTCCAGATCGTCAAAGGTTGGCTGGATGCGAACGGCGACACCCACGAACGCGTGTTCGACGCCGTCTGGTCCGACGAGCGTGAACTCGATGGCGGCGGCAAGCTGCCCGCGGTAGGCGACACGGTCGATCGCGAGACCGGCACCTACACCAACTCGATCGGCGCGGCGCAGCTCGAGACCGTGTGGCGCGATGCCGAGTTCAGCCCCAACGAATCGGCGTTCTATTACGTGCGCGTGCTCGAGATTCCGACGCCGCGGCATGCGCTGTTCGATGCGCTGGCGTTGGGGCTCGAGGAACCGAGCGAAGGACCGTCGGTCATCCAAGAGCGCGCCTATACCTCACCGATCTGGTATGTGCCGACGCGTTGATCGAATCCCAGTGATTCTTCCCTCGTCGCGATGCGTGAGAGAGCGCGTCATGAATACACTGTTCGGATCGAGAGCATAGTCGCCGAACGGCCCGCAGTACTCGAAGTCGTAGCGCGCGTACAAGGCTCGCGCCGGCGCGAAGGCGGCCATTGAGCCTGTCTCCAGGCTGAGTCGCGCGTAGCCGCGCGCGGTGGCAATCGCGATCAGGTGTTCGAGCATGTGCGCGGCGATGCCCCGTCGCCGATGTTGCATCGAGGTACGCATCGATTTGATTTCGCCGTGCGTCGCATCGAGTTCCGCCAGCGCACCACAACCGAGTAAGTCATCGCCGTCCCATGCCGCGTAAAAGGTGATGTTCGGCCGCGTGAGTGCGTCGAGATCGAGTGCGTGGATGCTCTCGGGTGGCGAATGACGCGCCATGTCTTCCAGATGCTCGGCGAGCAGCGCAGCAATCGGCGCCTTGCGCGGATCCTCTTGGCGGATGTTCAATGCCGGCTCACCATGGCGTTAGGTAGCAAAGTCTATCGAGCCGGCGGTGAGCGGGGAATCACGCGGAGAGCGGAGGGGGTCATGAACAAAGTCGTGATGATCGTGCTGGCGATCCTGTTGCCGCCCGTGGCGGTGTTCTTGAAGAATGGGGTGGGCAAGGATCTCGCCATCAACATCCTGCTGTGCCTGCTGTTCTTCCTGCCGGGGGTGGTGCACGCGATCTGGCTGGTCACCAAGTAGCGGCTCGAGAATGCGATCCGGCGTCGATCGTCCTGTGCCGTGCCCACGGTCAGGGCGGTGAGTCTTCAGTCGTGAGCACGCGCAGGTAGCGAAGTCGATCCGGGTGCTCGGCGGCGGCGATGCCGCGATCGAGCGCGGCGATCGCATCGCTGCGGCGTCCGAGGCGAATGAATGTAAGCGCCAGCGCCTCGTGCACCACAGCGTTCGTAGGCGCCAAGGCGCGTGCTTCCTCGAGCAATTTCAGTGCCGCTTCGTCGTCGCCGCGTCTGCGATAGGCATCGGCCATGTTCACGCGTAACTCGGCCGACCGCGGTGCTACCCGCAGTCCAGTGAGATACGCCCGCTCTGCGGCAGCGACGTTGCCGCGCGCAAGCAGGAAGTTGCCGAGATTCAAGTTGCCGAAGTCGCGGTCCGCGTTGTACGTCTCGGCCCGAACCAGTTCCACCGCCGCGCGTTGAAAGGAATCGCGCAACGCGGGTGGCAGCGATTGTTCGTTGGCGGCCAGCGCACGCGCAGCTTCGATGCGAACGTTCCTCACGCGATCGGTAAGCAACGGTCCGGCCAATTGGATGGCGACCTCAGGCGGCATCGTGGTCGTATTCTGAACCGCTGCGAAACGGACGAGGGGATCCGCATCGCGAAGGGCTTCGGCCACTGCGTTGGCTACCGTTTCCACCTTCGCCGACGAACGACCTAGCAATGACTGCCATGCGGTTGCGCGCACGATTGCGGCGTGGGTCCGGTCTCGCGCGACAGCGAGCAGCGCGGCGACATCGTTCGAAGTGAACGCCGTAGTCGCGAGGGTTGACCGATCATCGCGATGGCGGCCGTTCGGATACCAGCCGTCGATGGCGTCCGCGAGACGCTCGATGGGCCACGCGTTGTGACAGCTACTGCAGGCATTGGGAACCCCGAAGCGCAAGGTCGCATGTGGACTCGGAATTGGGAAGGCGTGGTCGCGGCGCGCATCGATCGCCATGTAAGTGGTCGCTGGCATGTGGCAGTCGACACAGCGCACCCCTTGGTGATGGCCATGTGCGACGACGGCGAATCGTGTGGGTGCGTGACACGTGCTGCACAACGCATCGTCGGTCGCACGCAGCTTGCCGGCATGCGGTTCGTGACAGTCCGAGCATTCGACACCGGCAGCATACATGCGGCTTTGCAAGAACGAGCCCCACTCGAACACTTCGTCGTGAATCTGGCCGTCGGCGTGATAGAGCGGCGCCGACAACAGCGCTGGCCGATGCGTATCGAGTAGCGGCCGACCGAACGCGTAGTCGTCGGATTGTGAAGTACGGCGCGCGTGACATCGGCCGCAGGCGTCGGGTTGCACGTGCCGTGCGAGCGGTGGATCGCGCCGCGCGATATCTTGCCCAGCATCCATCACCCACGCGTGCGGTTCGACGAAGTCGATTTCGAGATCGCGCGTATCACCCGAAGCGACGTGCCGCGCGCCGCGCCCGTGGCACGCTTCGCAGCCGACTGCGACCTCGCTGAACGTCGTGGCATAGCGTCCTGTCGCGGCATCGAGGCGTTTGCGAACCGCCGTCGAGTGGCACTCGGCGCACTGCGAGTTCCAGTTCTGATACGAGCCGGTCCAATGCAGCACGTCGTCCACGGCAATCGTCTCGTCGCCGTGGACCGAAAACCAGCGCTTGGCGTCGGTGTCCCAGGCGACCGTCGGGATTTGGCGCGCACCGTCACGGTAGTCGACGACGTACTGTTCGAGCGGCGTGACACCGAATGTGTGGGTGACTGGGAATGCTCTGCGAACATCGTTGCGGTCGACGGCATCGATCAGAAAAGTGTCACCCTCGCGCCGGAATCCGTACCGCGTGCCCTCGACTTCGACGCTGGCGTCGGCAAAGTCACCAGCGACGTTGCTCGGCGTCGCCTCACGCATGGCGTTGGCATGCTGCGATGTCCGCCAGGCATCGTACTGCGCAACATGACAGCTGCGACAGGCCTCGCTACCGACGAATGATTGGCGACTCGCTGTGGTGTTGGTAGCGGTTACGACCGGTTCCGGCGGCGTGCCGCATGCGCCGAGTGTCAGTCCAACTAGCAACCCTGTCTGCCATCGCCCATAGCGCATTACAGCGCGCCAGAGGACACTCGGTAGCGCTGCGCCTCGGTGGTAATGCCGGAAGCATCGTAAAACGGTCGCTCGCCCTGCACCGTAACGCGGTGGCCGCGGCGCTCGTGCGGCCAGTAGTCCCACAATGCGAAGTGTTGAGTGCAGCGGTTGTCCCACAGTGCGATGGCGTGCGGTGTCCAATGAAAACGACACTGAAACTCGGGTCGTTCCACGTGCCGAAATAGAAAGGTCAACAGCCGCTCGCTCTCCTTGCTAGTGAGCTCGTTGATGCGTGTGGTGAATGCGCGATTGACATACAGCGCGTTGCGGCGTGACTCCGGGTGGGTGCGCACGACCGGATGATCGGCAAACGGGTAGGCCTTGCCCGTGTCGTCCACGCCACGATCGGCATAGCGGCCGCGATAGACGTGCTCCGATGCATGTCTGGCGGTCAGGTTTGCGAGGAATGCCCGCATGCGCGGCGACAGCGATTCCAGGGCGGCATACGTGCTCGCAAACAGCGTGTCACCGCCGCTCGGCGGCAACTGATGCAGCTGCAACATGGTGGCGAGTGGTGGCTCCTCGTCACAAGACACATCGGTGTGCCAGCCGTTGCCGTTGGCGATCTTCGAATCGCGGTGCGTATGGATGACGAATACCTCGGGGTGGCCCTCGAGATGCGGTGCGGCCGGATGGCTGTGTAACGGGCCGAATCGCCGTGCGAACTCGACCTGAATGGCGGGCGGCAATTGCGGCTGATCACGGATGAAGACCACTTGATGGTCGACCAACGTGCGATGGATCACATCGAACGCCTCGTCCTGACCGTGCACGATGTCGATGCCGGAGACTTCCGCACCGATGACGGGTGTCATCGGCGTGATGCGGATCCGCGCACTCATGCGGGGGGTGGGGTGCGCGACAAACGCCGCCCCGCAATCACCAGTAGCGCCGCAAACACCAACTCGAACATGAATGCGGTCACTGCAGCTTCGGTCGTGCCGTCGACGAGAAAGCCAACGATACGCGCCGCCGCGATGGTGAGGTTGACGGTCGCTGCGGCGTACAGCCAGTGGGCGCCGCCAGGACGCAGACCGAGGGCGGTGAACACGGCAACCGCAAGAAACGCGCCGCCGAGGTCGCCGCGAATGTTCGACAATCCACCGATGCCATCCGGTGCCAGCAGGAACGCAGCAGCCATATCTGCCGGCGTGAACACGAAGCGCAAGCCGAATACCAGAAAGAATAGGCCAATGAGCCCCACCACGACCCGCATCGCCCAGATCATGTCCGCCTCCTTCTCAGCCGATGCCTTGCAGCCCGTAGACCAGTGCAATGGTGAATGCGGCAGCGATCACCAGAATGAGGATCATGGCACCGGTGCCGAGCCCACTCGAACCATCGGCTTGCGCGCCAGTCTGTGATTGTTGGGGCGCGGTGTTGCGGTTGCGGTAGAACACCAGCGCCACGATGATCACGACCAGCAGGGGAACCAAAAACTGCAACAAATAGCGCATGAGCATCAGCATACGCCCAAGCAGCGGACAGGCCAATGCCGCATTGGCTGACTGATCACGGCATCGCGGTCGTGCTGCTGGTCGTCTATACCGGCGTGCTCGCATGGCATGCGCGCATCGGTAAGCGCGCGAGTAAAGGCGTTGCAGATTACTTCGTTGGCGGCCGCAGTATGGGCGGGGTTGCGATCGGCGCATCGTTCTTCGCCACGCTGGTCAGCACCAACAGCTACATCGGTCACGCCGGCAAGGGCTATGAGTATGGCTTGCCGTGGTTTCTCATGGCGCTGCTCATGGTGGTCTTCGCGTGGCTATCTTGGCGACTGGTCGCACCGCGCTTGCGTGCTTTCACGCGCGAATGGGAGTCGGTCACGGTACCGGACTTTCTGGCCGTGCGGTTCGGCGGTGGCGGCGTGCGTGCGGCGTCGGCGCTGGTGATCGTGATTGCGAGCCTTCTGTACGTGATCGCAATCTTCAAAGGTGCGGGTCATCTCTTCCAGACGTTCTTGGGTGTCAGCTACGAGCTGTCCGTGATCTTTATGTTGATCGTGGTGATGGGATACACGGCGATGGGCGGGTTCATCTCAGTGGTGCGTACCGACGTGATCCAAGGCGGCTTGATGGTCATCGCCGCGGTCATGATGTTCGGTTACGTCAGCAGTGCAGCGGGCGGCGTGGATGTGCTATTCACCGCACCGGAGACGGCACGACTACGTGAGCTCGAGGCCGGTGTACCGATTCTCGTGCTGCTTGGCATCGCGCTGTCGGGCTCCATAAAGCTGATCGTCGATCCGCGGCAAATCTCCCGGTTCTACGCGCTGCGCAGTGCGGTCAGCATACGCACGGGCATCTGGATTGCCGTGGGCGGCATTCTGCTCGTGCAGATGTGCTTGTTTCCGGTCGGTATGTACGCGAGTGTGCTGCTTACCGGTGTGACCGACACCGATCTCATCGTGCCTACGCTCATCACGGATCGCGGGGTGTTCCCGCCGTTGGCGGGAGACTTCCTCGTGCTCGCAATCGTTGCCGCGGCCATGTCGTCTCTCGACAGCGTGCTGCTGGTCGCCGCGTCGGTGTTCACCCGCGACTTCATCGCGGAAATCCGGCCGATGACTGGCGTGTCGCAAGTTTCGTGGACCCGCCTCGGTGTGGTGGCGTTCGCAATCGCCGGCGCTGGATTCGCGTTTCGCCCGCCAGGTGACATCGTCGCCATCACCATCTTCTCGGGCAGCCTCTACGCCGTTTGCTTCACACCTGCGGTGTTGCTCGGATTGCACTGGCGTCGTGGCGATGGCTTCACAGTGCTCGCTTCTATGGCCGTTGGGGTCACCGTGCTGCTCGGCTGGCTGGTATCAGGCGCTTCGAGTTGGTTGCACGAGGTCTTTCCTTCGCTCGCGGCTTCGACGGCTACCTACGTGGTCTGCGCGCGATTGCGACCGATCAACACGGACGCGCGCGTCGACACTGCGTTTCGCGATCAGCCGCCTTCGCGCGGCAATGTTATGCGCACCACCAAGCCGCCGCCTTCGCGATCGGCGAGTTCGAGGGTGCCGTTGTGACGCGCGACGATCGTCGATGCGATGGCGAGTCCCAATCCCGTGCCACCGGTCGCGCGACTGCGTGAGTTGTCGATGCGTTGGAAAGGTTGTAGCACCACCCCCCGTTGCTCGGCTGGAATGCTAGGGCCGCGATCGCCGATTTCGATTCCGATGCGACCGTCGCTGGTGCGCAACGCGACGTCGGCCCGATGCCCGTAGCGCAATGCATTGTCGATCAGATTGCGTAGCGCACGTTTCAGTGCAAGGGGCCGGCCGGACACGCGCAAGTTTGATGGGCCCGTGTACGAGATGGATGCGCCGATCTCGCGGTATTCATCCATGACGCCGGCGAGGAGTGCGGCGATGTCGATCTGCTCGGCGGCGTCATCATTGCGGTCTTCCCGGGCAAAGGTGATCACGTCGTCGATGAGCGTGATCATCTCCTCGATATCACCTTCCGCGCGGCTGCGCTGCTGTTCGTCGACGATGAACTCCGTGCGCAACATGAGTCGCGTGAGATAGGTTCGCAAATCGTGCGACACCGCGGCCAGCATGCCGGTGCGCTCGTCGACGTAGTTTCGAATGCGGCGCTGCATGTCGTTGAACGCGACCGCGAGGCGCCGCACCTCACGCGGTCCTCGCTGCTCGGGCAGTGGGTCGGGTACCGCCTGTCGGCCGAGTTGCTCGGCGGCAGCGGCGAATCGCGGCAACTGCTTGAGCGATCGACGCGCGAGCCACAGCATGACGCCGAGCACCGCGACCACGAGCAGCAGATTCCACGACAGCGCAAGCGACACCCAGCCGCTGTCGTATTCGATTGAATGGCCTCGAGCAACCAACCAAGTGCTGTCGGCACGCTCCAGCGCAACCGTGAGGACCGGCCGTCCGGGTCGTGCGCTGTTGTCCATGACGAAGCTGATTCGTGTACGAGCGCGGCGCGCTTCCGGCAACGTTGCCAGCGCAGCATGCCGCACTTCGTCGGCGTGCGGCCACGCTCGTCCGACCTGGTTTGGTGGCTCGGCTGCGATACGAATGCTCAGGTCCGGAGTTGCAAAGGCGCGCAGCACCCGTCCCTCGGCGCCATCGTCTTCGACGAGTAGCGCGTCGATCGCGATCAGCCGTTCTGCGACCGAAGCCGCGAACGCCGTAGCCGATGCCAACAGTCGTTCGTGGACGTAGTAGGCGTGCATCGCGATCATCAGCGCCGCTGCACCTGCGACGATGATCCAGCTGATCCGCGCGAGCAGTCCCTGCGGCCACATCAGGATGATGAGCCTCTGTCGACGGCAGCGCTCAGCAGGTAGCCACCGCCACGCACGGTGCGAACGAGCGATGGCGACTTCGGGTCAACCTCGATCTTGTGGCGCAAGCGCGACAGCTGCACGTCGACGCTGCGATCGAACGGTGCTGCGCTACGTCCTTTCGTTGCATCGAGCAACTCGTCGCGGGAGAGCACGCGGCCGGGGTGCCGGGCGAGGGCTAGGAGCAAATCGAATTCGCCGGCCGTGAGTGGGACGCCCGTGCCATCGGGCCGCTCGAGCTGACGGCGGCCGGGCCACAGCCGAAAGCCCGCGAACAACAACACCTCGTCCGGATCGTTGCGATGCAAGGCGACGCCGGTGGGTGCACGGCGAAGCACTGCGCGAATGCGCGCCAACAGCTCGCGCGCGCCGAACGGCTTGGTGAGGTAGTCGTCGGCGCCCATCTCCAGACCAAGCACTCGATCGCTTTCCTCGGCGAGTGCGGTGAGCATGATCACCGGGATCGATGATCGTTCCCGCAGCCATCGACAGAGGGCCAAGCCATCTTCACCCGGCATCATGATGTCGAGCACGACCAGATCGTAGTGTCGATTGGCCACTGCCCGGCGCATGGCTTCACCGTTGGCAGCAGTGTCGGCGCTCACGCCATGGCGCGAGAGATAGCCGGCGACGAGATCGCGGATCTCGGCATCGTCGTCGACGATCAGGACGTGCGGATTCATCGTGTGACGTTAGCCTGGCGGGCGGCGCGATTCTGTAACGGACTGTAACGAGCGGTCGAATCGTTACACAGCGTTACGCGCTGTCGTAGCACTGTCATCCGGGAAGTGCACGGTCACCCTAGGCTGAGCGCACCTGTTCAGCCGAGGACTGAACCATGAACACTTGGCAGGTGGCATTGATCGCGGCGGCGACTACGATCGTGGTGATTTTCCTACTGGGGGCTGTGGCGATGCTCGTGCACGGTGGCTTCGGATACGGTGAACAGCGTTTTGGCGCGTCGCTCATGCGCGCTCACCGCATGCGTGGCGCAGCCTTCGCCGGGCAAGGCCACCGCATGTGCACTCATCTCGATGAAGCGAGTGTCGATGCATCTTCAGAAGCCGCGACGCTGTGGATCGACCGTCGGCTCGACCTCGACGATGCGCAGCGAGAGTATCTTTCACCCATCGTCGATGCGACCAGGGAGCTTGCTCGCGAGTTGCAGCCTATGTGCGGTGCACCGCATGGCGATGCGAAGGCGACCGTCGCCTTGGCGGCGGATGCGGCCGAGGCGGCGAACCGCGCGCTCCAGCGCATCGACGAACGCTTCGCCGCGTTCTACGATGCGCTCGACGAGTCACAACGGCGTGAAGTCGACGCACTGGTCGTTCATCACCATCCGAGCGTGCAATGAGCCAATCGAACGCACCTGCTCCGCGCAAGATCAATCCGCCGCACTACTTCCTGTTCGCGCTGTTGCTCATGGTCGGCGCGGCGCAGCTGCCTTGGGGTCGTGGGTTGTTGCCAGCGCCCTGGCCATGGGGCGGGTTGGTGCCGATCATTGCCGGTGTGGCGATCTCGATCCTCGCGGCTCGCCAATTTGGCAAAGCGGGTACCAACATCGTGCCGCTCACGCAGTCGAGCGCCCTGGTCACGGATGGGATGTTCGCTTACACACGCAATCCGATGTACCTCGGTTTAGTGCTCACACTCGCGGGCGCCGCGATTCTGCTCAACAGCGTTTGGCCGTGGCTCGTACTCGCTGCCTTTCTGCTGGTGATCAGACTGCATTTCGTACGCCATGAGGAAGCGTTGATGGAGAAGACCTTCGGCGAGCAGTACGTAGCGTACAAGGGCCGCGTACGACGTTGGGTCTGATCTATCCACGGCCCGTGTAGCAGCACCCGAAGCGCCCAGCTTTTCGGGTATCCTCACGCGTTTCGGGCAGTGAGGCCGGCGCGTGGAGCGACCGTTCGCCGCTTACAAGGGTGATGAGCCGTACGTGTTCGTCAGCTATTCGCACGACGATGCGGCACTCGTCTATCCGGAGCTCGAGCGCCTCAAGGATGCGGGCTTCAACGTCTGGTACGACGAGGGCATCAATCCCGGCAGTACCTGGCGCGACGAAGTGGCGCTCGCGCTCACGCAATGCAAGGTGTTTTTGTACTTCATCACGCCGCGGTCGGTCGCTTCCTCGAACTGCCTGAAGGAGGTGAACTTCTCGCTGTCGCGCGAGCGCAAGATCCTTGCGGTGCACTTGGAATCCACCAAGCTACCGATCGGCCTCGAGCTCAGCCTCTCCGACATGCAGGCCATCGTCAAAGCCGATCTCGGCGAAGTCGCCTATCGAACCAAGATGATCGATGCGCTGCGTGGCTTGTTGCCGCCGACCTCTATCGTCACGGACGCTGCGCCGACAGTGGACGAGGAAAGTGCCGGCGAAAGTAAGTCGATTGCGGTTCTACCGCTCGTCAACCGCAACCTCGATGCGGCCGATGACTATCTCTGCGACGGCATCGCCGAAGAGCTCATCAACGGGCTCGGCAAGCTCGAAGGCCTGAGGGTGGCATCGCAAACCGCCTCGTTCCGCTTTCGTGGCGGAGATGTCGATCTCAAAGCGATCGGCGGCGCGCTTGGGGTCGGGTCGATTTTGAGCGGTAGCCTGCAGCGTGCGGGTGGACGATTGCGCATCAACGTACGACTGGAAGCCGTGGATGGCGCGTTGTTGTGGTCGAACCGCTATGACGGCGACATGGACGACATCTTCGCGCTTCAGGACGACGTGGCGCGGCAGGTGGTCGAGGCGCTCAAGGTCGAGTTCGCGAGTGACGGCAAGCAGACCCTGATCGACATCGGCACGCGCAACGTGGCTGCGTACAACGCATATCTGCATGGCATCCACTTGCGGCGTCAGGGCACGCTCAGAGGCCACCATCAGGCCAAGGCTCAATTCGAGACCGCGCTCGAGCTCGACCCGGGGTTCGAGCAAGCCAACGTGGAGGCCGCTGCTAATCTCTTCTTTGGCAGGATTCTCACGCCCGCGTGGCGGGACGAAGCCGCCGAACGATTTTACCGCGCAGAACGCGCCGGACTGCTGCAGCGCCCGGCAGAAGCGTTCATTCGGGAGATGTTTCCGGACCGATGCCCACCGCCCGTCGAGCTCGCCCGAGAGGCGATAGATAAGCTCCGTGCGGGCGATCCGGCGTGGGCGACGTTCGCCTATTGGCAGCTCGGCGATGTGCTCACCATGGTGGGTGCACTGCGCGGCGCGCTTTCCTTCTTCCATCGCTATCGTGCCGAGGCGCGGGAATCAATTGGCGAGAATGTGCGGGTGGATCAGTGGGAGTGCTTCATTCTCGCCGCGCTCGGCGAATTCCAGGCCGCCATCGATCTATGGACGCGGCGCATCGAAGCGACACCGGAGCCGCTCTGGGTGGGCGACCGGTTGCTGCTCTACATCCGTACCGGACAGTACGACAAGGCGCGCGCCGAGCTCGACAAGGTGAATGCCATCTGGCCGCGCAACTTTCCGCAGTTCTACGATCTGTATTGGCGCCGCGAGATCGACGCCGCGAAGGCGTATTGGGCTTGGCTCGGTGAACGCGGTGGCCTGATGCCGTCGCTGAAGGTCTGGGGGTTCGCGTTGGTCGGCGACATGGAGCGTAGCTTGGATCACTTGGAGGAGCAGTTTCAGTCGGAAGCGCCACTACTCGTACACGTGCAGACGCGCCGTGTGTTGCCGACATCCGTCGTGCGCGAAGTCGAACGTCATCCCCGCTATCGCGCACTGCTCACGCGTCTCGGCATCGACGACGAGGCCAGAGCGAAAGTGCTGGAACTGGTCAATGGCGCGAGCGATTTGACGGGCATTCGTGTCGCGGCGGACGAGCCGGCATGAGTCGAACGGGTGGCGCGCGGTGAACTGGGAAGCGATCGGTGCGATCGGTGAGATCGTCGGCGCCATCGCCGTGGTCTTCACGCTACTGCTGCTCGCCATTCAGATCCGCGCCAGCACCAAGGCGACACTCGAGTCGAATCGGCTGAACCGCGCTGCTGCCCTCGATCGTCATTCCGACTCTATTGGCAGATGGCGCGGCCGGCTCGCCGAGCGCGCGGACCTCATGCGCATCTGGCGATTGGCATCGACCGATGGCGAGTTGACCGAGATCGAATTGCTGCAAGCGCACAACCTGTGGATCGAGTTCGTCAACATTCAGCGCTCGAATTACGTCAGGTCGCTGACTGTGGAGGATCCTGGGCTGACCCGCCAAGCGGTGGTATCCGTGGCGATGCAGGCTGCCGAATCGAACCAGTTTTCCGGTTTCTGGACGGACATTCGGCCATGGGCCGAACTAGCCTCACCCGACTTCGTGGTCGCGGTGGACGAGGAACTGGCAAGAGTACGACGGGAGGGGTCCGGCTTCGCCAACTTCCCGAGTGTCTTTACCAAGGAGCAATTACATGCGAACTAGACTTCCGGAGCGCACGCGCCATTACCAGAACGCAGTGATGAACAGCGCGCGATGGGATGCCTTCGAACCGCGCGATGGCGACATCATCATCACCACCTCGTACAAGGCCGGGACCACGTGGATGCAGGGCATCTGTGCGGCCCTGGTGTTCCAGCAGCCCGAGCCGCCGGTGGCCCAAGACGACTTGTCGCCATGGATCGACGCCAACTTCGCGCCAATCGACGAGGTGATCGCGCTGCTGGATGGACTTGAGAACCGTCGCTACATCAAGACCCACTGTCCGCTCGACGGGGCACGCTACTACGACAACGTCAAGTACATCTTCGTCGGCCGCGACGGGCGCGACGTGTTCGCTTCCATGTGGAATCACTGGAACAACATGACGGAGGCGGGCATCGACGATCTGAACGATGCGCCGGACAGGCGCGGACCCATCCTGCCGCATCCGCCGGCGAACGCGCAGCTTGCCTTCGACGAGTGGCTGTCGCGCGCGTCCTTCGACTGGGAGCGCGACGGTTATCCGTTCTGGTCGCACCTACACCATGCGCAGACGTGGTGGGATTTCAAGCACCTCGACAACATCCTGTTCGTGCACTTCAGCGACTTGTTGGCGGATACCGACGCCGAGATGCGGCGCATTTCGGCGTACCTGGACATTCCTGTGGACGAGACTGTGTGGCCTTCTCTGGTTGAGGGCGTGTCGTTCAAGTCGATGAAGGCGAATGCCGACAAGATGGCGCCTGGGGTCGCGGGTGGTTTGTGGAAGAACAACAGTCAATTCTTTCACAAGGGCCAGAATCAGCGTTGGCGGGGGCTATTGACGGAAGAGCAGGGGCGCCGCTACGAAGCCATCGCGAAGGAACGGCTGAGCCCCGATCTGCACGAGTGGCTCATGTATGGGTCGCGTCGATAACCGGCCGACGCCACTGCGGCGAGCGGCACCAAGAGTCCACCGCCGCACCGGCTCGGGTCATGCGCGCTTCCGCTTCGCATTGACGCGCAGCCGAGCGTGGAAGTAGGTGCTATCCATCACGCGATCGAGTTCATAGAGCTTGAGCTGACATTCGTCGATGAATGCGTGTAGCGGTTTGCCTTCCAACTTGCTCGGGTCGGTCTGGCTCGTGAAGCGCATGATGCGGTTGATGGCTGCCAGTGGTTTGTCGTTGCGCGGCAGACTGCGCAGCGAGTTTCGAATTCGCAGCAAACAATAGATGAAGCTGCGTGGCAGTTCTGGGTTGCGGAAAAGGAAGTCCAGCACCAAAGGTTGCGCGATGGGTTGTCCAACCGACAGGTGATAGGCCTGCATCGAGTGGAGCGACCGCAACACGGATCGCCACTGCTGCTGAGCGTAGGGCTCCAATCCTTCACCGGCTTCGTTCAACAGGTCGACGGAGCGAACGTCGATGATGCGCGTAGTCATGTCGGCGCGCTCGATGAACTGCCCCATGCGCAGAAAGTGCCATGCGCTGCCGTGAATCATGCTGCCGGACAGGAAGCCG
>QJXZ01000044.1 GCA_003248125.1 Gammaproteobacteria bacterium | reverse complement strand
GCCACGAGTCTCGCCGTGATGACACAGACGGCGAGCTACGTCGTGCAGGGCGCAACGGTACTCACGTTCCTGGTGTCGACCTACATGGTGATCTTCCGCTATCCGAGTCCGATCGCGGTCTCGGAGAAGTTGCGGCGGGACTAGAGGATCCGATGTGCCGCGCGCTTGGGCACGCGCCACACCGATTCCTTGTAGCGGGGACCGTACATCCTCGACTGCGGTAACCCGATGAGCCGCCGCGGAGATTGCTAACGCAACGCGCTAGCTCGAAAGATCCAATACGCCGCGCCCGACCATGTTACCGGCCAGGATTCGATCGATGGCGTTCGACAGCGTGGCAAACGAGAGGCGATGCTCGAGAGCTGCGAGGCCCTCGAGTTTCCAAGCGTTTGAGAGCTTGCGCCATATCGCCTCTTTCTGGGCTAGTGGCAGTTCGACCGAGTCGACGCCCAGCAAATTGACATGCCGTAGGATGAACGGAAACACCGTCGCTGGAATGTTGGGCGACGCCACCAAGCCACATGCGGCTAGCGAGCAGCCGTAGCGCAGCGATTTGACCGCGTTGAACAGTATCTCGCCGCCGACCGTGTCGACCACCCCACCCCATTGTTCCTTCAGCAGCGGCCGATTGCCAACCTCGAGCAGCGTTTCGCGCGGCAGAATCTGACCGGCACCGAGCGTAGTCAGAAACGCCGCTTGATCGGCCTTGCCGGTCAATGCAGCGACCTCGTAGCCGAGGCGAGCGAGCAACGCGACGGCGACCGATCCGACGCCACCGGTCGCGCCCGTCACGAGGATGGGACCATTGTCCTTGCGCATGCCGGCGCGCTCGAGCTTGTCGATGCACAGTGCTGCAGTAAATCCAGCTGTGCCAAGAATCATCGACTCGTGCAACGACAGACCATGCGGCAGAGGCACCGCCCATTGCGCTGGAATTCGTACTCTCTGACCGAAGCCACCTGGTGTGTTCATGCCAATGTCGAAGCCGATCGCTACAACCTCGTCGCCCGGTCGGAACGCGGAGGATTCGCTGTGCAATACCACACCGGCCACGTCGATGCCCGGCGTGTGCGGAAACTTGCGTGTGACACCAGGATTACCGGTCGCGGACAACGCGTCCTTGTAGTTGAGCGACGAATACTTGACGTCGATCAACAGGTCCCCCGCCGGTAGTTCCGACTCCTCCCGCATGACCACCGTACGCGTGAAGCCACCATCGGTCTTGTCGATCAGTAGTGCCTTGAACGCCATGCTGTGCTCCCCGCTTCTCAACTAATTCGAGTGTGCACGAGATCCGCTGATTTCGACCTGAAACCGACGAACTTCTCCAGCACGCGCTCGATCGGTCGCTTGTGCTCCACCCAACGCAGCTCGAATACGTCAGCATCTTCGCAGGCCCTCATCAAGTACTCGTCGCTGGTCATCAACTCGTCGACCAGCTTGCGATCCAATGCTCGACGTCCGTACCAGCTCTCCCCCGTGGCGACCGCCGCAATATCGAGGGTGGGCCGATTCGTCGCCACGAAATCTTGGAACAAGACGTGCACGTCTTCGAGCTCTTCGATGAACTTGGCGCGCCCTTGTTCGGTGTTCTCGCCAAGCACGGTCAATGTCCGCTTGTACTTGCCCGCAGTCAGCACCTCGACGTCGATATCGTGGTTCTTGAGCAGCCGGTGCACGTTCGGCACCTGCGCCATCACCCCGATCGAACCGACCAGCGCGAACGGAGCCGCCACTACGCGTTCGGCGACAGCGGCCACCAAGTAGCCGCCACTGGCGGCCACTTTATCGACTACTGTCGTCAGTCGAATGCCCGCTTGGCGCACTCGCGCGAGTTGCGAAGCCGCCAAACCATATGCGTGCACCATGCCACCGGGACTCTCGACCCGCACCACCACTTCGTCGCCGTTCCTCGCGCTTGTAAGCACGGCGGTAACCTCGTTGCGCAGCGCACCAACTGCAGATGCCTGCAAGTCACCGTCGAAGTCGAGCACGAAGACGCGACGCCGATCGCCTTGCTTGCGTTCCTTCGCATAGCGCTTGTCTTCGCGCTTGGCGATCTTCTTGAATTCGCTTGCTGGCGTGAATGCCTGGCTCAAGCTGCGGCTCATGGCGCGCAACCTATCGTTCAGGTGACGAACCTCTAGGTGCCCTTCCGCACTCACCTGGCGCCGTAAACCCATTGCGGTGAGGCCAGCTGCCAACACCAACAGCGCGCCGACGACGGTCACGGACTTCGCGAGGAAGGAAAGATAGTCGTAGAGATGTTCCATTTACGGCGAATGACAATGGAGCGGTGTAATGTAAGGCTCCAGCTCAGTAGCGTCTAGACGGGCCTTTGCTGTGAGCCTTGACCATCGCTGCACCAACGTGCCTGAATCCGATCATGGAAAAGAGCATCG
>QJXZ01000332.1 GCA_003248125.1 Gammaproteobacteria bacterium | reverse complement strand
CCGCATTCGCCATGTTGCGTTCGCTCGGCCGGTCGCGCGTGAAGGTTGCGCTCACCGGCTATCGACCGGCAGATCTGCGTTACCTTCGTGATTGTCTCGCATCGAATGACATCCGAGCCGTAATCGACCGTTGCTTTGCCTTGGGCGACATCGTGCAGGCGCATCGCTATGTCGAGTCGGGACAAAAGGTCGGTAACGTCGTGCTTATCATCGGATCCGCCGCGGCGTAACCGGAGTGAAGTTGCGCGACGAGGCGGCCCGGGAGCGGAGAGGACCTATGCATGTAAGCCAAGTGCAATGTTCACCGTTCATTTGTGCGAGATACAACCTGACGACATCGACGAGGTTTCGATCTGCGATGCTAGCGCGAGGCGGAGAACCCGAGCGCGAGGCGACAGACGGCGGTGCGGTTGCGGAAGTTCATTGAGAGTGAAAGCGGCCGGGGGTCCGAAGGGGCGCCGGTGCCCGATTCGCGGTTGACGTACACGTCGTCGGCTGCGGCGCGGGCTGCGCTTGCCGACATCGGCCGAACGGAGGACGTCGCGGTCTCGCCGGACGGCACCCGTTTGGCGCTCGCCGCGTTCAACAGAAACGAAATCTACGTATTCGTGCTGGCCATCGTTCGCGACGGGAATGCCGTGACGATCGATGTGCCCGACCATGTCGTCCTGACGTCCAGCGACTTTCGTCAGCCGCATGGTGTTACGTTCCTGGACAGCGATCATTTGCTGGTCTGCAACCGCGGCGGCGACGTCAACCTGGTCCCCGTGCCGCGATTCGAAGCTTCGGTTGGCGCAGTCGAGGTACCTGCTCGACGGGTCGCGTCCGGGCAGGGCTTTCTGCGTGCCACGGTGAAGACACCGGGATCTGCCGCGGTGGATGCGCTCGATGCGCATCGCTTCCGGGTCCTCGTTTGCAGCGATCAATGGCATTTCGTCACCAGCCACGTGGTGACACTCGGCGACCATACGGAGGTCGTCGACGAAGGTATTCGCATCGAGGCGCCGCTCGAGATACCGGACGGCATCAGCTTCAGCCCGGACCATGCGTGGATTGCGATCAGTAATCACGTGCAGGGCAACGTGCAGTTGTTCAGGAATGCAGCCACGCTGAACCGAGCCTCGCCCCCGGACGTGATCTTGGACGGCAGCGTATGCCCACATGGATTGAGCTTCGATGCCGCGGGCGATCTGTACGTAGCGGATGCCGCGAGTCCGTACATCCATCGGTACCAACGACCCCCGGAAGGGTGGCGGAACCAGTCCGCGCCGACGTGTTCGCTGCGTATGTTGGACGACGAGACGTTCTTTCAGGGGCGATACGCGGCGCGGGAAGGCGGCGTGAAGGGTATTCACATCGATCAAGGCACCGACGTTCTCATCACCACTCACCATCTCGGCGCGCTCGAATTCCATGACCTGCGATTACTTCGGCTGCTCGACACACGGGCCGATCCCGATCAGCTCGCGGCGCTGCGGCGGGATCGCGACGCCGAAATCGAGCTGACCAAGTCGGATGTCACCAGGCGCCGTTGGAATTTGCGGACCCGACTGCGCAAGGAAGTTGGTGCCGCCGTCGCACCACTGCGCGCGAATGCCCGTGCGGTCGTGCCGTACTTGGGCAGGATGCGGCTCGAGCAGATCAATCGATGGAGCAAGCGATCGCTACTCGAAGCCAATGGACCGATCGTATCCATGACCTCTCATTCCATACGGATTTCGCACGCGCACTTGGCGATCGAGTCGATTGCACAGGGAAGCGTGCGACCCAAGCGCATGATGCTTTGGCTTCCGAATACGGAGGCGGGTAAGCCGCTACCCGCCACCCTCGAGCGATTGGTGCGTCGCGGACTGGAAATTCACTACGTGACCGATTTGGGTCCGCATACCAAATACTTTCCCTATGTCTCAGGCGAGTCGGAATTCCGAGATCCGTTGGTCACGGCGGACGACGACATCATCTATCCGCGCCACTGGCTGGCATCGCTCGTCGATGCCCACAGGCAGGCGCCGCGATACATTCACTGCCATCGAGCGCGCCGAATTCGTTTCGATCAAGGCCACTTCGCGCCCTATTGGGCCTGGCCGGCGGCGACGGAACGGGCACCGCATCCGCTGAACTTCCTCATCGGTGCCAGTGGTGTGATCTATCCACCCGCGTTCCTACGAGCACTCAAAGATTCTGGCACCGCCTTCATGAGGGCGTGCCCTTCGGCGGATGACATCTGGTTGAACTTCGTGGCCTACCGGCACGGATTTGCCGTCGCTCAGTTGTCTGAATCGTGGCCGGGATTCTCGGACATTCCAGCCAGTCAAGCCGTGAGCCTGTCCCGCATCAACATCGGCGAGGGCGCGAATCAGCTGCAGCTGGCGAGAACGTACCGAGCCGCCGACAGACAGAATCTGGCGCGGTCGGCACACGTCGTGGGATCGAACTGAGGCTGGACCGGGACAAGCGGTGCACGACCGGGTCGTGCACCGCGTCGCATGGTTACTCCTGTGGGGCTGGTTGTCGTACCCGGGTACCGAGATAGAGGCCAGACTTGCAACTCAAGACCTTTGCCCATTCCGCTTCCGCGGCGGCGCCTTCCTTCGACGTGTAGTACATCGAATCGCTTGCTGCCATCGACTTCATGTCGTCGAACACGGACAAGTACGCGACATCGAATGGCGCATTGGCGAGATACGGCATCCATTGAATGGTCGTGAAATTGCCGAGATTCGCGGCGGTCAGAGCAGATACCGCTGTACCGTAGGCCTTGTGTGCGGCGGCCAGGTCAGCAGGACCCTTGCCGTCATTGAAGTTGCAGCCGAAGACCTGAACCATCGATTCGTTGTCGTCCATCTCCTGTGGCAGCGCGCTGTGCAACGGATTCGAGAAATACAGGCCCGACTTGCAGGATACGACCTCGTCGAATTCCGCATTGACGCGTGCTGCAACGCCGGACTCTGCGAGTGCCGTTTCCTCGTTCGCGAATGTCGTCAGATTCGGGTACGCACCGACCCAAATCACGTCGTAGGGAATGTTGGCGCGCACCGGTACGAGCGTCGCCGCGAAATACGTCTCGACCCCGGCAGCATCTACCTGCCCGTTGAAGTACGCAGTCGCCTTGTCCAGATCGGCAAGCGTCTTGCCCGGTTTCAAATTGCATGCGTAGGTCTCGACCACGCCCGGCGTTTCCGCTGCGAAGCTGGCGCTCGCCATCATCGCGATGAGCAGGGTAGATAGCACTTTCTTCATGATGTTTCCTCTTGTTCGCTTTCGAGATTTTCGTTTTCGAGAAAAAGAGGAGCGACGGATTGGTACTAATGGCGCGCGACGATCACCGCACCGGGCTACGCACTCCGATCCACCTGTCCCTCCTTGCGCGCACTATGCGCCGATGGGGCTGAATGCGCCACCGTTTGTCGCCCCTGTGTTGACTTGTGTTGGCCCCAGGCGCAGACTGCGCGGCCTTTTTTCGGGAAACCTTCGTCCAATGCTCGGACCTCGGTTGCAAAAAATGTTCGATTCGAGCGTTACCGCGCAGCTGTGCGTGGTAGCGACGATTGCCTATGGAGGCGAGGGCGCAAGGTGACACGACGGTAGTCCAATACGGACCGGTTCGAAGAACCCCGAAGCGCCCAAAGCCTTCGGGGTTTTTCGTTATGGGGCACCGAAACACGAGCTCGACACCAGTGGTGACGGCTATGAACGCGATGACAGAGCGACAACTACGCAACAACGTGAACCGAACGCTAGCCTTCGGCTTTTTCCAGGTGTTCCTGGTGCTGATGCCGGTGGTGGTGCCGTTCTTCGAGAGCCGCGGCCTCGACATGCAGGACATCTTCGTGCTGCAGGCGCTGTTCGGCGCGGTAGTGGTGCTGATGGAAGTGCCATCCGGCTACGTTGCCGACTTGTTCGGCCGTAAGCGCACGCTCGTCGTCGGCGCGGTATTCGTCGCCGGCGGGCATTCGATGCTGCTGTTCGCGGAAGGGTTCTGGGGACTCGTGGTGTTCGAGACGCTGCTCGGTATCGGCAGCAGCCTCGTCTCCGGCGCCGACCTCGCGCTCATCTACGACAGCGAGCTCGCGATCGGTGACGATCCAGCGCGCCAGCAGAGAATCGTTGGACGACACTACGCGATGCACACGGCCTCCGAGGCGATAGCCTCGCTGCTCGCCAGCGTGCTCGTGCTGGTCTCGCTCGAGGCCATCGTCTGGGCGCAGGTGATTGCGGGCTGGATTCCACTCGCGATTGCGCTCACGTTGCGCGAGGCGCCGAGTGAACGAATGGACGCCGGGGATCACCTCGGCAACCTGATCGCCATCACGCGGCATCTGCTACGCAATGGCGCGGTGTTGAGGCTGACGTTCGCCACCATCTCGGTGTGGAGCCTGACGACGTTCTATGCGGTCTGGTTGCTACAGAAGATTTGGCAGGAGCAAGGCATTGCGCTGGCTCACTTCGGCTACCTGTGGGCTGCTTACATGTTGGCGGCAGCGGTAGCCGGCCAGGTCGCGGAGCGTGTCGAGCGCTTGCTCGGTACCACTGCGCTGTTGGTGACGATTGGTTTCATGCCGGTACTTGGCTACGTCGGCCTTGCCTACTCGGGACCGGCGGCGGGTGTGCTGGTTGGCTTCACGTTCTTCGTCGCACGTGGCTTCGGTCTCGTTGTGATGAAGAACGCGTTCAACCGCCGCGTGCCGAGCCGGTTCCGTGCCACCGCGAACTCGCTGGTCAGCTTCGGCTTTCGCGGCAGTTTCCTGTTGACGGGCCCGGCGGTGGGTTGGGCACTCGACGAGTGGGGTTTGACCCCCACACTCGAGATGCTGGCAGTTGCGTCGGTGGTGGTATTCGCCGTCACGCTTTTGCCGTTGATCGGCGCCATTCGGGCCGAGGTGGTGCAAGCCCGGCGTATGGCATGACGCCCCGTTGCATCGGTCGGCAACGGCCGATGCGACCGGGCTATGCTTTGCTCGACCGACTGTGGGGAGGCGCGCCCATGAACCGGATGAATCGAGCGTTGGGCACACGTTACCCCGTGTGCTCGGCCGGCATGGCCATGGTCGCCGGACCGGAACTCACTGCCGCCGTGTCGGCGGCGGGTGGACTGGGGATTTTGGGGTCCGGACCCGCGCCGCTACCGTGGCTAGAAGCATCGATTCGGCAAGTGAGGGCCGCGACCCAGGCGCCGTTCGCGATCAACCTCATCAACGAGACGACCTCGTTCGGGCCGCTCACGACCGACGATCACGTCGAACTCTGCATTCGTGAAGGCGTGGATGCGGTCGTGTTTTTCTGGCAACTGCCGGAACCGGCATGGGTGGCGGCCCTGCGTGACGCCGGCATTCCGCTGTGGGCGACGGCTGGCGACCTCGACACGCTCGAAGAGGCGATGCGCCTCGCCGTCGATGGTGTGGTGCTGCAAGGCACCGAGGCAGGCGGTCACGTCAGGTCGGATGCGGGGGTACTGGATCTGGTGGCGCAAGCTCGTCGGCGCCATGCCGATGCGTTGCTCGTGGCGGCCGGCGGCATTGCGACCAGCGCCGATGTTCAGCGAGCGCTCGACCACGGTGCCGATGGCGTTTGCCTCGGCACGCGTTTCGTTGCATGTCGCGAAGCGGATGCGCATCCCGACTACCAAGCACGCATCGTGCGAGCGCGGGCGCGCGACACGGTAATCACGCGGCTGTTCGGCCCCGAGTGGCCGGATGTCCCCATGCGCGTCATCCGCAATGGTGTCGTGGATGGCAGCGCGCCGCGGCGAACGGTGGGTACGACGCAGTTGTTTGGACAGACTTACGACATGCCGTACGCATCGGCGGTGTTGCCGACTCGGGCGACGAACGGTGATTTGGACGCGATGTGTCTCGCCGCCGGCGAAAGCGTCGACGGCATCCATGCGATCATGAGCGCTGGCGAAATCGTGCAGTCGTTGTTTGCCGATTGGTGGCACGACGATTGAGTGGCCATTGCGCGGACCACCACCGCGCCCCGCCGTGGCGATCGGCGGAGATTGCCTCAGCGCAGATTGACCAAGGCGAGCCCGCTCGCCTTGCTGCGCACCAGTTCTCGATCGGCGGCGTGCTTCCGCGGGCGAGGTGGATTGTTGATCGCATCGGTGAGGGGCTTCGCGGCCATCCCTGCGGCAATCCGCTCGGGGGTGGCATCTTCGTAGAGCGTCGTGCGTTGGCGCGGCACTCTGCCGGCGCTTTCTATCATTGCGATCATTTCGCGTGGTGAGGTCTCCTGGCCGTGCGCCGAACCGGCAGCGCGGGTGATGCTCTCGTTCATCAGCGTGCCGCCCAAGTCGTTGCAGCCGGCCGCGAGGCAAGCTCTCACGCCTTCGTGACCCATCTTCACCCACGATGCTTGTATGTTGGTGATGTGGGGATTGAGCACGAGACGGGCCACAGCGTGCACGAGGATCGCCTCGCGGAACGTTGGTCCCTTACGCGAGCGCCCCTTCAGGTACATGGGCGCTTCCATGTGCACGTAGGGCAGCGGCACGAATTCGGTGAAGCCGCCGGTCTTCTTCTGTTGCGCGCGAATGCGTAGCAGGTGTCGTGCCCAGTGGCGGTAGCCTTCGACGTGGCCGTACATCATCGTGGCCGTCGACTTGAAGCCTACCCTGTGTGCCGTGTCCATGACCTCGAACCACTGGGCGGTGTTGATCTTGTCGGGGCAGATGATGGCGCGGATCTCGTCGTCGAGAATCTCGGCTGCCGTGCCCGGCAACGTGCCGAGGCCGGCCTCCTTCAATCGTTCGAGATAATCCTTCAGCGGTGTACCGAGCGTGGCAGCACCCTGCCAGACTTCGAGAGGCGAGAACGCGTGGATGTGCATGTCCGGCACGGCCGTCTTCACCGTATGCAAGATGTCGATGTAGGTTTCACCGGTGTAGTCGGGATGTATGCCGCCCTGCATGCACACTTCGGTGCCACCGCGTTCCCATGCCTCGATCGTGCGCCGTCGAATCTCCTCGGATTCGAGGTCGTACGGCTTGCCACGAAGATTCTCTGACAACTTGCCCTTCGAGAATGCGCAGAACTGGCACTTGAAGTAGCAGATGTTGGTGTAGTTGATGTTGCGATTGACGACGAAGCTGACGACGTCGCCGTTGACCTTTTTGCGCAATCGATCGGCCGCTTGCACGACCGTGGAAAATTCCGAGCCACGTGCGCGAAACAGCCGCACGACATCGGCCTCGGTGAGATCTTCGCCGCATTCGGCACGTTCGAGAATTGCGCCGAGGTGCCGGTCGATCGCGCCCGCCGGCGCGTTAATCGCGTGGCGATCGGCCGGCGGCGGATCGCTGTGCTCGCCGGGGCACCAGTCGTCGGTGCGCGGCATGCCGTCGGCATCGATGAGGGTGAGCAGCCGCGGTCGCAGCGCGTCGTCGACCCAACTCGCCGATTCGCGCGCGTACTGCGGATAGATCGTCAGCCGCTCGACCAGCATCTTGCCGGCGCGCGTTGTCTCGCGGCCGAGTTCATCGAGATGCGGCCACGGGGCCTCCGGATTGACGAAGTCGGGCGTCACCGGCGATACGCCGCCCCAATCGTTGATGCCCGCAGCGACGATCTTCTCGAGTACCCCCGGCGACAGATTCGGCGGCGCCTGAATGCTCATGTCGGCGCCGAATACGATGCGGGCGACCGCGATGGTCCACAGCAAGTCGTCGAGGTCGGGCTCCGGTGCCCGCGCCATCTTGGTGTTCGGCTTGGCACGGAAGTTCTGCACGATGATTTCTTGGATGTGACCGTGCCGTTCGTTTAGATCGCGAAGCGCCAAGAGCGACTCGATGCGTTCGCGCCTGGTCTCGCCGATGCCGATCAAAATGCCGGAGGTGAACGGTACTTTAGCGCGCCCCGCGAGCTCGAGTGTCGCCAGTCGGACAGCGGGCACTTTGTCGGGCGAGCCGTAGTGCGGCAGGCCTTTTTCGGTCAGTCGAACCGATGCCGATTCGAGCATGATGCCCATTGATGGCGACACCGTTCGCAGCTTGGCCAGCTCGTCGGCGGTCATCGTTCCTGGATTGGCATGGGGCAACAAGCCGGTTTCGTTGACCACCGCTTCGGCGGCGGCATGCAGATAGTCGAGTGTGGAGGTGTAGCCCATCGCCGCGAGCGCTTCTCGCGCGGCGCGATAGCGCAGCTCCGGCTTCTCGCCGAGGGTGAACAGCGCCTCCTTGCAGCCGAGCGCAGCGCCTTGCCGCGCGACCTCGAGCACTTGCTCGATGGACATGTAGGGTGCGTCGATCTTCTTTGGTGTCTGCGCGAACGTGCAGTAGTGGCAGACGTCGCGGCACAAATGGGTGAGCGGAATGAACACCTTCTTCGAATAGGTGACGAGCTGGCCGTGACCGCGATCGCGCAAGCTTGCCGCGACACGAGCAAGTGCCGCGGTGTCTAGCTCGTCGGCCAGTGCCAAAGCCGACGCCTGGCTCGGCAGCCGACCTGCGAGGGCCGCATCGATCGCTGCGGCCGAGTTCGAATTCATGAGTATTTAAGCTCCTGCCGTCGCAACGATCAGACGGCGGTCGAGGCATTATGGGGATGCGCCAATCGGGATGCTATATCGCTTCCTTCTATGTATGTACGCGTCACCGTTTTTCCAAGCCGAGCCAAGACGTTGCGCAAATCCTGGGGCGAATCCACATCGACACCGAAGTGCTCGCTACGCACGATACGTGGCGTGATGCCGATGCCGTACGCAGCTTCGACGTGCGGCTTGAAGCTGTGACCGTCGAAGCGGTAGCGGATCAAGTTGGGCGGTGTCGAGACAATGCAGTTGGTGCCGTCGCCGTCGGCGTCCGGCACCAGCGTTAGTTGATCGTGATCCGTGAGCACTGCCTCGACGTCCGCGGGTGTGATGAGCGGTACGTCGCCGGGGACGATCATCGTGCCCTTGGCACGGCGATTTGCGACTAGGTAGCCGCCGGCAGCCTGCACGGACTCCGACAGATCCGACCCTGCAGCCTCCGCCCAGCAGTCGATGCCGTGGCGACGGGCGAGGTCCTGTGCTTCTCGAGCCCGTGACACGAGCAGAATGCCATCGAGCCCGCGCGCGCCTTGGAGCGCGACGATCACGTCTTCGGCCATCGCCAGCATGAGTGCCGCACGCTCGGCCGCGCGCAGTACCGCGGACAGGCGCTGCTTGGCGTCAGTCGGGTTCTTGAGCGGCACTACCGCCCACACGGCATCGTCCTCTTTGAATGGTAACTATTTGATTCTGTGCAGGAACTCGAGCGAATCGCGCGCGAGATCGATGCGATCGGCCAACGTTAGCATGACCGTCTGCGTGGTGACACTGGCGATTCCAAGGGCTTCCACCGCGGCGGCGAGCGCGGCATCCGCGCGATCCACGACGAAGCCGTCGAGCACATCGCGATAGTGCTTGGCGACCGCTTCGGCGGTCGATGGCACACCGAGCTCGGCCATCATCTTGGCGGTTGGACCTTTGATGGCGGCGCCGCCGACGATCGGCGAGATGGCGATGACTGGGCAAGTGAGTGCGCGGAGCCGATCGCGCATGCCCGGGACAGCGAGCACCGGGTCGACGCTGACGTACGGGTTGGATGGACAGATGATGACGCCGGCTAGCGCGTCGTCATGCAATGCCTGCACGACTTCCGCGGACAGCGCCGCACGGTCGGCACCGTCGAAGCGGAAGCCGGTGACTTCGGGGGCGCACTTGTCGCGAACAAAGTAATGCTGGAAGGCGAGTGGCCCATCGCCGGTCAGCACGACCGTGCTGATGCGGTCGTTGCTCATCGGCAGCACTCGATGCTCGACACCGAGCGCCTGGGCGATGTGCGCGGTAACCGCGGTCAGGGACTCGCCGGACTTTAGCCGGCGCGTGCGCTCGACATGCAGAGCGAGATCCCGATCGCCGAGGTTGAACCAGGTCTCGCCACCCAAGGCGTCCAACGCGGCCATGAAGTGCCAGCTCTCGTCGGCGCGGCCCCAACCCAGTTCGGGATTGGCGAGCCCCGACAGCGTATAGCAGAGCGTGTCGATGTCCGGGCAGATGGTGAGCCCCAGATGCTCGAAGTCGTCGCCGGTGTTGACGATGAAGGTCACGTCATCGGCGGCCAGCACCTTGCTCAATCCCAGCGCGAGTTTGGCGCCGCCGATGCCGCCGGTGATAGCGACGTATCGGTCGGTCACCGGAACATGTCTTCTTCGAGCGGACGGATGATGTCGCGCGCTCGACTGTCGCTCTGTTCAGCGGGAAAGCCGCGCACGAGCGCAACGGGTGTGCGCTCGGTGGTCTCGCCCATGATCAGCGTCGCGATCGTGGCGATCGAGTCGGCGCGATTGATGAGCGTCACCTTCAGCTCGCGGCCGTAGATGTCGGAGAGCCCGCGGCGGTCGTCGAGTACCGTGATGCCGGCGCTGCCGATGGCGCCACCGATCGTACCCAGCCGCCACGGTCGGTTCATGCTGTCGCTAACGATTATACCGAGGCGCACACCGTGGTGGCTCTCGAGCGCGGAGCGCAACGCGGCGGCGGACGCATCGGGATCCTCGGGAAGCAGCAAGGCGTTATCGTCGGCGCCGTGTTCGACGTTCGACTGATCGATGCCGGCCTGTGCGCCGACCAGGCCGAGCCGGTGGCGGACGATCAACACGCCCGGTTTTTTGCGCAATACCTCGGTCGACTCGCGCAGGATGAGTTCGACGAGGCGTGGATCCTTCTCCGTCTCCGCCGCCAATGCGACGGCTGCTGCGGACGGCGTGACATCGGCGAGCGAGACCAGTCGGCCCTCCGACTTCGAAACGATCTTCTGGGCGACGACCAAGATGTCGCCGTCGGTCAGCGTGATCGATTGCCGCGCGAGCGCGTCGCCAATGAGTGCCGCGAGATCGTCGCCGGCCTCGACCATCGGCATGCCCGCGAGGGGCAGCACCGTCAGCGTCGTCATGAGTTCAGTGATCGCCTTGGCCGACGATCTTGATGCCCGAGTGGGAGATATCGCCGCGCCGATTGATTTGAATGAGAACCGATGTCAGCGCCTCCGCGGCAGCCGAGTTCTCGATCGGGCCGGCGTGGAAGCCGCGCAAGCCGGCTTCCTCGACCAGCTCGATGACTTTCTCGCGGGCGGCCTTCTTGTTGCCGGCGACGAGCACGTCGCACTCGATGACCACGTCTTGCTGCAAGAGGTGCGCGGCGATGTTCTGGAACGCGGTGACCACTTGCACGTCGTCACCGAGCAGATCCTGCGCGCGTTTGCCAGCTGAGCCTTCAGGCGGCAATTGCACGGTGCCGACCTTGGGCGGCACCAGCGGTACGGTCACGTCGATCAAGATCTTGCCTTTCAGGCCGTCACGCACGGACTCGAGTGTCGACAACTGGTGCTCGAACGGTACCGTCAGCACCACGATGTCACCAGCCGCGGCGGCAGCGGGATTGACCATGGCCTTGGCTTCGGTCTGCGGGCTCACTTTCTTCAGCGCGGCGACGGCAGCGTCCGCCTTTTCCTGGGTGCGCGAGCCGATGACGATGGTGTGTCCCGCCTTCGCCCAGCGAATGGCGAGGCCGGTGCCGAGGTCGCCGGTGCCGCCCAAGATGGCGATCGTCTCTCTAGCCATGGAGGTCCCCTGAGTTGCAAAAGCCGGCGATTATAGCGGCGCCTAGGCTTGCGACCGCCACACCAGCGCGGGTTTGCCCTGCGCCATGTCGGGCAGACTCCACACCTCGATGCGCCACGGGATCAATTTCAGCACGCCGAAGTCCGGACTCTCGGGACCGTCCTTCCAGATCGTCGCCGGATCGTAGCCAACGGGTTCTGGGGTCGTTTTAATCAGCGCCCAGATGCGTTTCTTGGTCGCTGGGTCGTCGATCCACTCGGTTCTGCAATCGGCCATGACCTGCTCATGCTTCTGATCCCAATACGTGCACGAGACGTAGGGGTTGTTGGCGAGGTGCTTGGCTTTGTGGCTCGAAGGCCGGGTGGCGATCCATGCCACGTTGCCTTCCCAGACCGGATGCAAGATGCGCGATCGTGGCCGATTCTTGCGGTCGATAGTGGTGACCGTTGCCCACACCACGCGGCGCGTGATGTCGTTGAAACGGGCTTCGATGTCCGAGAACGATGCGACGTCTGGCATGGTGCGATGCTCCGAGAATTGGGGACAGTTTACCTATTTCCGTCGCCGTCTTCGGCTGCCAAACCACCACTGCGGAAATAGGTAAACTGTCCCCGATTCTCACCAATTCTCAAACTGTCCCAATTCTGGAGAACACCCATGCGCATCGGAATCATGATCGGTGCCGACGGCACAACGCGCGGCATCGACGACGTCATTGCAATCGCCAAGCGCGCCGAAACTCTCGGTTTCGGTGCGGTTTGGATGGCGAACATTTTCTCGTTCGATGCCATCACGGCACTCACGCTCATCGGCCGCGAGACCGACAAGGTAGCGCTCGGCACCGCGGTGGTACCCACCTATCCGCGTCACCCAACTGCGATCGCACAGCAAGCACTCACGGCCGCTTCGGCCACCGGCAATCGTTTCTACCTCGGCATCGGCTTGTCGCACCAAGTGGTGATCGAGAACATGCTCGGGTTCTCCTACGCCAAGCCTGCGCGACACATGCGTGAGTACTTGACAGTGCTCGGCCCGTTGTTGCGCGGCGAGACCGTCAACTTCGACGGTGAGGAGTATCGTGTGCATGGTGTCGCGCTCACCGTCCCCGGTGCCGAGCCGGTACCCGTAATCGTCGCGGCGCTTGGACCGGCCATGCTCAAACTCACGGGTGAGCTGGCCGACGGCACCACCACCTGGATGGTCGGACCGAAGACCATGGCGGGTCACATCATTCCGACGATCGGTGCGGCGGCGCGCGATGCGGGCAAGCCCGATCCAATCATCGTTGGTGGCTTTCCCGTCGTGCTAACTAACAAGCCCGATGAGGCGCGTCAGGCGATAGCGCAACAGCTGACGATCTACGGTCAATTGCCCTCCTATCGCGCGATGCTCGACCGAGAGGGCGCGAAGGGTCCAGCCGACATTGCACTCGCCGGTGACGAAAACTACTTGCGTGGCGAGATCAAGCGTCTGGAAAGCATCGGCGTGACCGACTTCAACGCCGCAATCACCGCCGGCGATACGGCGACCTACGACCGCACGCTCGAGTTCCTCGCGAGCTTCGCGTAGCGTCACTGTGGGAGCGGGCTGCCCGCGATCCTCAGGCCTAGGAGGGAATCCCCCGCGCCTTGCGGCCACGGTATTCGGGGTCGATGAGGCGTTTCGGGTGGAGGCCGTCGACATAGCCCATGAAGCCGGGCTCCACCACCGAGTAGCCGAGCAGCGACTGAATGCGATCGCTGTAGCGGCCGGCGATCTCCGGGGGCACTGCGAGCACCATGTTCTCCAGTTGCCGAATGAACGGCGCACAGTATTGCGGCGTTATCCCTAGCCGAACCCCCGTGCTCTGGTTGGCGCCACCGCGGTGTAGCACGTTGCCGAGAAAGATCATCACCGACCCGGCAGGCATGACCGCGGTGACGGCGTCGGCGGGCGTCGGCTCGCGGCCTTCCTCCCACAGGTGGCTGCCGGGGACGATTTCCGTGGCGCCGTTCGCTACCGTGAAATCGTCGAGCGCCCACATCGTACTGACGCCGACGTGCACGCGCGGACGCTTCAGTAAATTGCCGCCGGCGTCATCGACGTGAAAGCGTTGTGGTGTCTCGCCTGGATGGACATTGATGGCGAGGGCGGCCGACAGTAAGTAGTTGACCGGCAGTAGTTGATCGACGATCGCCAGCACGAGCGGATGCTCGATTAGCCCGGCAATGCTCGGTGCCTTGGCGAGCAGCGCATAGACCCGCTCCGTGTGATAGCCCTCGAAGTCGTTGCGTCCCATGTGCTGACGCATGAGCCATGGCGCGAGCTCGCGCTTGATGGCTTCGACGAGGGTACAGTCGACGGCGTTGGCGACAATGGCGTAGCCGTCGCCGCGGATCCGTTTGACGAGTTCGCTCGCGTCCATGTGCCGATGCTAGCACCGGCACGTGGCGAGCGGCCCATCACGCGGCGGCTTTGAGGGGTGCCCTGTCCGGCTTGGATGCCATCTCGATGACGTTGCGCGCGGTCGGCACCGGCGCCTGTTCGTCGTTCAAGTGCCGCAGATTGAAGGCGTCGCTCAACCCGAGCACGGTGTACAGCACGTCGGCCCATAGCGGTCCGACCACGGGAATCGGGTCGATCACGGCGTCGATGAACTCGAAAGGGTTGTTTCTGATCGCCACTGTCCTATACCTCCTGAAATCGAGCGAAGGCTACCCGACGTTTGTTAAACAAGAATTACGCCAACTCGCTCGGTGCTGCTCGCTTTGCAGGCAACTGCCAGTATTTCCTGCATTTTTTCCAAACCTAACGCCGCGCGAGCCATACGCCCATGCGGGGATCTACGAACCGCAGTGGTGCGCGTGCGCGCGGCTGCGCCAGAATGGGGCGCGGAAAGAGGCGCGGAGTATAGGGATGCGGGATCTGACCGGCAAGGTCGCTTGGATCACGGGCGCAGGCACTGGCATCGGCGAAGCGGCCGCGCGTGCGCTAGCCGCCGCCGGCATGCACGTGGTGCTTTCGGGACGGCGCCGCGAACCGCTCGTGGCACTGGCGAGCGAATTGGGCGAAGCGTCCCTGGTCGAGCCGCTCGATGTCGCCGACAAGGCGGCGGTGCTCAGCTGCCGCGACCGTATCCTCGCGCGCTATGGACGGGTCGACGTGCTGGTCAACTCGGCCGGGCTCAATGCCCGCAATCGCCACTGGCACCACATCACGCTGGCGGACTGGGATCGCGTCATCCGCGTCGACCTCGACGGCGCCTTCTACTGTGCGAAGGCCGTGTTGCCGACCATGATGACGCAGCGGGACGGCTTGATCGTCAACGTCTCGTCCTGGGCCGGCAAGTACCCGAGCATGCTCACCGGGCCTGCCTACAGCGCCGCGAAACATGCCATGAACGCGATGACCGAGAGCCTCAACATGGAGGCTGGCATCCACGGCGTGCGCTGCACGGCGATCTGCCCCGGCGAGGTCGCGACGCCCATTCTGGACAATCGGCCGGTGCCGGTCACGGCGGCGGAGAAGGCGCAGATGGTTCAGTCGGAAGACTGCGGCGCAATCATCGCCTTCATCGCGCGCATGCCGAGCCATGTCTGCATCAACGAGCTCACGGTGAGCCCGACTTGGAATCGGATGTACGCGCAAGCCGCGCAGGCCGTCGCCAAGCTCTAGTGACGGTTGAGTGCCTTGATCCGCGGCAAAACCGCTTCGATGAGGCGTTCGGTTTGGGAGATCATGTCATCGGTACCGAAGGCGATCGGCCGCAATATGAATTTGTGCACGTCCGCGGCCCGGAAATCTTCTATGCGCGCCATGATCTCGTCGGCACCGCCGATCGCGACGTACGCGTCGGCCGGCTTTCCGAGTAGCTTTTCGAGGCCGCTGCGATAGCGCGCGACGATCGGCTCATCGGGTGCCCCAAAGCGAAAGCCAAAACCGGCGCCAAAGTGATCCTCGTCGATGGTGCGGCCGATCTCACTGCCACGCGCCTTGATGGCACGAATGACAGGCGCGACCTCCGCAGCGGTTTCGATGCCAGCCTGCCAGCCGGTACCCCAACGCGCGGTGCGGTCGATAGCGCCGGCCGCCGAACCGCCAACCCACAGTGGCAGCGGTTGCTGAATGGGTCGCGGCGCGATGGTTGCGTCTTCCAATCGATAGAACTCACCTTGCAGGCTTACGTGCGGTTCACGCCACAACCGGGTCAGGATCTCGAGCCCTTCGTCCATGCGCTTGCCCCGACCTTTGGTCGGCGTGCCGGTCGCCGCGTAGTCGCGGCTGCGAGCGCTGCCGATACCGAACGCGGGCAGCAGCCTGCCGTTCGACAGCACGTCGATGGTTGCGCACGCCTTGGCAGTGAGCACGGGATCGCGTAAGCCGAGGCTTGCGACGTTCATGCCGAATTTGATGCGCCGGGTCGCACCGGCGAGCGCAGCCATGACGCTCATGCACTCGAGGGTGGGGTCGGTGCCGATGATGCGGTCGGACTGCCAGATGGAATCGATACCGCCGTCGTCGCAGAGCTTCACCCAGCGAAAGAAGCCGGCACCGTCGTCGAACGTGAAATTGGCGATACCGATGCCGGCGCTAATGGTCATGGTGTGTCCTTAAGCGTGCATCGCAGTGTAGATGGAAGTCGCGGGAAATTCGGGACAGTTTACCTATTTCCTCCTCACAGGCTCGGCGTCAAAGGTAGGAATAGGAAATAGGTAAACTGTCCCGAGTTTCCGGCCGATTACAGAGAGCCAGGTCGGGGGCGATCGCCGACCCCGTGCCGCGGGTCGAACACGTCGCGCAAGCGATCGCCGAGCAAGTTCATGCTCCACAACGTGGCGGCTAGAAACGCGGCGGGAAACGCGAGCAGCCATGGCGAGGATTCCATGTCGCGTGCACCGTCGGCGATCAGTACACCCCACGACGTTTCCGGCTCTTGTACGCCGAGACCCAAGAAGCTCAAGAAACTCTCTGCCAACATCACCCCGGGCACAGTCAGTGTGGTGTACACCAGCGCGGGGCCCATGACGTTCGGTACCAAGTGGCGTTTGACGATGTATGGCGTGCTCGCCCCCAAGCACCGCGCTGCGAGCACGAACGTTTCATTGCGAATGCCCAAAGTTTGCCCGCGCACGATGCGCGCGAGATCCAGCCAAGAAATGGCGCCCAAGGCGATGAACAGCAAGTACATGTTCCTGCCGAACACCACGACCAGCAAGATCACCAAGAACACGAAAGGCAGCGCGTACAGCACATCGACGATGCGCATCATCGCTTGATCGATGCGGCCACCGATGTATCCCGCGATCGCGCCCCACGGTAGGCCGATGACGAAGCTCACCGCGCTGGCCAGCAATGCAACGGCCAGCGATGTGCGTGCGCCCATGGCCACGCGCGTGAAGAGATCGCGGCCGGCCGCGTCGGTGCCGAAGTAGTGGCTGGCATCGGGCGGCTCTGCTATTCGGTCCCAATCGATCTGATCGTACTGCCAACCGGAAACCGAAGGGGCGAGCGCGGCGAACAGCACGACGAACGCGATGATGCCGGTTGCTGCACGGACCACTGGTGCGCGGAAGCTGTGCCGAAGACGCGACTTCGTTGCGTCGTTCATGACCGCACCCGAAGGCGGGGATCGAGGCGGGCGTATGCGAGATCGACGATCAGGTTGAAGGCCAGAATCATCGTCGCGTACACGATCACGGCGCCCATCACGAGCGTGTAGTCACGATTGAGCGCGCCTTGCACGAAATACCGGCCGAGACCTGGCAGCGCGAATACCTGTTCGATGACCACCGAGCCGGCCAGCATCGCGGCTGCGGCCGGACCGAGAAACGACACCACCGGTGTAAGCGCGCCGGGCAACACGTGACGAAGCAGGATCCGGTGCCGGCTCAATCCCTTGCTGCGCGCGGTGCGGACATGCGGCGCGGCCAGCGCCTCGATGACGCTACCGCGCGCCAGCCGCGCAATTGCGGCCAAAAACGGCAGTCCCAACGCGAGCGCCGGCAGCAAGCAGTGGCGTGCGCTTCCCCAGCCGCCCGCGGGCAGCCAGCCGAGCATCACGCCGAAGCCGAGCCCCAGCAGCGGACCGATCACGAACGAAGGCAGCGCGAGCCCGAGTGCCGTGAACCCCATGATCGTGAAGTCGCCAGCGGCGTCGCGATGCAATGCTGCGGCGGTGCCGAGCGTCACACCGAGGATCAGCGCGAAAGCGAGCGCGATGCCGCCAATGGTGAGACTCACTGGCAGCCCCGCCGCGATCAGTTCGTTGACGTCGAAGTCCTTCTGCTTGAACGACGGCCCGAGGTCGCCGCGCAACACCATGCCGACATAGCGCAGGTACTGGGCCGGTAGCGGTTCGTCGAGGTGATAGGCGGCGCGCAGGTTGGCTTCTATCTCGGGCGGTAGCCGTCGCTCATCGTCGAATGGACCGCCGGGCGCCAGCCGCATCAAGAAGAATGCTGCCGTGACGATCACGGCGAACGTGCCGAGCAAAATCGGCAACCGCGTGAGCACGTGAGCGAGCACGCGCGATCGTGCCTACTGCCAGCCCAAGAACCGGGCGGGGTGAACGTTACGTGGATTCTCCACCCAGCCGGTGATGTGTGGGTTGACGAGACTACGAATCATCACGCTGTAGAGCGGCACCACCGGGAATAGCGTCGCGGCGCGCGCTTCCGCCTCGCGCAATGCGGCAAGACGGGCGCTGCGATCCGGCAACGTTTTGGCGTGCGCCATCAACCGATCGAACTCGGCATCGACAAAGCGGCCGTAGTTTACGTTGCCCGTGCCGCTTTCCAAGAGACCGAGGTAGTGCTCGGGATGGCTTTCGCCGAACCAACCGGCTTGTGCCACCTCGAAATTACCTTGCCTGAGATCGGCGAAGTGCACCTTGAGCTCTGCTTGGTGTAGGCGCGCTTGTACGCCGATCTCCTTCCACATCGCCGCAATTGCAACGTACACCTTCTTCGTATCGGCACCGGATATGTAGCGTAGGGTGACATCGAGCGGTTTACCGGCTCCGAATCCGGCGTCCGCGAGCAGCGCACGTGCCCGCTCGAGGCGCGCGGCGCGCGGCAAGGAGATGTGCGGATAGGGCACCGGCGTGTAGTCCTCCACCATCGCCGGTACGAATGATGGGCTCGGTACTTCACCGGTGCCCATTACGCGATCGGTGATCAGTGCGCGATCGATGACGAGCGCCAAAGCTTCGCGCACGCGCGCATCGTCGAAAGGCGGCTGGGTGACGTTGAAGACGAGATACATGATGGATAGTAGCGGTGACATGCGCAGATCTTTGCCGAGGTGCGCGCGCACCCACGCCAGCTCGTTACCTGGAAACCCGCCGATGGTGTCGAGCTCACCAGCGCGATAACGGTTGTACGCCGTGTTGGCATCACCGCCGGCGTAGTACACGACGCCGTCGACCGAGACGTCGCGCGCGGCAAAGAAATTCGGGTTCGGTGCCATCCGCACGTGCGCTTGTGGTTGCCATTCGGTGAGCACGAACGCGCCGTTCGACACCCAATGCTGGGGCTTGATGAACGCATCGCCGACGCGCTCGATCACGTGTCGAGGTACTGGAAACCCTGTCGGGTACATGAGTCGCTCGGGTAGGAACGGGAACGGCGCTGCCAGGCGAATAACCAACGTGGTGTCGTCAATGGCTTCGACGCCGAGCGCCGTGGTTGGCAATTTGCCCGTGTTCACCGCCTCTGCATTCGCGATCGGATACAAGAAGTAGGCAAGACTCGCGGCCGTGGCAGGATCGAGCAGCCGCCGCAACGAGTAGACGAAGTCGTGCGCGGTGAGGGGCGTGCCGTCCGACCAGCGCAACCCATCGCGCAGCTCGAAGGTCCACGTCAGACCATCCTCGCTGGTCCGCCAGGATTCGGCACAGCCGGGGCTCACCCGCCCTTGCACGTCGAACGTGGTGAGCCCGACGAATAGATCGTTCAGCAGCGTCTCCTCGAGGCGCAGGTTGTAGCGGTGCGGATCGAGCGTTTCCGGCTCGCCGTCGCTACCGAGATTGAGGACGCGCGCCTGCGCCGTGACGAAGGCAATCGCGAATAGGACTAACGTGGCGATTCGAGCGCTCATGCCGCGGCACGATACGCAAGCGCCTGGCGCGTTTCCATCCGGTAACATCGAATGCCATGGATCGGAAGAAAGCGGTGGTGTTCGGCGCAACGGGCCTGGTCGGCGAGGCGGCGTTGCGCACGTTCGCGGCAGCCGGTTTCGAAACCGTCGGTATTTCCCGCCGCGGGCCCGATTTGCAGCTCGACCTCACCAATGGCGCTGCCTGCCGAGATCAGTTGCGGGCGCGGGCGTTCGACGATGTGAGTCACCTGGTGTTCGCCGCTCTGTACGAGCGACCGGCGCTCATCGCTGGCTGGCGCGAACCGGTCCAGATCGAAACCAATCGCCTCATGTTCGAGCATGCGCTCGATCCGTTCGCCGATCGTGCGGCGCTGCGGCACGTCACCTTGCTGCAAGGTACAAAGGCGTATGCCGCCCACCTGCGACCGATGCGCGTGCCCGGCAGGGAACGCGAACCGCGTCCCGACGGCGCGAATTTCTACTGGCAGCAGGAGGATCATCTGCGCGCCGCCGCGGCGGGCAAGGCGTGGAGTTTCGGCATCCTGCGACCGCAAGTGGTCTGTGGGCATGCAATCGGCAGTCCGATGAACCTGATCATTGCCATCGGTGTTTACGCGGCAGTCATGCGCGAGCTGGGCCAGCCGCTCAGGTTCCCGGGTGGTGGCGAATGCGTGACCGAGGTCACCGACGCCGATCTGTTGGCGCGTGCCGTTCTCTGGGCTGCGACTACGCCGCGTTGTCGCGGCGAAACGTTCAATGTGACCAATGGCGACGTGGTCACATGGCGGCGCGTGGTCGAGTCGGTGGCGGAAGTGTTCGGTATGGACGTCGATGCGCCGCAGCCCAAGTGTCTGGCGGACGAGATGCCGAAGCATGCCGGCGTTTGGGCGCGAATCGTCGCGCGTGATCGCCTTCGTTCGCCCGACATGGCGAGTCTGGTTGGTTCGAGTTGGCAGTTCGCGGACGCCGTGTTCGGCTACAGCCACGATCCCCACGACACGTTGTTGAGCACCATCAAGATCCGTCAGTTCGGTTTCACGGAGTGCATGGATAGTCTCGACATGTTCAACGATCGCCTGCGCACGCTGCAGTCGCTGCGAGTGCTACCTGCATGAAACCCCTCGTGGTTGCCGATATCGGTGGCACACACGCGCGCGTTGCGCGCATCGAACGGGGCTCGGAAATTGCGCACGTCGAGGTGGTGCGAACGCGCGACGTCGATACCACCGAGTCACTGATCGAAAGTTTCATCGCGCGCCACGGCAAGGACGCACTTGGAATCTGTGTGGCGATTGCCGGTCCGGTGGCGGACGGTGTCGGCCGCTTGACGAACGGCACGCTCGAAATCGATGCCGCTCGGCTGGCGCAGCACGCCCGCGAAGTGCTCATCTTGAACGATTTCGCGGCCGCGGCCATGGGCATTCCGCGAGTCCAGTCGCAGGCGCTGGTCGCGCTATCCGAGGTCGAACCGCGACCCGGCACCAAGGCTCTCATCGGCCCAGGCACCGGGCTCGGCATGGGCATGCTGTTCGCCACTCCCGACGGCTACCGCGCGATGCCGTCCGAGGGTGGCCATGGCGATCTCGCGAGTACGAGCCCCCTCGAGCACGAGATCTACCAGTTGCTCGGCGCGGAAACGCAATTCGTGAGCTGGGAGACGGTGCTGTCTGGTCCGGGGCTCGTCAACCTGTATCGTGCCGTGTGCGCGGTGTGGGGGTGTGCACCATCAGTCGACACGCCGGAAGCCGTTACCGCAGCGGCGCGAGAGGCGGCAGATCCGGTCTGTCATCAGACGGTGGAGTTGTTCTGCAATCTGCTCGGCGGGGCGGCCGGCAACCTCGCCATCACGGTTTGTGCCGAAGGCGGCGTGTATCTATGCGGCGGTATGATCCCGCATCTGCTCGATGCACTGGCGGCTAGTCAGTTTCGGCGCCGCTTCGAGGCGCGTGGGCCGATGACCGACTACCTCCGACCGATCGCCACCGTCGCCGTCGTGAGCCCTTACCTCGGACTGATCGGCGCCGCAGGTGCGCACCGCGCTCAATTCGGCGAATAGAGATAGTCGCGCGTGATCGGCAGCGCGACGCCACGGTGGCCAAGCTGCAGTTGCATGACCACCAGGTCGCGACATTCGAACGCGGTTTGGCTCGCGACCAGGTAGAACTCCCACATCCGGCAAAAGGCTTCGCCTTGGCTCGCTGCGAACACTTCGCGTCGGGCTTGAAAGCGCTTGTTCCATTCGGCGAGGGTCAGCGCGTAGTGGTCGCGCAACACCTCGAGGTCGGTCGTGACGAGTCCGGCGCGCTCGACGGCGGCCAGCACTTCCGAATGCGACGGGATGTAGCCGCCCGGAAATATGTGGCGCCGAATCCAGGAATTGGTCGGCGTGGGTGGCGCCGTCGAGGCGATCGAGTGCAGCAGTGCCACGCCTTCAGTATGCAGCGCCTCTTTCACTTTCTTGAAGAACGTCGTCATGAACCGACGGCCGACGTGCTCGAACATGCCGACGCTGACGATGCGGTCATAGCTGGCCGCATGCTGGCGGTAGTCCTCGAGCAGGAAACGTACCTGGTTGTCGAGGCCCCGCCGTATCGCTTCGGCCGCGGCGACACGATGTTGTTCCTTCGACAGCGTGAGTCCGGTGACCGTCACGCCGTGGTGGGCCGCGAGGTAGAGCCCGAGGCTGCCCCAACCGCTGCCGATGTCGAGCACCGAATCACTCGATTGCGGTTGCAGCTTGCGCGCAACGTGCTCGCACTTGGCTTGCTGGGCTTCTTCGAGCGTCATGCCGGGACGCGCGAAATAGGCACACGAGTAGTGCATGTCCCGATCGAGGAACGCGCGGAACATGGCCTCGTCCAGATCGTAGTGATGAGCTACGTTGCGGCGCGAGGCACGAATTCGATTCCAAGAGGTGACCAGGCGCGACAGCGCCGGCAGCATCGGTGAACGCAGCACGGCGCTCAAGTTGGTGCGCAACACGCGGAGCAGGTCGGTGAGTGTGCCTTCGGTGACGTCCCAGGCGCCCGCCATGTACGTTTCACCGAGCTCGAGGCTAGGGTTGCGCAAGATGCGGCGCATCGCATCGGGCCTACGTAGCGACCAAGTCACTTCTGGCGTGCCGGACCCGAAGCAGTGCGCTCTGCCGGACGGCTCTACGATGGTCAGTCGGCCATCTTGGACATAGCGATCGAACAGCGCCAAATGCACGGTACGCCTCCCAACTCTCCCTTAGCCCTCCATATATACCGTTCTGGGGGCTGACTCAACGCGGGGACTCCGTTAGCCTCGCTGTGGGGTCAGCGGGGAAGCGCAAATGCAGGTGAGTATTGGGGTCGGTGGCGCGGCGTCGGGCCGGCGCCGGGACTTCGACGAGCAAGTCGAATTCGTGCAAGAGGCCGAGAAGCTCGGCGTCGATCAGGTATGGACTGCCGAAGCATGGGGTCAGGACGCCATTGCGCCGCTGGCTTTCCTCGCCGCCCGCACGGAACGGATTCGGCTCGGCACTGGCATCATGCAGGTCACGGCGCGCACGCCGGTGATGACGGCGATGACGGCGCTCACCATGGCGGCGATCTCGGGCGACCGGTTCATCCTGGGTCTCGGCAATAGCGGCCCACAGGTGGTCGAGGGGCTCCACGGCGTGCCGTTTGCGCATCCGCTCGGGCGCATGAAGGAAGCGATCGCCATCATTCGGTTGGCGCTGGCCGGGGAGAAGATCGCATTCCGCGGCGCGCACTACGAGTTGCCGCGGCCAGGTGGGCAAGGCAAGGCCATTCGCTTGGCACAACCGGCCAATCCCACGTTGCCCATCTACCTTGCGACACTCGGCCCCAAGGCGCTCGAGTTCACCGGCGCCGAAGCAGACGGCTGGGTGGGCACTTCGTTCACGCCGGAACACGCGGACGCCCATATCGAGCATCTCGAGCGCGGCGCCACGTCGGCTGGCCGAACGCTTGCCAGCCTCGACATCCAGGCCGGCGGCGTAGTCGCTTTTGGCGACGATCTCGACGCACTGGTGGCCCCGCTCAAGCCGGGAATGGCTTTCACGCTCGGTGCGATGGGCTCACCGACCACCAATTTCTACAATGACGCCTATCGGCGGGGCGGCTGGAATCAGGCGGCACGGGAAGTTCAACAGCTCTGGGTGTCGGGACGCCGCGATGAAGCGGCCGCCAAGGTTCCGGCACAGATGGTGGTGGAGGCGAATCTGCTCGGCACCGAGGCGGACGTGGCGGCACGGGTCGTCGCGTATCGGGATGCCGGCGTGCGCACGTTGCGTGTGGCGCCGGCCGGCGCCACGGTGGCGGCACGCCTCGACACGCTGGGCCGTCTGATGGAGATCGTGAACCGCGTTTGACGAAGGCGAGGAGGAGGAACGAGCGATGGCAGAAGTACAGGGCGCCGGGCAAAACGGCACCGTCAAGCTGGTATACATCCTGTATTTGGTGGGGCTGGTGACCGGCTGGATCACGGGCATCATCGGGCTCGTGATCGCGTACATCAATCGCAGCCAATCACCGCAGTGGCTTGCGGATCACTTCACTTATCAGATTCGAACTTTTTGGATCGGGCTCTTGTACGGCATCGTCAGCGGTCTGCTGATGTTCGTGGGTATCGGCTTCTTGATGATGCTCGCGGTTGCCGTTTGGCTGATCGTGCGGTGCGTCAAAGGCTTTCAGTGGGTGCAGGCCAACCAACCGCCGACCGACGTCGAGACCTGGCTATGGTGATAGTGCGCGCAGAAACGCGTCAGGGCGAGTCTAGTCAACGCGATTGGCTACGCCCTCGGTCCTGAATCGCCGTGCGTCGCGCGGCGACCTTGGCCGGAGTGAGCTCGGTGCGCGCGTGCGCGCGATTGGCGCGGCGCTCGATGTCGAGCCCGGTGTTGAGATCGACACACCAGCCCTCGTCCATGATGCGCTTGATGGCCATACGAGTCGGCCGGTCCGTGGACAGGATGTCGCGCGCCAGCGCCTGGGCGGTTGGCAGCAGCTCGGCGGGCGCTACCACCCGGTTCACGAGTCCCCACGCATAGGCCGTCTCGGCATCGAGATAGTTGCCGGTCAGCGACAGTTCCTTGGCGCGGTTGATGCCGATCAAGCGCGGCAAACGTTGTGAGAGACCCCAGCCCGGTACCACCCCCACGCGCGCATGGGTGTCAGCGAACTTGGCTTCGGTCGATGCGATGAGGAAGTCGCACAGTAACGCCAGCTCGAATCCGCCGGTGATCGCATAGCCGTTGATCGCGCCAATCACGGGCACTTCGATGGCCGCGAGGGCCTGCGCCACATCGCGTTCGACGGTTGCCGCGGTATTGTCCGATGCCACCTCGCCGCCGAGCTCCTTCAAGTCGAGTCCTGCGGTAAACGCGCGTCCAGCCCCGGTCAAAATGACGACTTCGGTGGCCGGATCTTGCGCGATCGCATCGAAGGCCTCGACCAGCGCGGTGCGTAGGCCGCTGGAAAGGGCGTTCAGGGTCGCCGGGCGATTCAGGGTGACGGTGGTGATGCCTGCACTTTTGTCGATCAACACCAGGGTCTCGCTCATCAATTCGTCCTCGCGATGGATTGCTGCGGCGTCCTTGCGAGCGGCACCGCTTCAACGGACATCGTAGCCGCGATTCGGCGCCGCGACACACGCCGCGTGAGTCATGAGCCGTGCGACGTTACGCTGCAAACATGAAGCACCTGCCGCACGCCGACGCGAAGGCCACGTTCGGTCTCATCGCCACACTTGCGGCGGTGACCGCGACCGGACCGTTTGCCATGCAGATCTTCGTGCCGGCGTTGCCGGCCATCGCGCGCGACTTCGCGGTCGATCCTGCAACCGCACAACTGACGCTCAGCGTGTCGTTGCTCGCAACCGCCGTTGCGACCTTGGCCTACGGTCCGCTTGCCGACCGTTTTGGCCGCCGACCGGCGCTGTTGGTGGGGCTGCTCCTGTTTGCGATCGGCAGTGTCGTGTGCGCGCTGGCTGCCGACGTCGAGTCGCTCATCTTCGGTCGCGTCGTGCAATCCATCGGTGGTGCGGCAGGCATGGTGCTGTCGCGCACGATCGCGCGCGATCTGTTCGGGGCAACCCGCGCCGCGGCCGTGATATCGCAGCTCACCATGGTCATGGTGGTTGCGCCGATGGTGGCACCGGCGATCGGCGGTGCTTTGAACGATGCGAGCTCGTGGCGCGCGATCTTCTGGCTGGTCGCCGTCGTTGGCGTGCTCGCCACCGTGCTCACATACGTGGGCGTGCCGGAGAGTTTGCCGCGCGATGCGAGAGAGTCCGGTAGTACTGGCCTGTTGCGCGGCTTTACGGAGCTGTTGCGCATGCGGTCGTTCTTGCTGTTGGTTCTCTATCCGGCCTTTTCATCCACGATCTTCTTCACCTTCGTCGCTGGCGCACCGTATGTGATGGTCGAGCTGATGCAACGTCCTGCAGCGGAGTACGGTCTCTATTTCATGTTGGTCGCCGGCGGCTTCATCGCCGGTAACTTCGTTGCCACACGGGTGTCCACCCTCTACGGCACGCATGCCATGATGCGCTACGGCGGGATCGTCGCGGTGGCGGGCGTGGCCCTCGCGATCTTGGCCAATGCATTGGGCCTGCGTGAGCCCTGGCAGTTGGTCGTCCCGGTGATGATTTCCCAGGTCGGCCAGGGCATGGGACTGCCGAACGCGCAGGCGGCGGTGCTCAATCTGCTGCCACTACGGGCAGGCACCGCCTCGGCGGTCACGGGATTCTTACAATCGCTT
>QJXZ01000353.1 GCA_003248125.1 Gammaproteobacteria bacterium | reverse complement strand
TTCATTCAGGAAAATCCACTCGATCGCCGTGCGCCGGTATTCCATCAGCGCGTGATCGACACTCTGATCGCGGCCGACTTCCCGAGTGAGATTCGACCACGCAAGGAAGACTTCATTGCCCGCTATGGCATCAGAAGCGAGTTTTGGCACGTACATGGTGAAGAAGCGCGCGCGGAATACATGCCGGTCTTGAAGAACTATCTCACTGAGCTGTCGCGACTCAACCATAGCGAGGCGCAAGCATCTGGGCTTGCCAGCGACTACCTGGAGGCCGCCGACTACTACGAGCAGATCGTGGCCACGTTCCCGGACGACCCAGGTGTAGCGGAGCATCTCTTCCTGCTCGGCGAGGTGTACACGGAAGCCGATCACCATGGTGCCGCAGTTGCCGCGTATCAGCGGGTGGTGCGTGAGCATCCCGACTACGAACGGGCCAACGAAGCCGGCTACGCCGCGATTCTCGGCCTCACGGAAGTGCTTGCCACCGTTGCCGATGCCGATCGGGAGTTGTGGACGCGGGTGCGAATCGATGCACAGATCGAGTTCGCCATGACGTTTCCTGGCGATGACCGTGCGCCCGCCGTACAGGCGGATGCCGCCAATGCGTTGTTCGCACTCGGCCAATACAGCGAAGCGATGGAGCTCGCAGGCCACTTGCTGCGAACGCGCGATGAGCTCGATCCGAAGCTCGCCCGCAGCGCGCTCTTGATCTTGGGCCATGGCCACTTCGAGCTGGGCGAATTCGCCGATGCCGAGCGTGCCTATCGCCGCATCCTCGCGCTACCCGATGTGGATGAACCGAACGAAACGATTCGCGAGAAGCTGCTGGCGAGCATCTACCAGCAGGCAGTGCTCGCCGAAGGGAACGGCGAAGTCGACGTCGCCGTGGGTCACTATCTACGCATCGCCGATGACGCGCCCGGGTCGGAGCTCGCCGCCAAAGGTCACTTCGATGCGGTTGCCGTGATTGAAGCGCAAGAGCGCTGGGCGGAAGCTGCGCAGCTCCTCGCCGACTACCGTCGCGTCTACGGTACCGGCGGCGTCGCGGCCGACACGCCGAAGCGGCTTGCCGATCTGTACGAGAAGTCAGGCGATCTCGCGCAAGCGGCCGCTGAACTGCGAGGCATCGCAGCGAGCGACGGCGATGTCGAAGTACGTCGACAAGCACTCTACCGCGCGGGCGAGATGTATCTAGAAATCGACGCGGTCGGTGACGCGATGGCAGCGTTTGCTAGCTATGCCGATACGTATCCGACGCCGGCGGCGCTCAATCTCGAGGCCATCCACCACATGGACAACCTGTCGGAGCGGATTGGCGACGAGCTCGGCCGTCGGCAATGGATGATGCGCAAGGTCGAGCTCGCCGACCGCGAAGGTACACTCGCGACGGATCGCATGAATTTCATGGCCGCACAAGCGCAGTACACGCTGGCGGGCGATGCGCGTACCGAATTCGATGGCGTTGCGCTCACGCATCCGCTCGAGGAGAGCCTCGCACGAAAGACCGCGGCGTTGAAGAAGACCGTTGCCGCCTACGAGAAAGTGAACGGCTACGGCGTGCAGCAATTCGCAACCGCATCGAACTTCCAGATTGCCGATCTGTATACCGCGCTGTCGCGCTCCGTGCTCGACAGCGCACGTCCCGGTGGCCTTTCCGAGCTAGAGCTCGAGCAGTATGAAATTCTGCTCGAAGAGCAAGCCTACCCATTCGAGGAGCAGGCCATCGCGTTGCACGAAGTGAATGCCCAGCGCAGCTGGAACGGTGTGTTCGACGAGTGGGTCGAGCGTAGCTTCGCGGCGCTGAAGTTGCTCAACCCCGGCCGTTTCGATCGTCCGGAAGCGGAGGTGGCGTATGTCGAGTCCATTCAATAGGTCGGTCGCGTTTGCTGCGCTGCTGGCCGTGTTGGTCGCATGCCAAAGTACGCCCGATGCAACGCAGAACGGTGCTGTGGTGCCGGTGACCGTCGACCGCAAGAGCGCGGAGATGTTCGATGCCGCACTCGATGCGATTGAGGCGCGAGATTTGGCGCGCGGCGAGCAGATGCTTGCCGAGCTCACGTTACGCGAACCGATGCTGGCACCACCCTGGGTGAATCTCGGTCTGGTACGCAGCGAACTGGGCGATACAGAAGGCGCGATGGCGGCATTCCACCACGCCATTGCCGCCGAGCCGGGTAACTGCGCGGCCCACACCGAACTCGGGTTGATGGCGCGACGGGTAGGTGATTTCGCAGCTGCGGAAGCGAACTACCTCGCATGCGTCGCGCATCAACCGGATTTTCGCGAGGCCCATCTCAATCTAGGCATTCTCTATGAGTTATACCTAGGCAGATTGTCCGATGCCCTGGCGTCGTACCGCACCTATTTGTCGATCGAAGGTGGTGACGATCGCAAAGTGGCCGGCTGGGTGATGGATCTCGAGCGCAGGCTCGCTTTGGTCGCGGAATCTTCATGAAACAGCGAACGATGAAATGGCTGGGCGGTGGTGTCGCGCTCGTCGTCGTGATGGGCTTGTACGCCGTGACAGCGTTTGCCGAAAACGAACCGGCTGCGGACGCCGCGAGCGGTGCAGGGACGCGACCGGCCGGCCGCGTTCAGCTCGACGAAACTGTGATCAGTGGCAACCAGGAATTGCCAAAGGTGCTGTACATCGTGCCTTGGCAAGACCCGAGCGGATTGCCGACTTTCGAGCTGTCTCCAGAATTTACCGATACGGAAGTATTTCGCCGTCTTTACCCGCCGGCATATCGACGCGAAATCGAGTACTACGAACTGCTGGATGCGTCTGAAAGAAAGGAGTGAACCATGGACGTTTATGCAATGGTGGTGGGGTTCTTCCAGGAAGGTGGTGTGTTCATGTATCCGATCGCCCTGGTCATGGGCGTCGGTGTCGCCATCGCGCTGGAACGATTCGCCTACCTGGTCAAGGAAACGCACGCCAACCGGCGTGACTACGACGCCATCCTGCCGCTCTTGCGGCAGAAGCGACTGCGCGAAGTGGCGGAACTCGCCAAGCGCTCGAAATCGGCCGTGTGCCGCATCGTGGCCGATGGAGTTGCCCGTATGAGCACCACGCGTCGGCGGCAGGACATCGAGTACGCGATGGAGGAGCAATTACTCGAAGTGCTGCCGGCCATCGAGCGCCGCACACCCTATCTCGCGACGTTTGCCAACATCGCAACGCTGCTTGGCCTGCTCGGCACCATCATCGGTCTGATTGCTGCATTCACCGCCGTGGCGAATGCCGATCCTGCCGAGAAGGCCACACTCTTGTCGCCCGCTCTTGCTCGTGCACTCGATGCTGCAGAGCAAGACCAGCGCGATCGTCGAAAGCTTGGAAATCGCGGTGGTGAAGTTTCTCAATCTGCTCGAAGAGCGTGGTGAGACCGTGGTGGCCCCGCCGCCGGCCGGCAAAGGGGCGGCAGCCGCGAAAGCCTGATCCACGTAACGGACGACGGAGCCATCGACCATGGACCGGGTGAAACAGCGCTGCCACAAGCGCCGCGAAGAGGCGGAGATCGAAGTCACGCCTTTCATGAACCTGATGATCGTGTTGGTGCCAGTGTTACTCCTTTCGCTGGTATTCACCCACACGACCGTCATCGACCTCAACTTCCCGGCCGGTGACTCGGCCGGTGAGCCCGACCCAGATCTCGTACACCTGGAAGTGGTGGTACGCGAGGATGGGCTCACGGTCGCCGACGGTCGCGGCGGTGCAATCAAGACACTGCCAACCGTCGATGGTGCGTACGACTACGACGCGCTGAGCCTCGTGATGCAAGAGTTGAAGCGCCGCATGCCGGAGAAACGCGACATCACCATCCTGCTCGAGGAAGAGACCGACTATCAGACACTGGTGTCGGTGATGGATCGGGTCCGGTCGTATCGCACCGTGCAGTATCTCGAGATGGTCGAAGCCGAGCTGTTTCCGGTGATTTCGCTGGGTGATACGCCGAAGGCGGCACCGAGTGTGGCGCACGCGGATGCATCCCGGCCGAAGCCCCTCCCACGGGAGACGGGAGAGCGGACATGAGCGCACACCGGTTGGAGCTGCGCCGCGCCGCGCAGAAGAAGCATCGCAGGGGCGCGTCGCTCAATCTCGTCTCGCTAATGGATATTTTCACCATTCTGGTGTTCTTCCTGATGGTGAATTCTTCGGAAGTGGAGGTGCTCGACACCAGCTCGAAGATCAAGCTGCCGGACTCGACTTCCGAACAAAGGCCAGAGAACCAGCTCGTCATCTCGGTCAGCCAGGACGATATCGTCGTGCAAGGCCGGCCGGTGACGACCATTGCCACACTGGCGCGCGACAACCAAGTCATCGACGGTCTGAAGACCGAGCTCGACTATCGCGCCGCCAAGAAGGGCGAGCTGCCGGAGGACGGCTTCGAGATCACCATCATGGGTGACCGCGAGATTCCGTACTGGCTCTTGAAGAAAATCATGCTCACGTGCCAGGCCGCCGACTTCGCGCGCATATCGCTGGCCGTGAATCAATTGCCCGTGTCGAACGAGTTGCCGAGCGACGTCCCCACTGACGATCTCGCGGCGAGCAACGTGCGGACAACGGGAGATCGCACGTGAGCTTGGCGATCGGCTTCAATCAATACGACCTGCCGTGGACGGTGGGTGCGGATGAAGAGCGACGGTTCCGCCGATTACTGTCGAGCGCGCTCGCCTTCGTCATCGTGTTTGGGCTGATCATTCCCTGGCTACCGCTACCCGAGATCGAGCGAGAGGAGGCCGAGGCGCTGCCGCCGCAGCTGGCGCGCATCGTGCTCGACAAGCCGGTGCCCGTGATGCCGCCGCCACCGCCAGTGACGGAGGTGAAGAGCGAACCGAAGCCTGAGCCGGAGAAGAAGCCGGAGCCGAAGGTGGTGGAGCCCAAGGTCGAGCAATCGATACCTCAGCCGACCGTGGCTGACGCCCGCGAGAAGGCCGCCATGTCGGGCCTATTGCAGTTCAAGGACGCCTTCGCCGACATGCGCGACGCCGTCGACGTATCGAAACTCACCGACACGGCGTCGATCACGCAAGGCGCAGGCAAAGCCGCCACCATCGACCGGTCCGTGCTCACCTCCAAGCATGGCACGCGCAGCGCCGGCGTGAACGTCAGCGCCTTGTCGCGTGACGTCGGCGGCGTGGCGCTGTCGGGCCGCGAGACCACCAAGGTCGAGGCGCCCGTGGCCGCGCAAGGTACCGGCGGCAATCGCAAGACCATTGCGGCGACCGATCCGCGGCTGCGCAGCATCGAGGAGATCCGTCGCGTGTTCGACGCCAACAAGGGCGCCATCTTCGCGATCTACAACCGGGCGCTGCGGCAAGACCCGATGCTCCAAGGACAGGTGGTGCTGGAGCTCGTCATCGACCCGACCGGCCGCGTGCTCGAGTGCAAGGTGATCTCGAGCGAAATCGCCGACGGCGACATGGTGGCGAAGGTGGTGAACCGCATTCGGCTCTTTGACTTCGGCAAGCGCGACGTCGGCACCACCACCATCAGCTATCCGGTGCACTTCCTGCCGACGTAATTCGGGACAGTTTACCTGTCAGCTACTCCTAGGTTCGGCGCGCCGGCCGAGAGCTAGGTTCTCTGCCCACCCACCGCATGGCAATTGTTGGCCGGCGCATAGGGAGCCGGCTAGGCAAGCCTGCACGTGGTGGAGACGAATTGATTGCATCAGTTACACATGAATGTTACACATACACATAGAGTGTGTGTATTGAGATGATTGATGGCCAGAGTTCAGCTTGTGTTGCCCGACGAGGACCGCGATCGGTTCGTCCACGCTGCGCGGCGCGAGGGTGTTTCGTTGAGTGAGTGGTTGCGGAGCGCAGCGAGAGAACGTATCGAGCGGCAGACTCGGCACCGCTTCGCCAATCCTCACGAAGTCGATGAGTTTTTCGCTGCCTGCGATCGAGCGGAAGGCACGGGGAATGAACCCGACTGGGACACGCATCTGGCAGTGATCGAGAAATCGCGCGGCCGGGCAAACTCGGGTACGTGATCTTCGTCGACACCAACGTGTTCATGTACGCCGTTGGCAGGCAGCATCCCCTCCGTGACGAGGCCAGGTCATTCTTCGCGGCGGCCGCACGGGAACACCTTCCGCTTCAGACCTCCGCGGAAGTGTTGCAGGAACTCCTGCACGCGTACCTACCGGTGGGTCGGCTGGTCGCGCTCGATGGCGCGATGGAACTCATCGAACGATCGGTGCTCGAGATCTGGCCGCTCGAACCCGATGACGCTCGCGTGGCGCGGCAACTCCACGACCAGATTCCCGAGCTAAGTGCGAGGGATCTTTGCTACTTGGCGTGCTGCCGTCGCCGCAATGTCGCGCAGGTAAAGACCTTCGATCGCGGCCTTGAGGTGGCCGCCGCGCGATTCCTTTGATTCGAGAGACATTTGTCTCACTCCATCAGCCAACCGCGTCGCTGAGTGCAGCGCTGAACGCCTGCACACTGGCTGAATGACTGTGGCGAGGAGCCAGCGATGAAGCGTGTCACGTTGCCCCTATTGTTGAGCACGGCCCTGTTGGCGTCGAATGCGATGGCCGATGACCTGACGAAGGACGCCGCCATTGGCGGTGGTGTGGGCGGTGCGTTGGGCGGTGCGATCGGTGCCGAGCTCGGCGGCCGCGAGGGTGCCATCATCGGTGCCGGCGTGGGCGCAGCGGCGGGTGCAGCGGTCACGACCAAGGATCACGCCGACGAACACGCGGCGGAAGCGCCGAAGGTCGTGGTCGTGCCGGCCAGCACCGGCAACTTCTGTCCGCCAGGACAAGCCAAGAAAAACCGCTGCTAACGTTGCTCCGGGGCAAAGTTGTTGCTCCGGGGCAGAATCATCGCCGCTCAGCCGGCGGTGATGGCCTGCTGATGTGCTTCCTCTTGCGCCGCGATCGCCTGCATTCGTTCGACGTCCTTGTACGGGAAGAAGTCCTCGGCGATCAAATACAGGCACGGCACCAGCACCAACGTGATGGCGGTGGCGAACAGCACACCGAAGCCGAGTGAGATGGCCATGGGCACGATCATCGCGGTCGACGGGCTGGCGAGCACCATGAGCGGTGTGAGGCCGATGAACGTCGTCGCCGACGTCAGCACGATCGGCCGGAACCGTGCAACGCCCGCCATGCTGACGGCGGTGAACAGCGACTGACCCTCGCGCCGTCGACGGTTGATGTAATCGACCAGCACCAGGCTCGCGTTCACCACCACGCCCGACAGCGCGACGATGCCGAGCATCGAGAAGAACACCAGGTGCCACCCCATGATGTAGTGGCCGAGGATCGCACCCACCGCGCCGAACGGAATCACGCTCATGATGACGAGCGGCTGAATGTACGAGCGCAGCGGTATCGCGAGTAGCGTGTAGATGAGAAACAGCGCGAGCACAGAGGCCTGAGCGAGGCCGGTCATCGCCTTAGTACGCTCGTTGGATTCGCCGGACATCGTCATCGACACGCCCGGAAACTGCGCGAGAATCTTCGGCAATACGTCTTCGGTAAAGCCGCCGATGATGGCTTCCGGGCTCGCCACTTCACGATTGACATCGGCTGTCACGTTCACCACGCGCTGGCCGTCGATGCGGTTGATGCGTGAATAGCCACGCCCGAGTTCGACGTCGGCCACACTCGTGAATGGCACTTCGATGCCTTCCGGCGTGCGGATGCGCATATCCTCGAGGTTACCGATCGATTGCCGCTCGTCTTCCGGTAGCCGCACCATCACGCGTACGTCGTCGGGGCCACGCTGAATGCGTTGCGCCTCCACGCCATAGAACGCATGCCGCACCTGCTGTGCCAAATCGTTGAGCGTGAGCCCCAAGTTGCGCGCTTCAGGCCGTAGCTTCAGCTTGATTTCCTGCTTGCCGGCGCGGAACGAATCGGAAATGTCGAACACACCGTCGTAGCGGCCGAGTTCGGCGCGCATCGCTGCAGCCGCGAGTTGCAACCGATCGACATCGCGGCCCATGAGCTGGAAGTCGATCGGTGATCCGGCGGAGTATGCGTCTGCCGAGAAAGCGAGGTTCACGGCGTCGGGAATGCTGCCGGTCAGCTCACGCCAGCGTGTGCTGATGACCTTGGCGCTCATGTTGTTGCGCTCCGCGAGCGGTGCGAGTTCGATGGCGATCTCGGCGAAGTGGCTACGACCGGCACCGCCAGGCCTCGGCGGTCCGCCCCGTGGAATGTTCGTACCGATACTGGTCAACATGTGCACGATCGCGCTGCCGGAGCCTTCCGGTCGATCCTTGTCCAGTTCGGCGCGCAGCGCATCTGCAGCCTGCTCGATCCGCTCTGCGGCACGGATGGTCGTGTCGATCGAAACCCCTTCCGGCATCTCGAGTGTCGCGTACACGCGATTGCCCTCGATGGGTGGGAAGAACTGAAAGTTCACGCGTCCGCTCGCGATCATGGCGAGCGCGAGAATCAGAATGCCGAGTCCTACTGCTGCGCTCACGTACCGCCAATCGAGCGCCTTCTCGAGAAATGGCTCGTAGGTGTTGGCCGCGAACCTTTGCAGACCGCCGCCCAATCGATCCTGCAATTTGAGCCAGCGGCGCGAGATGGGGTTATTCGAATCCTCGCGATTTCGGTTGGCCAGGTGCGCGGGCAGGATGAGCTGTGACTCGACCAACGAGAACACGAGGCTGATGATCACCACCCAGCCAAGTACGCCGAAGAACTCCCCCATCCGCCCCGGTACGACGATGAGCGGCAAGAACGCGGCCATGGTGGTGAGCACACCGAAGATGACGGGTATGGAAACTTCGTAGGTGCCCTCGATGGCGGCGACAATCGGTGGCTTGCCTTCGGTCTCATGTGCGTAGACGCGCTCGCCGACCACGATGGCGTCGTCGACCACGATGCCGAGCACGAGGATGAAAGCCATCACCGTGAGCGAGCTGATGGAGAAGTCGACGTACGGGAACACCGCCACGGCACCCAGCAGCGCGATGGGAATGCCTGCGGTCACCCACAACGCCAGGCGAAAGCGCAAGAAAAGCGCCAGCACAACGAACACGAGCGTCAGTCCGGAGAATGCGTTGCCGAGCAGCGTGTTGATGCGGTCGCGCAAATCTTGCGATTCGTCGGTCCAAACGGTGACGTGGAGCCCGGGCGGCAACGTCGGCTGTAGGTCAGCGACGTATTGCTTCACCGTCCGCGCCATCTCGATGATGTCTTCTTTGCCGACGCGCGAGACTTTCACAACCACGGCCTCGGTGCCGTCGAAGCGCGCCTTCAGGTCGCCTTCCTCGAAGCCGTCGATGATCGAGCTGATCTCGCCCAACGTGACTTTGGTGCCGTCTGCGCGAGTGAGCACCACCACGTCGGCGAATTCGTTGCCGCTATACGCTTGGCCCTTGGTGCGCAGCAGAATCTCGCCGCCTTCGGTCTTGATGGTGCCGCCCGGCATGTCGAGGGAGGTGCGACGAATCGCATCGGCCACCTGATTCATCGTCAGCCCGTAACGGCGCAACGCGTATTCGGAGACTTCGATGGAGATCTCGTAGGGGCGGATGTAGGCGAGATCCACTTGCGAGATGCCAGGCATCTCGACGATGTCGTCGCGGATGCGGCGGCCGATCTCCTTCAGCGTGCGTTCGTCTGTGTTACCGGACACCGCCACCTGCAACACACCGCCGCGGATGACGAGCTTGGAGACGATGGGCTTCTCGGTTTCGGCAGGAAACGTGTTGATGCCATCGACCTGGCTCTTGATCTCGTTCATGGTGCGTGTCGGATCGGCACCTTCGGTGAGCTCGATGCGCACCTGACACACACCCTCGCTTGCGGTGGTGTAGATTTTCTCGATGCCGTCCGTACCTTCGATCGCCTCCTCGATGCGAACGCAGACCCCTTCTTCCACTTCTTCCGGCGCCGCGCCGAGATAGGGCACCGAGACGGTGACAACCTCGGGATCGATGTTGGGGAATGCCTCTTGGTGCACGGTCATGACGGCCATGACGCCGGCGAACAAGAGCACGAACATGAGCAGGTTCGCGGCGACCGCGTTGCGCGCGAACCATGAGATGGCGCGATACATGGCTGGGATTCGCGACTATGCGGCGCCGGTGGGCGTTGTTTCCAACACTGGCGCCACCGGCATGCCCTCGATGGCCGTCTGCACCGGTGAGATGCACACGCGCTCGCCGGCTTCGATGCCGTCTTGAATCAGCACTTGATCACCCCACAGGCGCAGCGGTGTCACGTTGCGAAAGTGCAGCTTGTCCTCCGTATCGACGATCAGCACACGATCACCTTCACGGAGCGCGTTACGCGGCAGCACCACCACGTTCTCTGCGAGTCGGCCCTCGATCTCGGCATCCACGAACAGACCCACGCTCAAGGGGGTGGGCTGGGCGTCGTTGTCGACCCGTGCAACGACATGCACCATTCGGCTCTTGATGTCGATCTCGGCCTCGGCACGAACTACGCGACCATGCCATGTAAGCATCTGGCCGGCGTACTCCGCACGCAACGTCACGTGCGGCTGCAAATCCAAGGGTAATTCGCCGCGATGGCCGATCGGCACGCTCAAGTAGGCGAGTTGGCGATCGGCGATGGGAAGGCGAACCTCGACGTCGTTGGAAGCATAGATCTTGGCGATTGGCGCGCCGCGGCCGATGAATTGCCCGATGTCCACCTGCTCGCTGCGAACCAGACCCGAGAACGGCGCTGCGATTTCGGTGCGCGCCAAATCTCGGCGCGCTTGCTCGAGCGCCGAGCGTGCGTCGCGCACCGCGGCTTCGGCGACGCGATATGCACGCAAGGCGTTCTCCATTTGCGAGCGTGACACGAGTTGCCGTTCCTCGAGGCTCTTCAGACGCTGATATTCGAAGCGTGCGTGCTCGTACTCGGCGCTGGTACGCGTGATGCCCGCCGAGGCGCGATCGACGCCGGCGCGATAATCCTTGTCCTCGAGCCGCAGCAACACATCGCCCTGATTGAAATAGCCACCCGCCACGAGCGATGGCGACATCCAGACGACTTTGCCTGAGACTTCCGGAATGAGATCGGATTCGGTGCTCGGCATTACGGTGCCCTGCGAGCTCACTTTCAGCACCACGGGTTGCGGATCGGCGGCGATCACACGCACACGCTCGGTGTCAGCTTGGGGCTGGTGGCGAGTAGCGTCACCGCACCGAAAATCGACGCGATGACGACCAATGCCGGAACGACCAGTTTGCGCATCATGGCGAAATTCCCGTGTGTCCGTTGCTGGCGGCGCGTGCGGTGCGGAGCGCCGTCAGCACCTGTTGCTCGCTGTGGCCGACCATCTGATTGAAGGTAGCAATCACGGCGTCAGCGTCGCGTGAAGCCAATGCGCGATCCATCTGCGCGACGAACTCGGCGTGATCGTCGTCGGCGTGCAGGTACTGCCCGGCGCGACCGGCGCCGCCGAACATCTGCATGCGCAGCGCTCGACCTATGAGCGCGAGTACCAGGTTGCCGCTCGCCTTCATGAACCGGCGGCCGACTTCGAGCCGCGCGTGCACGCGCTGCTCGGGGCTCGACTTGGGATCGCCGATGGCTGCGATTGCGTTGCGGATATCGGTGATCTCCTGGTCGCTGCCGCGCGCCATTGCTTCGCGAACCGCCAACTGCATCAGCGTGCGCATCACGGTCATCACTTGTTCGACCAAACGCGGGTCCGGCGCATCGTCCAGCGCCAGCAGGCAGCCGACCACGTCGAGGCTCGCCTCGTCGATGGGCTGCACGCGCGCCCCGCCCGGTTGCACCGAGGCGAGGCCCAACTGCTCGAGCTTTTTGATCGCTTCGCGCACGGCGCCGCGGTTGACCCCATAGCGGGCCGCCAAGTCGCGCTCGGAGGGTAGGCGATCGCCCGGCCGATAGCGGCCGCGGAGGATTTCCTCGGTCAACTCGTCGGCGATGGCGTCGTAGCGGGTCTCGGACATGGGCTTCGAGGCTTTCCTTCTCGACTTGGTCTGACCAAATTGGTCTGACCAATTCTAGGGGCCCGCGAGCAGATGTCCAGCGATCGTTACCATCCGTAACAAAATTCTCGCCTCGTAGGCGAACTTTGCCTCGAAGGCGAACTTTGCCCCGGAGTAAGGACTTCGCCCGGAGCAACGGCCTTGCCCCGGAGGGGCGTCCCGTTAGCGCGGCAGAAGGTTCTAGGGTGCAGCCGTCATCTGCAAATCAACCTCGACGTCCATGCGCGGCGCCACGCGCAACGCACCGCCCAACACGCTGTAGGGCTCGAGGCCGAGATCGGCATGCTCGACGCTGAACTGCGCAGTGACTGCCAGCGACGCTGTCGAGCGCGCGTAGCGGGCCACCAAGGGCAATCTTGCAGTCCGACCGGCGACCTTCACCTCCATCGTGAGACGGAGTTGTTCCGCGTCGACGGCCGTCGCGCGAATGTGCGCCTGGATGCGCGGATAGGCATCGGCGTCCAGCACCCGATCGCTCGCCATGTTGTGACGTGTGCCCTCGATGTCGGCCGCGCTCGGCGTGCTTTGA
>QJXZ01000333.1 GCA_003248125.1 Gammaproteobacteria bacterium | reverse complement strand
CCCAACGCGAGCGCTTCCTGATCGCCAACGGCATCGATCCAGCCGATCCGGATGGTGTGTGGGCCGACATCGAGGCGGCTTTGCCAGCCGGTACGACACTTGTCTCCGTGCCTGGCGATTGGTACGTCGCAGCCGATGACGATCCCTGCAACGTTGCCGAGTGGCGTGCCCTAGCCGCCAAGATCAAGAGCGACATCATCGGTGATCCGTCGCGCTTCGATGCCATCGGGATCATCGGTGGTGCCGATGTGGTGACGCCGCCCCTGGTACTCGACGTCGCTACGGTCGGCAACGAGCGTTACTTCACTGACATCATGGCGCGGGCCGGGTCGCCCGCAGCTGTTTCCACGCTCGAAGGCTATGCGCAGGTGTACGGCTGCTATGGCGACGTTGCGTCGCTTTCTTACCTCGGCGGCGAGCTGTGCGTCGAAGACGTGCCGGTGTTCGTGTTGGTGGAGACCCCGGAACAGGTGCTCGCCAAGATCAACGCAGCGAACGCGCCCCCGCCGTCGAGTGACAGGGTGGCGTTCGGCTACCCACCGTTCGACGACGGATTGGCGGCAGCAGCCGCGGCCGCGGACGTGTTCAATGTATTTAACGTCACCGATACTACCGATCAGTCGTCGTGGTGGACGGCAGCGAACGTGCGCACCAGTTACCTGGCGTGCGAAACCGAAGGCCCCGCGCCGGAACTCGCCATCTTCGATGCCCACGGCAACCCGAATGCCATTTTGTCGGCCTTGGGCGATCTGGAGCCTGATCCGTTCGACTTCAACACCGCCGACGAAGTGCAAAGCTGTTTGGTGGGCAACGACACGTTGTCGATGGGCTGTCATACGGGCATGGATATCCCCTCTTCAATGGCACTGTCCAATCCGGTCTTCCCCTACGACCCGAAGGTCAACTGGACCGATCGGTTGACGTCGCTAGTCGCCCCGACCGGATTCGGCCTCGGCAGCAATGGTGGCGTGCAACTGACCGAAAAGTTGATCTCCCTACTGGCGGGCAACCTCAACGATGGCTTGCCACTCGGCGGCGCGCTGGTGAAGGCGAAGCAAGATCAATTGCTGAGCCTGCAACAGGTCGACCCGCACGATGCCAAAGCGATCACCAACATGACGCTGTACGGCTGGCCGACGCAGACGCTTGCGGGCGCGGCGGCACCGGCGCTATTTTCGCTTGCCACCATTTCGACCACGTGCGGCGACGACTTCCTGAATCTCGACATCCTGCGCGACGGCAGCACGTCAGATCCGATCTTCGACGACACCCTCGGCTATTGCCTGTCCACCGATCCCGATCGCGGTTCGTGGTACACGCTCAGTGACGCGCAGTCGACCTACCCGCGGCCGTTGCTGCCGGTCTATGCAACCGCGCCAGCCGAGGTCACCGACCCCATGGATCTACCGCACAGCTTGGTGCAGGTCGACCGCAGCCAGACGGAAGGGCTCGCTTGGACCTGCCCGGCCGGGGCTGTTTGCGCGCAAGGTATTGCCGGCTCGTTCATCGATGAGCCGGATAGCGACCCTACCGGACTGCATTGGGATCCGGTCGTCCCGATGCCACAGACCAACTGGTCGGAACCGCGCGAGGGTCTCGAGAGCTACGAGCCATATGCCTGCATCGAGGTGTTCTCGCCGACCCAACTTGGCGCCATCAACACATTGCCGGTGGTGGATTCAACGCTCTGGAGCGCCGTATTGACCGGTGCGCAGTTCCGTTGCGATGCCACCGAGAACATCGATGGCATCGATCGGGCGGTGGGCACCATGCGACTGTGGACCAGCCTGTCGATGGATGCCGTTCTACCGAGTTTGAATCCGAATGACTTCGTGCGACCGAAGATCGAGCAGCTGGACGTGACCGCCTTTCCGGCGACCGGCGAGGTGGTGGCGCAATTGCGGGCCACCGACGTAAACACCGGCGACAGCGGCATCGAGGAGATGATCCTGTCGGTGTTTACCGAACCCGCGCCACCGCTTGCGGGCTACGTCGAGACGTACTCGGTGCGAGGAGCGCTCGACGGTCAGGTCGTGACAATTACCGCGGCCGGTGCGTATGGCAAGAAACTTGCGGCGTGGGCGCTCGATGGTGCCAGCAACGCCAGCTTCAAGTCGCTCAAGGGGCAGCTGTTCGAGGCGATTCCGGTCGACATTTTGGACATTCTGGTGTCGGGCAGCGGCGGCGAGGAGCCGCTACGTATCTTCATCGGCGGTTTCGAGTGCCTGAGTCTGCCGACGCTGACCATCGACTACAGCGACGGCCGACCTTCGGAATTCTATGACCTCACTGCCTATTTGGCGGCCCATCCGGAGGCGATCGAATACGTCACCGACGGCGAGGATTGCGACGACGCCATCATCACCATTCCGCTGGACTTCGGGGTGCTGGGTGAGGAAGGCATCACCGTCACGGCTACGGTGCGTGCCGGCGGCGGCGTCGGCTCCGACAGCCTGACGATCTACGCCTGCATCGATCCGGAAGGCGATTCGTCGGTGGCCGCTGCCGACATCATCGGCTGCGGCTTCTCGGCGAATGGTACGACCGTGACGATTTCCGCAACCATGCTCGGCAGTGTCGATGTGAATGTGCAGTATCGGTTGGACCTCGCGCAGTACGGTGCGCTCTTCAAGCTGTGGGAGTGCAGCACCTCGCCCGCGAACTGCAAGAAGTCCTCTGCGCCAACCGGCGTGACGTTGAAGAAGAACGGCGTGGTCAGCAACGGCGGCAAGACGATCTCGTTCCAAGTCGACCTCGCGCCGCTCGGCTGGAACGGTTTTACCCCGATCGTCTTCCAGATCTCTACGCAGGGCGGCATCCCCGGTGTTCCGAACGAGGGCTTCCCCGACGAAACCCAGGTGTTTACGGGCGTGCCCTGAGGTCTGCGGTAGCGTATCGCCCGGCCGTGCTGTTGCACGGCCGGGCGTTGCTGCCTAACGTAAAGCGCTCGTCGTTGTAGGTTCACGATGCGCACCGATCTTCCTGCTGGCACGCTGACGCTGATTCTGACCGACATCGAGGGCTCCACTCGGCTTCTCAATCGGCTCGGCGCGGAGGGCTATGCGCAAGCGCAGGCCGATCACCGCACGCTGTTGCGCAAGGCCTTTGCCGACCACGGCGGCGTCGAGGTCGACACCCAAGGCGATGCCTTCTTCTACGTGTTCCCGACCGTGATCGGCGGCTTGCGCGGCGCGGTTGCGGCACAGCGCGCGCTCGCGCACTTCGAGTGGCCGCCCGGTGCCACAGTGAAGGTGCGCATGGGCATGCACACCGGCGAGCCGCAGCGCACCGAAGAGGGCTATGTGGGGATGACCGTGAACACCACGGCCCGCATCTCATCGGCCGGTCACGGTGGTCAGGTGCTCATGTCGGAGCACACGGCGGATCTATTGGAGAAGGAGCTCGCGGGCGACGAGATTACGTTGCGCGATCTCGGCGAGTTTCGGCTCAAAGATCTGGATGAACCGCAGCGCATCCACCAGATAGTCATTCCTGAGTTGCCGTCCGATTTCCCGGCACCACGGTCGGTGGAGACGCGGCCGAACAATCTGCCAGTACCACTCACGCCGTTCGTTGGGCGGGCTAGGTTGGTGGTGCAGGTTCGCGACCTAGTTTTGGAACCCAGCGTGCGCGCGGTGACCTTGCTCGGCCCGGGTGGCACCGGCAAGAGCCGTCTTGCGCTCAGGGTGGCCTCCGAGCTGTTACCGAAGATGGGCGATGGTGCGTGGTTCGTGGGATTGGCAGCTGTTCACGATCCGGAGCTTGTCACTTCGCAGATTGCTGCCTCGCTGGGCCTCAAGGAGGAAGGCGGCAAACCACTGATCGACACGATTTGTGAATACTTGCTCGAGCGCGAGTTGCTGCTCGTGATCGACAACTTCGAGCAGGTACAAGCAGCCGCCCGTACCGTGGCGGACATCATGCGGCGTTGTCCGCGCGTGAAAATGCTGGTTACCAGCCGCCAGCCGTTACGTATTTCCGGCGAGCGGGGCGTGCGCGTGCCGCCGCTCGCCTTGCCCGAACCGGGGCAACTGCCGCCGCTGCCGAAGATCGCCGAATTCGAGGCCGTGCGCTTGTTCGTCGATCGCGCGCAGTCTGCGCAGTTCGATTTCGAGCTCACCGAAGGCAATGCCGCGACGGTGGTCGAGATCTGCCGGCGCGTCGATGCCTTACCGCTCGCCATCGAGCTCGCCACCGCGCGGCTCTATGAGATGGACGTCGCCCAATTGCTTGCGGCGCTCGACAAGCGCATGGCCGTGCTCACCGAAGGTGCGGTCGACCTGCTCGATCACCAGCGCACCTTGAAGGATCTGGTGGCGTGGAGCTACGACCTGCTCGAGCCCGACGAGCAGCGCCTCTGGCGCCGGCTCGCGGTGTTCTCGGGTGGCTGCTTCCTCGATGCCGCCGAGGCTGTTTGCGATACCGACGACGAGTACGAGCTGGAGCAGGATGCACCTGCGCTCGCGATGAAGAGCCTACTGTCGGTCGAGTTCGTCGGTGGCACCAGCGCCGATCAGGTGACTGGCGGGATGAAGAGCGAACAGCGCATCAGTATGCTCGAGACATTGCGCGAGTACGCGGTCGAGAAGCTGGCGGAGAGTGGCGACGCAACGTTGCTACAAGGCCGCCATGCCGAGTGGTTTACCGGTGTCGCCGAAGCCGCCGAAACCGAGTTGCGCGGCCCGCGAGTCGATGCCATCGCGCGCCGCTTGGACGCCGATCTCGCCAACTTCCGAATCGCGCTCAAGCGTTCGCTCGACCAAGCTGCGCACGTCGATCTCGCGCTGCGCACCGGTGCGGCGCTGTGGTTCTACTTCTATCAGCGCGGCTTCTTGTCAGAGGCAAGGAATTGGCTCGAGTCGGCGCTCGATGCGAAGGCATCCGTCGATCCCGCGATCAAAGCCCGCGCGCTGTTGGCGCTCGCCAATCTGGAGCGCCACCTCCAAGCCGCTGCGAAAGCGCGCAGTCACGCCGAAGAGGCACTCACCGTGTATCGCGAGCTCGGCGACAAAGGCGGCATTGCCACCGCGCTCGGCCAGCTCGGGATGGTGGCGCAGTACGTCGACGACTTCGATGCGGCCGCGGCCTACCTCGAAGAGGCGGTACCGCTGCTGCGCGAACTCGACAACCTGGAGCGGCTCACGGTGACGCTGGTTGCACTCGGTGGTTTGCGTCAGTTGCAGGGCGATCTTGTGGCTGCCGAGGCACACCTTGCCGACAGTTTGCACATTGCTCGTGACTTGAACGATCCGCACCACATCGCAACGGCACTCGTGAATTTGGGCGAGGTGGAGCAGCTCAAAGGCGAGACCCAAGCCGCTGCGCAGCATTTGCGCGAGAGCCTGGTGGTCTATCACGACCTGGGCTTAAAGAACTGCATCGCCTATTGTCTGGAAATGCTGGCGGCCATCGACAATACAGAAGGCCGACCCGGCGAAGCGGCCCAGCTATTCGGCGCGGCCGACCGTCTGCGCGAGGAGATCGGCGTGCCGGTCGAGTCGTTCAACCGTGCCCGCTACGACCAGGACTTGGGCGCCGTGCGGCAGGCACTCGGTACCGACTTCGAATCGCATTGGAACTCGGGCCGTGTTTTGGACACCGCACGCGCCGTGGGCATCGCCATGCACGACGCTACGGCTTGATCAGCGTCGGCAGCGCGTCGAGAAATGCGTGGATGACGTCGGTGTCGCGCGCGGTAGCGAGGTAGCGGCTGCCGTTGGCCGCCCGCCCGCCGGGGCGAAAGCCCACGTTGAGCTGCAGCGGAAAGCGCGGCAGATCGTTGATTAGCCACTTCAATGACGTGCACGCTCGTTGATCAAGGACTAGCGAAAGCAGCACCAAGTTGTCCGCGACGTCCTCGAATTCGCCCCGCTCCACCAAACCGATGATGTCGGGATCGTTCACGGCCGACTCCACTTCGTCGAGCATCCACTGTTTGTGTGCGAGTGCATCGCGCAGCTCGTCTGAGCGCAGCGCATCGAGCAACGCCCGAGTGGTTGCGAGCGGCAGCGCTTGCATGACGTGCCAGCCGATGCGGAACAAGCGCACGAGCCCTGGCGATTCCGCGAGCGCGTCGGCCACGAAAACTTCCGGATCGCGGCCACGAGTCTCGCGCGCCAGATGCTCGAGACCGAGGTTTGCACAGGCGATGGCCGCTTGCGCGGCTTCCGCCTCGGTAAAGCGGGCGCCCTGATGCCAGGCGCCTGCCACGAGCACGTTGGCGAGGAACACGAGTTCGGCCAAGCGCGCCGAAAACACGTGCGGCTCGGTGATTTGCAAGCGATCGAGGTAAGCCTGCAGCGCGGGCATCGGCTCGCGACTATCCGCGGGTCCGGCGAGCAGCTTCGGCGCCGAATCGGTGAGCACCTCGGCATCGATGAGCAGCGCCTCGAGCGAGCGTAACTCACTGGCGGTGCCTGCAGAGGTAGCTGCTGGCACGTCGTCGTCGCTGGTGTCTTCCTCGGCGGTCGGTGGGCTTGCCGCTTCGGCGCGCGCCTTGGCGAGCTGCGCGAAGTATTGCGCGCTGACGTCGTCGTACGCGGATTGCATGCACAGCTCGGAGAGCGTGCTGCGTTTGGCGGTGGTGAGAAACGCCGCGGCTAGGTGGGGCGTGACGAAACCCTTGCGCTCGCGGCGTTGCTCACGGTCGTAGGTCTCGTCCGCCAGCAGCGGTTGGCCGTCGTCGGCGAACCCGAGCGCTGTCGGTTGATGGCAGCAGCGGGCAATGACGCGATCGAGAAACTCCGGATGATGTGTCTCGAGCTCGGCCAGAATCGCGTGGATGACCTCCCACTCGTCCTCGTGCACGGCGCTCACGATGTAGCCGCCAAACTCCTCGGTTGCCGGTCTCTCGGCCAGTTGCTGGAGAAACTCGATGAATTCCTCGGTGGATTCCTCGGGCGCCACGAACAGGTCGCTGCTGCGGTCGGTCACCGTCACCAGCGGCGCGAGATTGAGCACCAAGAACGTGTCCCCGAGCTCCGCCAGCTTGTCGCCGGCGAAACCGGTGCCGACGTCGAGTAACACGTCGAGCCACTCGAGGAACTGATCGGGCCGGAGCGTCTCGGCTTGTCCGGGAACGAGGTTTTGCCACAGCGCTTCCTCGAAGATCTCGCGCAGCTGGCCTGCCGAGGTGTGCTCGATCAACGCACCGGCGTCGCGAAGGCCGACGTGGTCGATGAGCCGCTTCAGCGACGGCGCGCTCATCTGTCGTACCAGGGCCGGCAAGGCGGGGCTGTCGGTCAACCGCTTCAGCAACGCTTTGTTGTCGCGGCGACGCTCGAGGTGACGTGCGGTCAAAGGCGTTCTCCCCATCGAGTGGGCGGGCCTTGTACGCCGATTGACCGTGCTTGGGAAGACTGGTCGAGTCCGTCAGCGAGTGTTAGGGTATTGGCACGTCGATGATGGTTGTCCCATGAACCGCTTCACCATCGTCACGACCAATCTCGCGCGCAATCCGGTGCGCACCGCACTCACGCTCCTCACCCTCGTCGTCGCATTTTTGCTGTTCATGCTGCTGCGCGCCATTGCGTCGGCATTTGCAGGCGAAGTATCCCCATCGCACATCGTGCGCCTGCACGTCGATGCCAAGTATTCGATGGTCGACAACGTACCGATTCCAACGATCGGAGCAATCGCGACAATGCCCGGCATCGTCGCGATCACCCCCATGCATTGGTTCGGCGGCTACTACCAGGAACCTCGCCACAGCTTCGCGAAGATGGCGGTCGACCACCAGACGTTCTTCGATGTGTTTCCCGACATCGCGGTCGACGATGCGACGCGGGCGCGATTCATGGCGAGCAAGCGCGGCGTGATCGTGGCGGACAGCCTCGCGCGCGAGTTCGGCTGGCGCACGGGAGATGCCATTCCCGTGGTCGGCGATACCTGGCCACGGGCGGATGGCACCTGGAGTTGGCAGTTCGAGCTCGCGGGTACCTACACCGTTGCTTCCGGCAGTCGTGTGCAACCGATGATGGTGATGCGCTTCGACTACTACAGCGATGCGGTCATGGATTGGGCCAAG
>QJXZ01000230.1 GCA_003248125.1 Gammaproteobacteria bacterium | reverse complement strand
ATCAACGCAACGACTCGAGCCGCTCGAGTGCTTCGCGCGCCAGCAAGTTCGTGAGTTGCGCTGCTCCCATGTTTCGGCCGAGCGCAGCGGCTTGACCCGACCAAAGCGACGTGAAGTCGCTACGATCATGCCGTTCTGTGGCGGCGCGCAGCGGCATCAAGGCAGCCGCCGCCAGCGGAAACGCCGGCGCGGCGCCAGCCAGCGGTCCGACTTCGCGCATGATGCGATTCACGACCGAGCGTGCTGGTCTACCAGTGAAAACGTTGGTGAGCGCGGTGTTGTCCGCGGCCTCGTCAAGCGCGCGACGATGCAACCGCGAGATGGTGGCTTCCGGCGTGAACAAATACGCCGTACCGATCTGCGCACCGGATGCGCCCAGCGCGAGCGCGGCCGCAATGCCGCGACCATCGGCAATACCGCCGGCGGCAATGACGGGCACGTCCACCGCATCGGCAATCTGCGGCACCAGCGCGAGCGTGCCGGCTTGTGTGCTGATATCCGTGCCGAGAAACATGCCACGATGGCCGCCCGCCTCCGCGCCTTGCGCGATGACGGCATTGCAGCCGCGCGCCGCGAGCCAACGTGCTTCCGCGACCGAGGTCGCGGAACTCAAGATGGTGGCTCCCGTCGCACGTACGCGAGCGAGCAATTCAGGATCGGGCAACCCGAAGTGAAAGCTCACCACAGGTGGGCGCAAGCGCTCGACCAGCGCACAGGCGGCATCGTCGAATGGCGCACGATCCACGTTGGGCAGCGGTGCCGAAGCGTCGAGACCGAGTTCGGCGTAGTACGACGCAAGCGTTGCGCGCCAGTCTGCATCGACCGCCGCGTCGGCGACCGGTGGCGCATGGCAGAAGAAGTTGAGATTGAAAGGCCGAGAAGACTGCGCTCTGAACTGCGCGCATTCGGACTCGATGGCATCTGTGTCGAGCAAGGCGCACGGTATGGAGCCCAACCCACCTGCGTTGCTCACGGCAATCGCCATCTCTGAACGATTGGCGCCCGCCATCGGTGCTTGCACGATCGGCACGTCGATACCAAGCAACTCGAGCAAGCGTCGATCAGGCCACACGCGCTTCAACCATTTGCCGTGCCCTGGGCCTCGTTCTCCATCGCCTTCGCGAGGTCGAAGTCACGATCGGTGATGCCACTCGCATCATGGGTGGTGAGATCGATGTGCACGGTGCGATACACATTGCTCCACTCGGGATGGTGGTTCATGCGCTCGGCAATCAAGGCAACTCGAGTCATGAAGCCGAACGCCGCAACGAAATCGGCGAATACAAACGACTTGTGCAGCTTGCCCGCAACAATGCGCCACGGCGACGCGCGCCCTGCATTCAACGCTGCAAGGCGCGTTTCGATCTCCGTAGCAACGAGGGCCTTCATGACATCGGGCTTAGATACTGCTCATGCATGATCTTGCCACCGCGGAGGGTGTAGATGCCAACCGCGGTAGCTGCACTCGCGCACCGAGTTCTAGGTCACGCCAACGCCAATCACTTCGCCGGCCGCGCGGGCACGCTCAATGCGGGAGTGCTCTTCTCTCGGCAGATGACGCCAGGCCAACGTCAAGAACACGAACGACGCGACGAAGATGAGTAGGCTCACGGCGATCGCGCTGCGCAGCGCATCCGCAGAGTTCATACCGCCAGTTGCGAATAGATCCGACACCTGACCCATCACGTACGGTCCGAGTGCCAAACCGATCATGGTGTTGATGAGAATGTAGTAGGCGCCGGCCACCGCACGCATACGCGGCAATACAAGATCGGCGGCCGTGGACGGTGGTATCCCCGGCCACGCCGCACTGAATAGGTGGTGAGCGAAATTGAGTACGAACGCCGTCATGAGCGATTCCGTATAGATCATCCACAACACGAGTGGCGCGGTGCCGAAAATCGCGATGTAGCCGATCAGCAATCGGCCTGCCGGGTGCTTGAGCTTAAAGCGATCGCCGAAGAAGCCGCCGAGCGTGACGCCCAGCAGACCGCCGGCCGCACTACCGAGTCCGATATAGGTGCCAACCTCGGCTGCCGAAGTCTCGTGTAACCGCAAGAGCAGCGGCGATGTCCAGAACCCGACACCGTAAGTCACGAACGAGATGGTCGGGAAGGCGATCATCGTGTAAATCATCGCCTTCGAACCAAATATCATGGCGTACGTCGCGGGATCGCGACCGGCCAGACTCTGCGCCCAAGAGAACACGACGTAGACGCCGACGCCGAGCGCAATCCACTGTGCGATGCTGCCCGTAACCATAATCAAGCCGTACGCGATGACGCCGATCGCAACCGCCGCGACGGCATTGACCTTCAGCGATGCGCCTGTCCGCCTCAGGCTCGCGAGATTGAACACGGGCAGCATGGCGCCGAGTTCTTCCTTAAGCACCCGCAGCGGTGCAGGGTGATCGGCAGATTCGAGCCCTTCGCTGATGCCTCGTTTCGGTTCACGCAACGTGCGCACCCAAATCGCCGTGACGACGCCCGGTATGCCGACCGCGAGAAACGCGACGTGCCAGCCCTTCAGCCCCAAGGGAGCATCGCCGATGTCCGGATACCATGCGCCCCATGTCTCCAGAATCAGGCCACCGATGAACAGGCCGATGCCACCGCCGATGTACACACCCGACGAATAGATCGCGAGCACGGTGGCGCGCAGGCGTGTTGGGTAGTAGTCGGAGAGCATCGAAAATGCGGCAGGCGATGCACTGGCTTCGCCGACCCCGACCCCGATGCGATACACGGCGAGCGTGAAGAACGACCGCGCCGATCCGGACAGCGCCGTCATTGCGCTCCAGAAGAGGAGCCCGATGGCGATCAGTGAGCGACGTACCCAAACGTCCGCAAAACGAGCCAGCGGAATGCCGAATACCGCATAAAACACGGCGAACACCGTGCCGTACAGAAATCCCATCTGCGCGTCGGTGGTGCCGAGATCCGCCTGGATCTCCTGCGACAGGATCGACAGGATGTTGCGGTCGATGAAGTTGAAGACGTAGACGACAACGAGCACGGCAAGCACGTAGTGCGCATACCATCCCCCGAGCTTCGGCTCGCCCCGCTGCGGCACGCGATGTCTCCCCTCCGTCGACAGGGATGGTACCAAAGCAGCTTGGTTCGGAGCGCCGTGAGTTTTGCTCCGGGAACCGTCTCCGCCGTAGCATCGCGATGGCGCGCGGCGATTCGCAATCTCCTGAGGACATCAGCATGGCCCTTCGCTACGGCATCATCGGCGGCGGCTTCATCACCGACTTCCAACTGCGTGCCCTCACCAACGTGCGCGGTGTGGAGGTAGCTGGCCTGATGTCCCGCACGCCCCCGCGACGAGCGGCAAACTTCGTGCGCGAACACGGTCTCGGCGAGGGAAAGATCTACCGCTCGATCACCGAGATGACGCACGACGTCGACGTGCTGGCCTTGTTTGGCCCCAACTTCACGCGGTTGTCGGCCACGGAGGAAGCCGCCGGCGCAGTGCGCAACGGTGCGGCGCTGAAAGGCCTCATCGTCGAAAAACCGCTGGCGCGCAACCTCACCGAGGCGGATCGCGTGCTGGCGCTCGCCGATGAAATCGGCGCGCCTACCGCCTACTTCGAAAACCAGATTCACATGAAGTCGGTGCGCGCCGCGCTCGCACAGCTCGCACCCACGATCGATGCCATGGGCCCGATCGCGCTGGCACGCGCTGCAGAGGAGCATGCCGGGCCGCACAACGCTTGGTTTTGGGATCCCACACAGCAGGGCGGCGGAGTGCTGTCCGACATGGGTTGTCACTCGATCGCGCTCGCCTGGTATGCGCTGACACCGCCCGGCAAGCCTGCCGACTTCCTCGTGCCCGTTTCAGTCAATGCCGAAGTCGCGTTGCTGAAATGGGGCCGCAAACGCTATCGCGAGGAGCTGCGCGGTCGCTACGGCATCGACTACGGGAAATCACCTGCGGAGGATTTCGCCACCGGCATCGTGACGTTCGAAAACCCGGACACCAAGCAGCGCGTGAAGGGTCAGTTCACGGTGTCGTGGATGTACGACAAGCAGGGCTTGCGCCTGCTGCTCGACGCGCTCGGCCCCGGCTATGCAATGGAAGCCAACAGTCTTCGTTCACCGCTCGAGGTATTCATCGGCGATGCTGCCGCTGCCGGCGTCACAGATGCCGAGCTTGCGCTCGAAAAATCGACGGCGAGCCAAGGCTTGCTGGCAGTGCAGCCAAATGAGCCGGATTTGTACGGTTACGTCGACGAGAACGTCGATGCGGTACGCGCATTCACCGCCGGTCGATCGGCCTTGCTCGATTGGCACTACGGCCGCGAGATTGTGCGTTTGACCATGGCCGCGTACCTCTCCGCGGAAGAAGGTCGAACGATCGACCTCACCGATCCTGCGACCAATACTCGGCTCGCCGATTACGTACCACTAATCCAACAGGGCCGTGGTCGTGAATTACTCGGCAGTTATCTCGACTGAGGAGCGCCATTCGATGTCGCTATCGCTCGCCGCTGCGCTTGCAAATGCACTTGCCGGTGTCTTCGCGAATGCGTTCGCACCCCTTGAGCCACTCGTTGGCGATTGGTGCGGCACGGGGCTCGGCGGTGAGGTGGTGGAGCGCTGGAGCGAGCCGGTCGGCAACGCTATGACCGGTAGCTTCACGGCAAGCAAAGACGGCGCGGTTACTTTCCACGAATTCTGGGCGGTGGTGGAAGGCCAGAATGGACTCGAGATCAGGCTCAAGCATTTTCATCCGAACCTCGCCAGCTGGGAGGCGCAGGACGAAGTGGCGGAGTTTCCTTTCTTACGCGCGGATGAAAGCGGCGTGTACTTCGAGGGGCTCGGCTACGAGCGACCATCGGCCGACGTCATGATTGCAACCGTGTCCACCCCGAACGGTGATCTGCGGCTCGAGTTTGGTCGATGCGGTTCGGTGGAGTAGAAAACGCGTCGCACCGTGCGGACCTTGCGAGGCCCCTTTTGCTCACGCGAGCGAAGCGCTCGTCCCGCACCGTCGTCGGTATTGACAGCGTGAGCCGAAGCGGGCCATATGGGCTGCGTAAGTCAAACGTTTGCTCTGGGGAGGGGGAATGCTGGCTACGCTTTCGCTTGTTCGGCGGCCCTGGGTCGCCGTCGCCTTTGGATTGAGTGTTGCTTCGACCGGATACGCCGCAGATTCCGAGGTGGAGGAGGTCGTAGTCACGGGCTCCTACATTCGCGGTGCCGCGGAGGATGCCCCATCACCCATCCAAGTGCTGCAGCGCGACGAGATCGTCGCCTCCGGCGTCGTCGACATGGCCGGGGTGGTCAAGAATCTCGAGATCGCGTCGGGCTCGGATACCGCGCCGATCGATGGCGCGCGATTCAACGGGGCATCGGGTTCGGGACTCGCGAACGTCAACTTGCGCGGTCTTGGACCGACATCGACGTTGGTGTTGCTCGACGGCAAGCGCCTACCTGAAGCGGGACAGAAGCTCGCTGACGGCGACCGCTTCGTGGACATCAACTCGATTCCGATCACCATGATCGAGCGGGTCGAGATCCTGAAGGATGGCGGCTCCGCGATCTACGGGTCGGACGCCATCGCCGGCGTGGTGAACTTCATCACGCGTAGCGAATTCGAAGGCTTCGAGCTCACGGGTAAGTTCCAGACTACCGACGGTGAAAACCAAGATGACGCCAACGCCGGTGCCATCTATGGCTGGGCGAGCGATAGCGGCGCCACCCACTTCGTGGTCGGCGGCGAGTATTTCGATCGCACCGCGGAATGGGCCTTCGAGCGGCCCGACCTGCATGCGATCTACCCCAAGCAGTCCTACATCACCGGCCTCGTCAATCGTTCGTTCGTGCCCGATGCGCAGTGCCTCGCGATCGGCAAGGGCTACTACCGCGACAACTGGCAGAACAACGATCCGACGGCCTGCTACCGCGACGGCATCAATACCACCATCATGATTCCGGCACAGAACCGGTACAGCGGCATGGCGGTGTTCTCCCACGAGTTCAGCTCCACCGCCGAGGTGTACGGACAAGCGTCCTACATGCACACGCAAAGCGGTGAGCGCGATCCGGTGCGCAATGGACCGATCGAGCCCAAATACTTCCTTCCTACGCTGCTGGGCGCCACCTCTACGAGCGTGTTCACCACTGGGACCGTACCGTGGGCGGGTGCCGATGGCGTGGTCAATCCATTCACCGAGGGCGCGCCGGGAGACCCTTCCGTGATTGCGTTCGGCGGACCATTGCCGTCAGCGCCGATACCGGGGATCGCCCTGCCGTTGGATCTGGCCGATTGGACCACCCGCGTCGAAGGCATCGAGGCCGATCGCGAGTGGATCCAAGGCAACAACCAAGACACCACCCGATTTCAGCTCGGCGTGCGCGGCGATTTTCTGATCGGCGACAGGGATTGGCACTACGACGCCTCCGTTACCCGTGGCGACAGCAAGTGGGAAACCAATTTCCTAGGTCTCGACAAGAACCGCCTGGAGCTCGCGATGTATGGCCTCGGCGGCCCCAACTGCGTGCCGAATGGCAGCATTCAAGGTGACATAAGGTCGACGACCGCGCGCTTCTTCCTTGCCGGCGCCGATGGCGTCATCAGCCAGGATGGCGCCCAAGGGCTACTCGAACCACTGATGTTGGCGCTCATGGGTGGCGTGCCGAATTTCGCGTTCATCAATCCCGACAATGTCGTACTGGCGATGACCAGCGACAACATGGGTACGGGGGGCTGCCAGTTCTACAACCCGTACTTGACCCGCGCCGCGGATGATCCGCTCACCGGAGCTGCGATGGTCAATTCCGAGGAACTCCTGCAGTGGATAGAGACCCCCGTGGACCGTGCCAACGACACCGAGACCTTCCTGACGTCCGCCGATCTGGTGTTCAGCGGTGACTTGATGGAAATGCAGCACGGCACGCTCGGCATGGCGATCGGTCTGCAATATCGTGAGGAAGGCCGCAAGACCACGGTCAATCCCATCTTCATCGGTTCGGTGAATTCGTTCGGCATGCTGATCGGTGGCGAGTCCGTCGCGGGTCTCTCCGAGAACCGCAACTTCGACGAAGAGCGCGACATCTACGCCGCATTCATGGAGTTCCAGATCCCGCTGCTCGAGAACGTCGACGTACAACTCGCCGCACGGTACGAAGACTATGGCGGTGGCATCGGCGATACGTTCGACCCGAAGCTCGGCATCCGCTGGCAGGCCACACCCTCCCTCGTGCTGCGCGCCTCGGCGAGCACGTCGTTCCGTGGTCCGGCGATCTCGCAAGTCGAGGAAGGCACCGGCTATAGCCTGGAATTCGGCGTGCGCGATCGGCTCGGCGAGCGCGGCGACGCGGTCGCCGCGGTCAACGGACCGCAATGCGTGCGCACCGGCCAATGTGCGGCACCGGCCATCGACACTGCACCGTCGATCATCATCGTCAAGCAGGGCCGACCGTCGCCGAATCTACAGCCCGAGGAAGCGACTACCTACAATTTCGGCTTCATCTGGACACCGCAGGAAGGCTTCCTGCAGGGGCTGACCGTCGGCATCGACTACTACGACATCGAGCTCAAGGACAAGATCATCGACGTGCCGACGCAGGCGTTCCTGACGCCGGAGTTCGATGCGTTCAGCGCCGCGCTCACGGCCGGGGATTTCGTCATCGTCGAGCCGAGCGCGGGCGACTTTGCCATGCCTTGCGATCCGACCGATCCGATCTTCAGTTATGCCGGTGGCGGTGACAGGGCCGAAGAATGCCAAGTGAACCCCAACTCATATGCGTCCGAGAGCATCACGCGGCGCGTGGATTTGAGCCGCGACCTACAGATCATCTCTGGCGATGCCATCAACACCGGCAAAGTGGAGACGAACGGCATCGACGCGAGCGTTGCGTATCTGTGGGACACGAACAACTGGGGCGCCTTCATGGCCAGCGCAAGCCTCAACTGGGTCAACGAGTACCTGGTGTCCGACTTCCCTGTTGGACAGCCCGACTTCGATGCTGCCGGATACACCAATCGCGACCCATTTCGCCGGCTGTCGCGGTCGATGCCCGATCTCAAGGGCAGCGCCGGTCTCGATTGGGTGCGTGGTGCACACTCGGCCGGCATC
>QJXZ01000151.1 GCA_003248125.1 Gammaproteobacteria bacterium | reverse complement strand
GAGCGGCGTGAGCCAATGCGCGAATGGGTGCAGCGCGGCGGCTTCCAATTCGGCGACGCGGCCCTGCGCTGGCGGACGCCCCCTGCCCCACAACGGACCGCTTGGTGTGGTGAGCGGTTCGCCAGGCAAGCAATGCCGCCAGCTGTCATCCGCGACTCGATGTGCGAGCACCGCATTGAAGAGAAACGCGCGCGCCACCGACAGGTGCAAGCCGCGCTCGAATGCGCTGACACGGATACGGCGGTGATTTGCGAGATAGTGCTCGGCGCGTGCCAGATTCGCACCGTCGCGGCCGAAGCGTTGCGGCCCGAAGTAGTTCGGCACGCCGTTCGCAGCCAAGAGCGCGAGCCGCGCCCCCAGCGAAGTGCGATCGCCCAATAAATCACAGATGCGAATCGTGAACGCGTTCGACTCGATCTCGCCACGACGAAGCTTGCGGGCGTGGCGTGTCTGCGCGAGCAGCTCGCAGCCGGCCGGTAGCTCAGGCTCGGCATCCGATACCGTGTGGACGCTGAACCATTGTCGCGCCACCGCCCGGCGATCCTTGCGTCCCGCAAAGGAAACGGCCACTCGCGGCACTCCGTACGTACGCGCCAGCGCATCGGCCAGAAACTCGGTGTTGACGCCGCGCTTCTCGATGCGAAGCAGTAGATGTTCGCCGGCCGCCGTAGGCACGAACGCGAGCGTTTCGTCGACCAAGAAGTCCTCGACCGACGCGCGTAGGGTGCCGCTCGTGGCCGCGATCGGATAGGCCCGCGGCAGCGCATCGAGCGGCGAACTCACCGCGGCGTCACCAGATAGAACGTCTCACCCTCCTTCACCATACCGAGTTCCGTACGAGCACGCGCCTCGACGGCCGCATAGCCGCTCTTCAAGTCCCGCACTTCCGTTGCCAAGCGCGCGTTGCGCGCGGCGAGCTCCGCGGTGCGCTCGTGCTGCTCCGCGACGCGCTCGGCAAGGGCGCGTGCCGCCAACACGCCGCCATCCGAAAACCATAGCCGCGCCTGCAAAACCGCTAACACGAAGAGTCCGATCCAGGTGAGAACACGAACCGTCTTCAGCTTCGAAACTCCTTGCGGCCGCGGTACACAGACCGTTCGGCAAGCTCTTCCTCGATACGCAGCAAACGATTGTATTTCGCGACGCGGTCCGATCGACACAGCGAACCGGTCTTGATCTGCCCGGCACCGGTGCCGACCGCAAGATCGGCAATAGTCGTGTCTTCCGTCTCACCGGAGCGGTGGGAGATCACCGTTGCAAAGCCCGCCTTGCGCGCCATTCCGATGGCTTCGAGCGTTTCCGTGAGCGTGCCGATCTGATTCAGCTTGATGAGAATCGCGTTCGCCACACCTTCGTCGATGCCACGCTTCAAGATCTCCGTGTTGGTCACGAACAAGTCGTCGCCGACTAGCTGAACGCGATCGCCGAGCTGCTTGGTGAGCACAGCCCAACCGCTCCAGTCGCTTTCGTCCATGCCGTCCTCGATGGACATGATCGGGTGCTGTTGGCAGAGCCCCGCCAAGTACGCCGAGAACTCGGATGCTGAAAAACGACCTTCGGTGGCGAGCACGTAACGTCCATCTCGATAGAACTCCGATGCAGCACAATCGAGCGCGAACGTGACATCGACGCCCGGTCGATAGCCAGCGGCGCGGACTGCAGTGTCGATCGCGGTCAACGCTGCCGCATTGGATTTCAGATTCGGCGCAAAGCCGCCCTCGTCTCCGACGGCGGTACTCAAGCCCTGGTCCTTCAGCACCTTCTTCAGCGCATGGAAGATTTCGACACCACAGCGGAGCGCCTCGGCGAAACGGGTCATGCCGACCGGCTGAATCATGAACTCTTGGATGTCGACGTTGTTGTCGGCGTGCGCGCCGCCGTTGACGATGTTCATCATCGGCACGGGCATGATCCATTCGCGGTTGCCGCACATTTCCGCGATGTGCCGGTAGAGCGGTAACGAACGCGCCGCCGCCCCTGCCTTGGCCGCGGCCAACGACACGGCCAGAATTGCATTTGCGCCCAGCCGCGACTTGTTGTCGGTGCCATCGATCTCGATCATGCGCCGATCCAACGAGCGCTGGTCGGTGGCATCCATCCCTGCGATCGCAGGTGCGATCGTCTCGTGGATTCCGGCCACGGCCCTGAGCACGCCCTTGCCACCGTAGCGAAGTACATCGCCATCGCGCAGTTCCAGAGCCTCGCGCGTGCCAGTGGATGCGCCCGACGGCGCGCAGGCCGTGCCGAAGCTGCCGTCCGTCAAGATCACGTCGGCCTCGACCGTAGGATTACCGCGCGAGTCGAGCACCTCGCGGGCGCGTACCGCGTCGATGCCGCTCAATGCTCGACTTCCGCTTCTAGGTAGCGGGATTTCTTCACCACCCGGTCGATGGCGACCAACACGTCGAGCAGTTCGGCCATGAGCCCGAGCGGCCACGAATTCGGGCCGTCAGACAACGCTTGCGCGGGATTCGGGTGAGTTTCCATGAATAGTCCGGACACCCCGGCGCCGACCGCGGCGCGTGCGAGCACCGGTACCATTTCGCGTTGTCCCGCCGATGCATGCCCGAGCCCGCCGGGCATCTGCACCGAGTGTGTGGCGTCGAATACCACCGGACAGCCGGTCTCGCGCATGATCGCTACCGAACGCATGTCCGAAACCAAGTTGTTGTAGCCGAACGACACGCCACGCTCGCAGACCAGAATCTGCTCATTGCCGGTGGCGCGTGCTTTGTTCACGACGTTCTTCATGTCACCGGGTGCCAAAAACTGGCCCTTCTTGATGTTGACCGGCAAACCGGTCGCGCACACACGCTGAATGAAGTTGGTCTGTCGACAGAGGAAGGCTGGCGTCTGCAACACCGAGACAACCGCTGCCACTTCGTCGAGCGGCGTATCCTCGTGCACGTCGGTCAGTACCGGCACGCCCACCTCACGCTTCACACGCTCGAGAATCGCGAGTCCTTGCTCCAATCCTGGGCCGCGATAGCTTTCGTGCGACGAACGGTTGGCCTTGTCGTATGAACTCTTGTAGATGAAGGGAATACCCCGTGCACCGGTGATTTCTTTCAAATGTGACGCAGTATCTATCGCCAGCGACTCGCTTTCGATGACGCAGGGGCCGGCAATGAGGAACAGGGGCCGATCGGGCCCCACATCGAAATCCAATAGTCTCATGGGTCTATCTCAGTTCGCCGCGCTCGCCTTGGCGGCGGAAATGGACGTGCTGCTCGCGGTTTGCCCACCGACGGTGATTTGGGCATGCGCCAGAGCCGCTTCGATGAAGCCGGTGAACAGCGGGTGACCGGCGCGCGGCGAGGACGTGAATTCTGGATGGAATTGACACGCCACGAACCAGCAGTGATCGGGTAACTCCACCATCTCGACGAGGCCATCGTCGGACCGACCCGAAACCACCAGCCCGGCAGCGGTGAAGCGCTCGACGTATTGGTCGTTCACCTCGTAGCGATGACGATGGCGCTCGTGCACCACGGATTCTCTGTAGAGCGATCGCGCCACTGTGCCGTCCACCAAGTGACAGGCCTGCTCGCCGAGGCGCATGGTGCCACCCAAGTCGCTGTCGATGTCGCGTTTGGCGCGCACACCATCCCGCTCGGTCCACTCGGTCACCATGGCGATCACCGGATGTGGCGTGTTCGGGTTGATCTCCGTCGAGTGCGCGTTGTCGAGTGCCAACACGTGACGTGCAAAGTCGATCACTGCCGCATGCAGGCCATAACAAATGCCGAGGTACGGGACGTCGTTCTCGCGCGCATACTGTGCGGCGCGGATCTTGCCTTCGAAGCCCCGCTGGCCGAAGCCGCCGGGTACGAGCACCGCCTCGACGTCGTCGAGCACGGCCGTACCGTTGGTCTCGAGATCCTCGGCGTCGATGAAGCGGATGTCCACCTTGGTCCGCGTCCGAATTCCGGCATGCAGGACCGCTTCGATCAGCGATTTGTACGCGTCCAGCAGATCGAGGTATTTGCCTACAATCGCGATCTTGACGCGCTTGTCCGGATGCAGCTGCGCATCGACCACTGCGTGCCACTCGGAGAGATCGGCCTCGGGGCACTCGATGCCGAACTTCTCGACGACGATGTCGTCCACCTTCTGCTCGTGCAGCACCGCGGGCACTTGATAGATGGTCTGTACGTCCTGCATGGCGATCACCGCCCGTTCTTCGACGTTCGTGAACAGCGCGATCTTGCTGCGCGCCGACTTGGGGATCACGCGGTCGGAGCGGCAAACCAAAATGTCGGGCGCAAGGCCGATGGAACGCAGCTCCTTGACGGAGTGCTGGGTGGGCTTGGTTTTGATTTCGCCGGCACTGGCAATGTAAGGCACGAGCGTCAAATGGATGAACATGGTGCGCGAAGCACCGACTTCCAAACGGAGCTGTCGGATCGCCTCGAGAAATGGTTGCGACTCGATGTCGCCGACCGTGCCTCCGATTTCGACGATCACGATGTCGAAGCCTTCGCCGGCCTCCCGGATACGACGCTTGATCTCGTCGGTGACATGCGGGATCACCTGAATGGTGGCACCGAGGTAATCACCGCGACGCTCTCTACGGATCACCTCGGCATAGATACTGCCGGTGGTGAAGTTGTTTTTCCGTGACATGCGCGTGCGCAGAAACCGCTCGTAGTAGCCGAGGTCGAGATCGGTCTCCGCGCCATCTGCCGTGACGAATACTTCCCCGTGCTGAAACGGGCTCATGGTGCCCGGATCCACGTTGATGTACGGGTCCATCTTCACGACGTTGATCTTGAGGTTGCGTGCTTCGAGCACAGCCGCAAGCGAGGCGGTGAGAATTCCCTTGCCGAGCGAGGAAACGACACCGCCGGTCACGAAAACATAATGGGTCATCGGCACGCCATCTTTGCGAGGGATCGTGTCACCGGATGCTGCCCTGGCACACGCAAGATGGGATTGCAGACTAGCAAAAGGGTCGGTCGATCACAAACGAATTGGCGCGCCGCTGCTCTAGTCCTCACTGATCACGTGCAAGTAGCGATCGTCTCCTCGCACCCAAGTCCCCACCGCCACCTCGACACCGACTGCCCCGCCCGCGCCGAGCTGCCGCAAAACCTCGTCGATCAACCGCTCACGAACGTCGGTCATACCCTGGCCCACCAGCCAACGCCGTAGTACCCGCGCGGCCATCGCATCATCGGAGAGCAGTGCGCGGGGCAGGTCGTCGCCCGGTGCCGGCAAGCGCGCATCGATGAGGGCATCGGCGAGCACGGCATCGATGGCGGCACGTTCGGCGGCACGCGCGGCCCGCGTGGCGGCGTCAGGCCAACGCCCCACGAGGTGGGGCATCACCACATGGCGAAGATAGTTGCGATCTTGTGTGGTGAATGCATTGCTCGGATCCGTGATCCAACCGACGTCGAGAATGCGGGCGGTGGCCTCGAGCACTGCCCGGGGCAGGCTGAGCAGAGGTCGTTTCAGCCTACCGCGACCCAGCGCGCGGACGGCCGGCATGGCGAGACGCCCGGTATCAGTGCCGCGCAGCAGGCGCAGCAGAATGGTTTCGAGCTGATCGTCTGCATGGTGCGCGAGCAGCAGCACATCGCCGTCCGCAAGCACCGACTCGAACACTCCATAGCGTTTGGTGCGTGCGCGTGCCTCGAGGTTCGAACCAGGCGCTACCTGCACGCTTGCGTGTCGGATCGCGACGCCGAGCGCGTTCACCTCACGTTGGCAATGCGTGGCCCACGCGGACGATTGTGCAGCAATGCCATGATCGACGTGGACTGCACACAGACGCTCGCGATTGGCGAGCACGCGAGCCGTCGCATGCAGCAACACGGTCGAGTCCATTCCGCCGCTGAACGCTACCCAGATGCGGCCAGCGACGTCGCTCAACGCATCCGCAACCGCGCGCTCGACGGTCTCGAGCGCGCTGCCGGCCCGGGCACTCATGCCGAGCTTGCGTAGTGCAGCGCGACTCGGTCGCTACCGAATTCGGTGCGCAGCGCGGCCAGCAGGTCATCGCAGGGCGAGACCTGCCATGCACGGCCCAACTCGATGCGTCCTTGTGCCTCGGCACCACGATAGCGCACGGCTACCGCACAACCGGGATGTCGATGCGGTTCCAGCAGGCGCTTCAGTCGCAGCGAAAGATCGCCGCCGGCAGCCTCGGCCGAAACAGATATTTCGAGACAAGCCGCGAATCGAGCACGCGCCTCGACGATGGTATTGAGGCTCGCAACCCGCATTTTCGGCTCGCCGGTAAGGTCATCGATCAACACTTCGCCCTCCGCGATGAGCACCGCGTCTTTGTAGACCTTCGCCTTGTTGGCTTCGAATACGTCGGCAAACAGCGACAACTCCATGCGCGCGCTGCGGTCATCGAGTACCGCGAATGCCATGGTGTCGCCCCGTCGGCTACGCATGGTGCGAAATGACACGATCAAGCCCGCCACGCGCTGCGGCGCACGTTCGGCCCTGAGATCGGCAATCGCGCGCGGACAGAAGGTGCGAAGCTCGTCCAGATAGTCGTCGATGGGATGGCCGGTCAGGTACAAGCCGAGGGTCTCCTTTTCACCCTCGAGTCGCTCGCGCCGCGTCAGCGGGCGTCTTGCGCGGCCGGCACGCGGCACTTGCGCGCTACCGTTGGCAACCCCACCGAACAGATCGATCATGCCCAATTCGGCATCACGCGCCACCTGCTCGGCACTCTTCAGCGCATCGTCCAACTCCGACAGTAGCGAAGCGCGTACGGCGTCCATGCCCTCTTCCAAGCCCAAGCAATCGAGCGCGCCGGCGCGGATCAATGCCTCGACCACACGACGATTGACCCGCCGACCGTCGATCCGCTGGCAGAAATCGTTTAGGTCGCGGAATGGTCCGTGTGCCCGCTCGGCGAGAATCGAATCCACCGCGCCTTCACCGACCCCCTTCACAGCGCCAAGACCGTAGTGGATTCGGTCGCCAACCACCGAGAAGCGGTGCTGCGACACATTGACGTTCGGTGGCTCGAGCTCGAGCGCCATTCGCCGCACTTCGTCGACCAGCGTCACGATCTTGTCGGTGTTCTGCATCTCCGCGGACAGCACCGCCGCCATGAAATGCGCCGGGTAGTGGGCCTTCAGGTAGGCCGTCTGGTACGAAACGAGCGCGTACGCCGCCGAGTGCGACTTGTTGAAGCCGTAACCGGAAAACTTTTCCATCAAGTCGAAGATCTGCGACGCGGTGCGTGCGTCCACGCCGCGTTCGGTCGCACCGGCAACGAACTGTTCGCGCTGCTGCGCCATCTCTTCGGGCTTTTTCTTGCCCATCGCGCGGCGCAAGAGATCGGCCTGGCCAAGCGTGAAGCCGGCCAGAACTTGCGCAATCTGCATCACCTGTTCTTGATACAGAATGACGCCGTAGGTGTTGCGCAGCACGCTCTCCAGACGGGGATGGGGATACGTCACCCGAGCCTTGCCGTGCTTGCGATCGACGAAGTCATCGACCATGCCGGACTGCAAAGGACCCGGCCGAAACAATGCGTTTACCGCAACGATGTCTTCGAATCGGTCGGGCACCAAGCGCCGTACGAGGTCCTTCATGCCGCGTGATTCGAGCTGGAACACTGCGGTCGTGTCGGCTCGGCCCAAGAGCGCGAACGTGGCGGGATCATCGAGCGGCAGATGCTCAATGTGCACTTGTTCGCCGTCACCCACAGCCGCGTTGATGGCCGCGACGGCCCAATCGATGATGGTGAGCGTCTTGAGGCCCAAAAAGTCGAACTTCACTAGCCCAACCTTCTCGACGTCGTCCTTGTCGAGTTGCGTCATGACGCCGTGGCTGGCTTCGTCTACGTATAGCGGCACGAAGTCGGTCAGCTTGGACGGGGCCATGACGACACCGCCGGCATGTCGACCTACGTTGCGGACCAGGCCTTCGAGACGGTACGCCATGTCCATGATCTCGCCGACCTCGTCGTCACCGGCGATGAATGCCTCGAGCTCGGCACTTTCCTTCACGGCCCGTGCCAGCGTCATGCCGACTTCGAATGGAATGAGCTTCGAGAGCTTGTCGGCGAGACCGTATGGCTTGCCTTGCACGCGCGCGACGTCGCGCACCACCGCCTTCG
>QJXZ01000272.1 GCA_003248125.1 Gammaproteobacteria bacterium | reverse complement strand
ACGCCGATCGTCTTGCTTGCGTTCCTTCGCATAGCGCTTGTCTTCGCGCTTGGCGATCTTCTTGAATTCGCTTGTTGGCGTGAATGCCTGGCTCAAGCTGCGGCTCATGGCGCGCAACTTATCGTTCAGGTGACGAACCTCTAGGTGCCCTTCCGCACTCACCTGGCGCCGTAAACCCATTGCGGTGAGACCAGCTGCCAACACCAACAGCGCGCCGACGACGGTCGCGGACTTGGCAAGAAAGGAAAGATAGTCGTAGAGATGTTCCATGTACGGCGAATGACAATGGAGCGGTGTAATGTAAGGCGCCAGCTCAGTAGCGTCTAGACGGGCCTTTGCTGTGAGCCTTGACCATCGCTGCACCAACGTGCCTGAATCCGATCATGGAAAAGAGCATCGAATCACTCGCTCGCGCGCTCGGCGCCCGATTTCGACCGGAGCAAGCCCATGGGGTGGACATGCACCTCAAGCTCGACATCGGCGGCGAAGCGTTGTACGTGTCGATCCGAGATTGCCGCGTGAAAATCAACGGCAAGCCCGTCGCAACCCCGGACGTTACCTTCCTGTTCGACGATTTGGAAATCGCCTGGCGAATCCTGCTGGGCGAAGCCAATGCAATTGAAGCGTTCATGCACGGCAGATTTCGAGCCGATGGTTACCTGATGATGGCGTTCCGATTGATGGAGATGTTCGGTAGCGCGAGCCTACCGCCCACCCCACATGACTGAAGGCTTCTGGGGCGGCTAGCGTCCGCTGGCTATGAAGTCGTCGATCAGCCATCGCGAGATGGCTGTACCCGGCGGGATGTTCGGCAGATCATCGGCCGTGAACCAACGCGCTTCCGAAATTTCCTCGTCGCGGCAATCGATTTCGCCGCTATCGTATTCGGCGTGGAACCCTAGCATGAGTGAGTTCGGGAACGGCCACGACTGGCTGCCCAGATAACGCAGGTTCTTGACCCGCAACCCGACTTCCTCGTACACCTCACGATGCACGGTCTGTTCGATCGATTCACCAGGTTCGACGAATCCTGCAAGCGTGCTGTACATGCCGGTCGGCCAGCGCGCGTTGCGCGCGAGCAGCATCTCGTTGCCGCGATGCACGAGCACGATGATCGACGGCGACAGCCGTGGATAACTCACCATCCCGCACCCGTCACACTCCTTGGCGCGGTCTGCGGCGTGGTCCACCATCGCATTGCCACAGCGACCGCAAAAGCGGTGGTCGCGATCCCAATCGATCAGCTGCTGCGCACGGCCTGCGAGGTAGAAGACCGCGGGCTCCACTCTGCCGAGCCACGCGCGCAAGTTGGCAAGTGTGTAGCCCTCCGGCGTACGACCACTTGCCGCCACGGCAAAACAAGGCCGGCCGTTGAAATTGCCGAGATAGATCTCTGCAGTTCGTTCGATATCGAGCCACCGCATGTCACTCGATTCGAGCGGTTTGGGAATGCCGCGCTCGGCGAGCGACAGGATCTGGCCCTCGACGAACACGAAATACCAGGCATCGTCGAGCGCCTGATCGGCACTGGGCCGCACCAACGACTCGAAGGCGTCCGGCGTATTCGGCCACATGATCTCGACTCCCGCGAACGGCCGATAACATAGCACACCTCGCTGGGCGTCGATGCGTCGTCGGACGATCACGATCGACTATACTCGCAGCTGTCTCCACGCAACGATCGAGCGGGAGTGCTCGAGCACATGCCCATCGGGACCACGCGCGCAATCTGGCAGAACTTCTTGGGCGCGGCACCCAGTTGGTACAAGCAAACGATCGTTGCTTTTCTCGTTGTCAATCCCGTGCTCGTCGCGCTTGCCGGGCCTTTCGTGGCGGGTTGGGCGCTGGTGCTGGAGTTCATCTTCACGCTTGCGATGGCATTGCGGTGCTATCCGCTGCAACCGGGCGGGTTACTAGCGCTCGAAGCCATCTTCATCGGTATGACGGGTGCCGACAGTGTGCGAACGGAAGTTTTCGCGAATTTCCCGGTGATTCTGCTGCTCATGTTCATGGTGGCCGGCATTTTCTTCATGCGCGAACTGCTGTTGTTCACGTTCACCAAGATCCTGCTCGGGGTCAGATCCAAGCTCGCGCTCTCGCTTCTGTTTTCGTTGGTGTCGGCGTTTCTTTCGGCTTTCCTCGATGCGTTGACGGTGACGGCGGTGATCATCTCGGTGGCGGTAGGCTTCTACTCCGTTTACCACAAGGTCGCATCCGGCCTTCATTACTCGCACGGCGACGATCACGACCACACACAAGACGTGACCGTCGCCGAACTGCATCGCGAGGATCTAGACACTTTCCGTGCATTCCTGCGGAGCTTGCTGATGCACGGCGCGGTCGGCACGGCGCTCGGCGGCGTGTGCACCACGGTCGGTGAGCCCCAGAATCTACTGATTGCGGGCAAGATGGGTTGGGAGTTCGTCGAATTCTTCGTCCGCATGGCGCCGGTGACGATGCCGGTGCTGGTGGT
>QJXZ01000320.1 GCA_003248125.1 Gammaproteobacteria bacterium | reverse complement strand
GCGAGATCGAAGCGCAGCCGACCGTCGAGCAAGCCGGTTTTCAGACCGACCTCGTAGTTCCATAGCGACTCCTCGCCGAACTCGGTATCCGCGAGTTGTGACGGCGAGCCAACTGGGCCGGTATTGAAGCCACCGCTCTTGAACCCCTGCGCCACCGTGACGTAGAGCTCGGTTTGTTCGCTCCACGACCACTGCAGTGCAACTTTGGGCGACACCGTGGTGTCGTCGCGGTCAAAGGATGCGTCCACCGGATAGGCGAGGAAGAGCGGCACCTCCGCGCTCATCTGCCGCACGCGATAGTCCTTCGCTTCCCATGACGCGCGCGCGCCGGCCGTGAGTCTGAGACGCTCACCGAGCGGCACGGTGACTTCGCCGAACAAGGCAGCGGTGTCGGAAGTCTGCTCGATGTGATTGTTGCCGGTACCGGGCGCGCAGAATCCGGCCGCGGCTGCAGCAGCGGCATCCGGCGGCAGCCCCTGGGCGATGAACTGGAGCGTAAACAGATCGGTGCACGACAGCCCGATGTTCAACTGAAAGAGTGGGTCGGGATCGAGCTGCGGCGTGCTGGTGCCATCGAGGTCACTGCTCAAGTAATAGAGGCCTGCGACCCATTGCACGGCCTCGCTAGCAGCCGACGACAGACGTAGCTCCTCACTCCATTGGAAGGTGCTCTCGGTGGTCGGGCTGACGAACGCCGGCAGCGGCGTGCCGTCATCGTCACCGATTCGCTCGTGGTCGTAGTCGCGCAGCGCGGTGATCGACGTGAGATCGATCCCTTCCGTCAACGCGTACTCCACCGTCAGCGCGGTGCCATACACCTCGCGCTTTTCGGTGGGATCGTAGTCGAGCGCGATTTCGCGATCGTCGGGCGAGCTGTCCGGGGCCGATGGCGTGCGATCTTCGTCGTAGTAGTCGGCCGTGAGGTTGAGTTCCAGGCGATCACTCGGCTGCCAGCGCAGCGCGCCGCGAGCGTTCCAGGAATCGGCAGTGCCGAGATCGCGATCGAGAAAGGTGTTCTCTTCAAAGCCGTCGCGCTTGAAGAATCCAGCCGACAGACTGCCGAACACGTCACCGCCCAAGGGTCCACCCCCGCCGACACGCACGCGGCGGGCGTCGTAGTTACCGTACTCGGCGAGCGCGCTGAACGTCGGCTCGGTGTCCGGCCGTTTGCTGACGATGTTGATGGCGCCGGCCGTGCTGTTCTTGCCGTACAGCGTGCCTTGCGGACCGCGCAAAACCTCGATGCGCTCGACATCGACCAGATCGAAGTTCTGGGCAATGGGGTTGTTCACGTAGACGCCGTCGATGAACACGCCGACAGCCGATTCGGTGCCGGGGAAGAACGTCTGACCGGTGATGCCGCGCATCGTGAACTGCGTGGTTCGCGCATCGACCGGGTTGGTGATGGCGAGATTAGGCACGGCGAACGCGATGTCGTCGATGCGGTTGAATCCCCGGAATGCCAGTGCTTCTTCGTCGAGCACGGTCATGCTGATCGGCACGTCCTGGATGCGCTGCTCACGCTTCTGGGCGGTGACGATCACTTCCTCGATGTAGCCCGAATCGGGCTCGGCGGCACGCGCGCCGACGGCCAACCCACTGATAGCCGCAGCCAGCGGCAGTACCCAAATACGGCGATTCCACATTTTGTACCTCCTCGAGCCGATTGATTAGCCGGCTAGTAATACGGTACCTTACTATTTGTCACCGAATCAATACCCAGGAGAGGTCATGCCGCAGACAAAGGTTGGAAACGTGCAGATCGAGTGGTCGGAATCCGGAATGGCGAGCAACCCAGTGGTGCTGCTCATCGCAGGCATGGGCGCGCAGCTCACAATGTGGCCGCAAGCGCTGATGGATCGGATCGCAGCCGCGGGCTTCCGCGTGGTGTGCTTCGACAATCGCGACATCGGCTTATCCAGCGGCTTCGAGCACGTGGCATCCGACGCCGCAGTGCGCGCCGCATTTGGCGGCGAAGGGCCGCTGCCGATCGCCTACGGCGTAGCCGACATGGCGGCAGATGCGCTGGGACTCATGGATGCGCTCGGCGCGCGGCGCGCGCACGTGGTAGGCATGTCGATGGGCGGCGTGATCGGTCAGCTGATGGCAATTCGACACCCCGAACGGGTCGCCTCGTTCGTGCAGATCTCATCGACCACGGGCGAGCCGCATCTGCCCGGTTCGGATCCGCGCATCGGCGCCTTCTTCGCTTCCGCCGGCGCCCAGATACCCGAGCGCACCGTCGCAATCGATCGCGCGGTGGAGTTTCTCAAGTTGCTCGCGGGGCCGACGGGTGCGCGCACTGATGCGCAACTGCGCGCCGATGCAACAAGCGATCACGATCGCAACCAACACCCGAATGGTGCGCTACGCCAGATGGTCGCGGTGATGACGGAACCGCCGAGGGGCGCGGCCCTCGCCTCGATGACGGTACCTACCCTGGTGATTCACGGTACCGACGATCTCATGGTGCC
>QJXZ01000063.1 GCA_003248125.1 Gammaproteobacteria bacterium | reverse complement strand
GGTGGTGAACATCGAATCCACGGTGCAATCCATCCAGCGCGCGGTAGAAGAAGCGGAACTGATGGCTGGATGCCAGATCGACGCCGTCTACGCGGGAATCGCTGGCAGTCACGTCCGCAGTCTCAATTCGCACGGCATCGTGGCAATTCGCGACCGCGAAGTGTTGAGTCAAGACGTGGAGCGCGTGATCGATGCCGCCCAGGCGGTCGCGATTCCGGCGGATCAAAAAGTACTTCACATACTGCCGCAGGAGTACCTGATCGACAGTCAAGAAGGCGTCCGCGAACCGTTGGGCATGTCGGGCGTACGTCTCGAAGCGAAGGTGCATTTGGTCACTTGTGCGACCAACGCCGCGCAGAACATCGAGAAATGTATCGAGCGATGCGGGTTGCGAGTCAAGGAAGTGATCCTCGAGCAACTTGCGTCGAGCTACGCGGTCCTCACCGACGATGAGCGCGAGCTCGGCGTTTGTATGGTCGACATCGGCGGCGGGACGACGGACATCGCGGTGTTCACTGACGGCGCGATTCGCCATACGGCTGTGATACCGATCGCTGGCGATCAAGTCACGAACGACATTGCCATGGCTTTGCGTACGCCGACGGCGAATGCCGAAGAGATCAAGATCAGATACGCCTGCGCGTTGACTCAGCTGGCTCGCCCCGACGAGACAATCAAGGTGCCCGGCGTCGGAGACAAGCCCGCAAAAGAACTTTCGCGTCAGGCGCTCGCGGAGGTGGTTGAACCGCGATACGACGAGCTGTTCACACTGGTGCAGGCGGAACTACGCCGAAGCGGATTCGAAGATCTCGTAGCGGCAGGAATCGTGCTCACAGGCGGGTCCTCGAAGATGGAAGGCGTCGTCGAGCTCGCTGAAGAGATTTTTCACATGCCGGTCAGCTTGGGCATGCCCAAGCACGTGACTGGTCTAAAGGACATCGTGCGCAATCCGGTCTATGCGACTGGAGTGGGCTTGCTGCTGTACGGCAAGCAGCGCGAAGAAGAGTCGCAGCTGCGCGGCAGGGGAAGGTCGTCAGGCCTGGTGAAACGGGTTCGGCGATGGATGACTGAGAACTTCTAATGAGAACGAACCAAGGAACCTTCGTTTTGGACCGAGACCTCCGTTGCGGGGATAGGAGTTGAGATATGTTCGAACTCGTCGATAGTGCACCGCAGAGCGCAGTGATCAAGGTGATCGGCGTTGGTGGTGGTGGCGGCAACGCCATACAGCACATGCTGAGAAAGGGTGTGGAGGGTGTCGAATTCATCGCTGCGAATACCGACGCGCAGGCGTTGAAGGCCATCGATGCCAAGACGACGTTGCAGCTCGGCGGCGGCATCACCAAGGGCTTGGGCGCTGGCGCCAATCCGGAACTCGGCAGAGCAGCCGCGCTCGAGGATCGGGACCGGATTGCCGAAGTGCTCGATGGGGCCGATATGGTGTTCATCACCGCCGGCATGGGCGGCGGCACCGGCACTGGCGCTGCGCCGGTGGTTGCGGAAGTGGCGCGCGAGCTGGAGATCTTGACGGTCGCGGTGGTGACCAAGCCGTTCCGGTTCGAGAAGCGAATGGACGTTGCCGAGCTCGGCATCTCGCAACTTTCGCGATTCGTGGATTCGCTGATCACCATTCCGAACGAGAAATTGCTCGCCGTCCTCGGGGAGCGCACGTCGATGCTCGATGCCTTCGGCGCCGCGAACGATGTGTTGCTCGGCGCGGTACAGGGCATTGCTGATCTGATCATTCGCCCCGGCATGATCAACGTCGACTTCGCCGACGTTCGCACGGTGATGTCGGAAATGGGCATGGCGATGATGGGTACGGGACGGGCGACCGGTGAGAACCGCGCGCGCGACGCAGCCGAAGCGGCCATTCGTAGCCCGTTGCTCGAGGACATCGATCTGCATGGCGCGCGCGGAATCCTGGTCAACGTGACGGCCGGGCCTGAGCTTTCGATCGGTGAGTTTGCCGACGTCGGTGAAACGATCGACGAGTTCGCCTCCGAGCAAGCCACCGTGGTGGTTGGCACGGTGATCGACCCCGATATGAACGACGAGATCAAGGTCACGGTGGTGGCGACTGGCCTCGGCGGAGTCGCCATGCGGCCGAACGTGGTGGTCGACAACACGCGTGCGCCGGCGGTGGCTGCGCCCGCGCCGGCAATGAACGGCGAGGTGAACTATGCCGAGCTCGACCGACCGGCGGTCATGCGGCGCCAGAGTCTGCGTCCGGCCGAGCGTTCGATCGACACGGCTGCGGCCAGGCAGATCGACGATTACCTGGACATCCCGGCATTCCTGCGTCGCCAGGCGGATTGACCCGCTCGACCGCCGCGTACGAAGCCAAACGAAGGGCGCCGGCCCGAGGACGTTCGCCTCGGTAGCCGGCGCAGGTTCCAGGTGCGTCCGCACCGGGTCGTCACGCGCCAGGTTAGGGGCCGAATAGGAACAAAGCTAGGAGTTGATCCCAGGTTCTCGATGATGGTCGGTTGCCCGTCTGACGAACGGCAGGGATTTGCCGACCTCAGGTCTCCGTTCCCGGCGCATCGCCTCCTTCAGCCTGCCGAGCAAGTCTCAGAAACGCGCCCTTCAGGTCGCCATACTCCAGGGTGTCTGCAAAGGCAGTAAGGAGTTCGCTGTCGGGCAGGCTACGCCCGCCAAGGCTCGGCGCCGGAGGCTCCAGCGCATCGATGGCCACGACGGGTGCCACCCGCACTCTGATCTCCCGAACTCGAGCAAAGTCCGCAAGCGCGTTCAGCTTCGGCAATAGCTCGGGAACGAGGAATCTGAACCGGGTTGCCCAGGCGGCGTTGTGAATGTGGACAGTCAGCAGATGATCGCGTACGTTCGCCACCTCACAGACGGAGTTCAGCTCCGCGGGGAGGAAGGCACGCAACTGGGCCGTCCAGGCATCTTGATTCGATGCTTGCGCGAGCAGTCGTGCGAAGGCCGAACGGGGTCGTGGCCTAGCCGTGAGCAATTGCTCGAGGGTTCGCCTCGACATCTGCGGCACCGGAAGCGAATTCGATGCAGATCATACTCTTAAGGGAAAAGGGGGGTCGAACGCGAAGCCACCGATTGTCGGCGGCCGCGCTCATCGGCATCGCACTATTCTCTCTGGTCGGTTTGGCTGGCAACTTTGCGCTTGCGACCGCGTTCTTGAGCGGCGAGTCGTTGGCGCCGAGCCTGATCGGCACCTGGCAAGCGCGTCTCAAAGCGCAGCGCGAGGAAGTCGAAGCGATCAAGACCCAGTCGCGGCAGGCTCTCGATGCGGTTGGCCGGCGGCTCGCCATCATGCAGGCCAGGTTGCTGCGGATGGAAGCGCTCGGCGAGCGCATCACCGAGGTTGCCAATCTCGACAGCGGTGAATTTCGGTTCGGCGAGCCGCCGGCGGTCGGCGGCCCGGAGTCGCCGGCGCTCGAGGTCGAACCCGCCACGCCGGAATTCTTCCTGGCGATGGACGAACTGGAAGGTCATTTGCGGGCGCGCGAGGCGGAACTCGAGCTGCTTGAAACCCTGCTCGCGACGCGAAAGTTCCATGAGGAAGTCGCCGTTGCTGGTCGTCCCATCGACAAGGGCTGGATGTCGTCGGCGTTCGGCCGGCGCGTCGACCCGATCAGCGGCCGCATGGCATGGCATGCAGGCGTCGATTTCGCCGGCAAGGCCGGCTCCGACGTCGTTGCGGTTGCCGCGGGCATCGTCGTGTTCGCGGGCACGCGCAAAGGCTACGGCCGCATGATCGAGATCAGCCACGGCGGCGGCTACGTGACCCGCTACGGCCATCACCAAGAGTTGCTCGTCGCCGCCGGCGACGTCGTGAAGAGAGGTCAGACCATCGGCCGCATGGGTAGCACGGGACGGTCGACCGGACCGCACGTGCACTTCGAAGTGCTGAAGGACGGTCGGCAAGTCGATCCCAGTCGCTACGTGGCGCGCCAACGCACGGGTTGAGGAACGCGCGCCAAGCACGATAGCCAGCGATCGCCGATGGCGCACGCGGTACACCGGCACCTGTCCCATTTTGTATCGTGAGGAAAATCGGTGACAGTTGCCGATTTTTCAAAATCGGTAACTGTCACCGATTTCCCGTAACATGCCGCTTTTTCTCCGGGACCGACGATGGTCGCGAAACTGATCAAGAAGATCTTCGGTACCAAGAACAGTCGCGAGCTGAATCGCATGGGCCGCATCGTTAATGCGGTGAATGCCTTCGAAGCCGACATGAAGGGGCTGTCCGACGCAGCGCTCATGGACAAAACGCGCCTGTTCCGTGCGCGGTTGGAGGCCGGCGAGGCGCTCGATAAGCTGCTGCCCGAGGCGTTCGCGGCCGTACGCGAAGCAGCGGGGCGCACGCTCAAGGAGCGCCACTACGACGTGCAGATGATCGGCGGCGTCACGTTGCACGAAGGCCGCATCGCCGAGATGCGCACCGGCGAGGGCAAGACGCTGGTGGCAACCTTGCCGGCATACCTCAACGCGCTCACTGGCAAAGGCGTGCATATCGTCACGGTCAACGACTACCTCGCGCGTCGCGACGCCGACTGGATGCGCCCCGTGTACGCAGCACTCGGGATGACGGTTGGCGTGATCCAATCTCGCCAAGACCCCGCGGCTAAGCGCGAAGCCTACGAAGCCGACATCACCTACGGCACCAACAACGAGTTCGGTTTCGACTACCTACGCGACAATATGGCGTTCTCTTTGCGTGATCGATTCCAGCGTGGCCGCCATTTCGCGATCGTCGACGAGGTCGATTCGATTCTCATCGACGAAGCCCGTACGCCGCTGATCATCTCGGGCACCGCCGAAGAGAGCACCGACCTGTACCGCAAAATCAACACGATCGCACCGCGGTTGAAGCGGCAGGTGGGCAGCGAGGACGATCCGGAAGGTATCACCGAAGCGGGCGACTTCGTCGTCGACGAGAAGAACCGTCAAATCGAGCTGACCGAGTTGGGGCACGAGCTCGTCGAGCGGGAGCTGATGCGGGTGGGCTTGTTGTCCGAGGGCGACAGCCTCTACGCCGCCACCAATTTGGGTCTGTTGCACCATGTCCATGCCGCACTTCGCGCGCACAACCTGTTTCGGCGCGATGTCGACTACATGGTGCAGAACGGTGAAATCATCATCGTCGACGAGCATACCGGTCGCGCGATGCATGGCCGACGCTGGTCGGATGGCTTGCACCAGGCAGTGGAGGCCAAGGAAGGTGTACCGATTCAGAACGAGACGCAGACGCTGGCGTCGACCACCTTCCAAAACTACTTCCGTCTATACGAAAAACTGGCCGGTATGACAGGCACGGCAGACACGGAAGCGTTCGAGTTCCGTCAGATCTACGGGCTCGACGTGGTGGTTATTCCGACCCACCGGCCGATGGTTCGTGAGGACGCGAACGATTTGGTCTATCTCACGATCGAGGAGAAGTACGACGCCATCGTCGAGGACATCGAAGGCTGTATTGCGCGCGGTCAGCCGGTGCTGGTCGGTACCGCGTCGATCGAATCGTCCGAACGGCTGTCGAAAGAACTCACGACACGCAAGATTCCGCACAACGTGCTGAATGCCAAGCAGCACGAGCGTGAGGCCGAAGTCGTCGCGCAAGCGGGTCGCTCCGGAAGCGTGACGATTGCCACCAACATGGCGGGCCGCGGCACCGACATCGTGCTGGGTGGAAATTGGAAAGCCGAAGTTGCTGCGCTAGACAACGCGAGCGACGAGCAGATCGAACGCATCAAGTCGGAGTGGCTCGCGCGTCACGATGCCGTGTTGGCTGCCGGAGGTCTGCACATCATCGGTACGGAGCGGCACGAATCGAGGCGTATCGACAATCAGCTGCGTGGCCGTGCTGGCCGGCAGGGCGACCCGGGTTCGTCGCGCTTCTATCTGTCGATGGAAGACGATCTCATGCGCATCTTCGCTTCCGATCGTATGCGCAGCATCATGAAGTCGATCGGCATGGAGAAGGGTGAAGCGATCGAACACCGTATGGTGACCAATGCGATCGAGAAGGCGCAGCGAAAAGTCGAGGGCCGTAACTTCGATATTCGTAAAAACCTACTCGAGTACGATGATGTGGCCAACGATCAGCGCCAGGTGATCTACCAGCAGCGCAACGATCTCATGCAGGAGGACGACATCTCCGAGACCATCACTGCCATGCGCGAAGAGGTGGTTGCCGAGCTCGTCGATCAGTACATACCGCCGCAGAGTCTCGAGGAGCAGTGGGACGTCGAAGGGCTGGAGCAAGCGCTCGCCACGGAGTTCAACTCGCAGCAATCGATCAAGGCCTGGCTCGATGAGCAGAACAAGCTTGTCGACGATGCGTTGAAAGAGAGAGTGCTGGAGCAGATCAATGCAGAGTACGCGGCCAAGGAGAGCGCGTGGCGCGATCAAGGGGTCGACATGCGCTTGGTCGAGAAACAGATCATGCTGCAGATTCTCGACCAGAAGTGGAAAGAACATCTTGCGACCATGGATCATCTGCGGCAGGGCATTCATTTGCGTGCTTACGCGCAGAAGCAGCCGAAACAGGAATACAAGCGCGAGGCGTTCGAGCTGTTTCAGGACCTCCTGTACACCATCAAGCGAGATGTCGTTCGCTTCTTGTCGCGCGTGCAGATCGAGCGTCAGGAGAGTATCGAGGAGGTCGAGCGCCGCCGCCGCGCGGAAGCCGCCAAGCGCATGCGATTCATGCACCAAGAGGCGAGCGGGATGGCGGAAGAGCCGCGTGAGCCGGCCGCGGAGCCCGAGCAGGTCGCCAAGCCAGAGACTTTCGTCCGGCAGGAACGCAAAGTCGGTCGCAACGAGAGCTGCCCCTGTGGCTCGGGCAAGAAGTTCAAACACTGTCATGGTAAGGCGGCGTAGATGGCGGTTCGGCTTCCCGAGTTGGGCGAGCTTCGCTCGGTTCCTGGTGTACGAATCGGTACGGCGTGCGCCGGTATCAAGCAGTCGGCGCGTGCTGATTTGGTCGTCATGGCGCTCGTCGAAGGTACGCGTGTCGCGGGCGTGTTCACGCGTAGTGCGTTCAAAGCAGCCCCCGTCCAACTTTGCGAGCGGCATCTCGCGAGCGGTGCGATTCGTGCCCTTTTGATCAACAGCGGCAATGCCAATGCCGCGACTGGCGATGCCGGCATCGCCGATGCCATGCGCTGCTGTACTTGGGTGGGTTCTGCGTTGGGAATCGATCCGCAGTCCGTACTGCCGTTCTCGACCGGCGTGATCGGAAGCCGCTTGCCGCTCGACAAACTCGAAGGCGGTATCGCCGCCGCAGCCGACCGGCTTGGTGACGCCTGGGAACCAGCGAGCCGCGCCATCATGACTACCGACACTGGTCCAAAGGCGTTGTCGACAACCTGCGTTGTGGACGGACGAAGTATTACCGTCACGGGCTGTGCGAAGGGTGCCGGCATGATCAAGCCGAACATGGCGACGATGCTGGCTTACGTTGCGACCGACATTGGCGTGGCGCAGCCCTTGCTCGATCGGTTGGTACGGGAAGTGAACGAAGCAAGCTTCAATCGCATCTCGATCGATGGCGATACATCGACCAACGATAGCTTTGTGCTGATCGCAACGGGCGCGGCCGGCGTCGAGATCGACTCGGCGCAGCACCGCGGATATGCCGCGCTCAAGAAGGCAGTTCGAGATGTCGCGGTCGAACTCGCGCAACGTATCGTTCGTGATGGCGAAGGCGCGACCAAGTTCGTCACCGTCACGGTTTGCGGGGGCAAATCCAAGGCGGAATGCTTGGCCGTCGCCTACACGATCGCCGAGTCGCCGCTGGTCAAAACGGCACTGTTTGCCAGTGACCCGAATTGGGGCCGGTTCTGCATGGCGATCGGCAGGTCGGGTATCAAGGACTTGGACACTCGAACGGTTTCGCTACACATTGGCGGCGTGTGTGTGGCCAAGGAAGGGATGATCGCGCCAACCTACACCGAGGAGCAGGGGGCTCTCGCCATGGCTGCGGACGAAATCGTCGTCAAGGTGGATCTTGGACGTGGTAAGTCTGCTGAAACCGTGTGGACCTGCGACTTGTCCTACGATTACGTGAAGATCAACGCCGAATACCGCACCTGAACCTCATTCCTCGTCGGTTTTCGCTTTGTCCATCGCGTCCTCCCCGGCGATGCGATGCGTTTCGCTCGCCCACGCACCTAGATCGATCAATCGACAACGCTCCGAGCAAAAGGGGCGGAAGCGATTGTTGGCCGAGTAGCGGGTGGCCTTGCGGCATGTGGGGCAAGGCGTGATACGGTCTTGGTCAGGCATGAGCGAGCGACTCTGCCAAGGCGAGATAGCGACCGTGTAGTTCGAGCACTGCCCGATCGAGTTCGGCCAAATCACCATCATTGACGATGACGTCGTCGGCGCGGGCGAGACGCTCGGCGCGGCTCGCTTGCGTTGCCATGATCGCGCGTACCCGAGATTCGTCGTCGCCATCGCGACGCATGGTGCGCTCGAGCTGTGCGGCCTCCGGTGCGTCGACCACCAAGATGCGACCAGGCGCGCGTCGCGGACGCCTGTTCTCTACCAGCAGTGGCGAAACCACGACGACGTACGGCGAAGTCGCGCGCAACGTCTCGGTTCGCATGTATTCGCCGATCCGTGGATGTAGCAATCTCTCGAGCCACGTGCGTGCTTCGGCATCGTCGAACACGACCCGGCGTAGAGCGGTGCGGTCGAGTGTACCGTCGGATGCAATCACCGCTTCGCCGAAGCGCTCGCGAATTCGTTCGAGTGCGAACGAGCCGGGTTTTACGACCTCGCGCGATGCGACGTCGGCATCGACGACTTTGATGCCGAGCGCGGCGAAACGATCCGACACCGCGGACTTACCGGCACCGATTCCACCGGTGAGGCTGACGACCAACACGGTGCCTCGAAATTTCAGAACGCAGCAACAACCGTACCACGCCAGACGAGCATGACCCACCCCGCGATTGCCAGGAAGGGGCCGAACGGAATGGGCTCGCGTGACCGACGCACGAGCAGCCACGTGCCACCGATCGCGACGCCTGCGACCGACGAGATCAGCACCAATGCCGGCAGCGCCTGCCAACCGAACCATGCACCGAGTGCAGCGAGCAGCTTGAAATCGCCGTAGCCCATGCCTTCCTTCTTGGTCGCGAGCTTGAAGATCCAGTACACGGACCAGAGCAATAAATAGCCGGCGATGGCGCCGATCACGGCGGAGGGCAAGTCGACGAATGTGGCGTCCAGATTCATTGCCAAGCCTAGCCACAGCAGCGGCAGCGTGAGGTTGTCCGGTAGGAGCTTGGTGTCGAGATCGATGAACGCGAGGGTGATCAGGGTCCAAGTGAAGACCAGAGTGGCGAGCCCGGCCCACGTATAGCCGTAGATCGCGAGCACCACCACCGAGAGGAGTGCCGTCAGCGCCTCGACCAGCGGATAGCGCATGGAGATCGAGGCGCGGCACTGTGCGCACCGGCCGCGCAATACGATGAAACTCACGATCGGGATGTTGTGCCATGCCTTGATTGGAGCGCCGCATTCGGCGCAGCGCGAACGCGGCACGATGATGTCGAAGCGTTCCGACGCTTGTTCGGCAGGCAGTTCAAGAATCTCGTGCGCCCAACTTCGGAAGCTGCGGTTCAGCATCACCGGCAGGCGATAGATCACGACGTTGAGGAAACTACCAACGGAGAGAGCTAGCCAGACGAACGCGATGAAGACGACCCAGCCGTGACTCAGCAATGCATCCTGCACGGCTAGCGCTCGATGTATGGATCAGCTACCGCCGACTACGCGGCCGAGCTGGAAGATCGGCAAGTACATGGCGATGATCAGGCCACCGACAAGCACGCCGAGTACCGACATGATGACGGGTTCCATCAGTGCGGTCAGGTTGTCGACGGCGTTGTCGACTTGCTCTTCGTAGTAGCTCGCGGATTTGTCGAGCATGTCGTCGAGCGCACCAGATTCCTCGCCGATCGCGACCATCTGCGTGACCATGTTCGGGAACACGCCTGTATTGCGCATGGAGAAGTTGAGTTGCTGGCCGGTCGAAACGTCATCTCGAATTTTGTACACGGCATTCGTGAATACGGCATTGCCGGTGGCGCCTGCCACGGAATTCAGCGCATCGACCAGCGGCACGCCGGCGGCGAACGTCGTCGATAGCGTGCGGGCATAGCGCGCGACCGCAGACTTCTCGATGATGTTGCCGACTATCGGCAGCTTGAGCATGATCTGGTCGATTCGATCGCGCAGCGTCTTGGAACGCTTGCGGACCGCTACGAATCCGCTGATGGTTGCCACGAGGCCGATGAGCACGTACAGCCAGTATTCCTGGGCTGCTTCCGACAGGCCGATCACGAATTGGGTGAACGCCGGCAGCTCCGCACCAAATCCTGCGAATACCTGCTCGAACTGCGGCACCACCTTGATCAGAAGAATGCCGGACACGATGAACGCAACGACGAGCACGGCGATGGGATAGGTCATCGCCTTCCGTACTTTGGCCTTCAGCGACTCGGTCTTTTCCTGGTAGGTAGCGATGCGATCGAGCATGGTCTCGAGTGAACCGGATTGCTCGCCGGCGTCGACCAGATTGCAGAACAGGTCGTCGAAGTAGACTGGATGCTTGCGGATCGCGGCGGCGAACGATGTGCCGCCGGACACGTCATTGCGGATGGCGAGGATGAGTTCCTTCATCTTCGGCTTGTCGACGCCGTCGGCGACGATCTCGAATGACTGCACGAGCGGCACACCGGCACGCATCATGGTGGCCATCTGCCGAGTGAACAGAGCGATGTCGGCAGGTGCGATCGAACTGCTGAGCGAGAATGCGGATTTCGCGCCCTTCTTACGGACACGCGTTGCGTTGATCCCCTGACGGCGCAGCTCCGCCTTGGCGATGTTCGGATTCGAGCTGGTGATTTCGCCTTTGGTCTTGCGGCCCTGCTTGTCGGTGCCTTCCCAGACGAAAATCGCGGTTTCGGCCATGATTCAGTCTCGCTCGCGGTCAGTGACCGGTGGTCATTCGGTTGGCCTCGGCGAGGCTCGTGATGCCCTTCATCACCTTGATCAGGCCATCGCGCCGGAGGTCCGGAAACCCCAGCGCACGCGCCTGCTCGGCCAGCTGAATGCTGTTGCCGTCTGCCATGATAATACGAGACATTTCCGGCGTTATTTTAACTACTTCATAGATTCCAACCCGGCCCTTGTAGCCATCCTTGCACTTCTCGCACCCTTTCGGATTGGCTTCGAAGATCTGTGGGTTGGATGCCAGATCTTGCTCTGTGAAACCCTCGGCAACGAGGGTCTCGGTCGGGACGTCCATTGGCCGCTTGCAGACGCTACAGAGCCGTCGCGCGAGGCGTTGGGCGATGATCAGCGAAACAGACGTCGCCAAATTGAACGCCGGCACGCCCATGTTGCGCAGCCGCGTCAGCGTCTCGGCCGCGGAATTGGTGTGCAGTGTCGACAACACCATGTGTCCGGTCTGGGCCGCCTTCACCGCAATCTCGGCGGTCTCGATGTCGCGAATCTCGCCGACCATCACGACGTCCGGATCTTGACGGAGGAAGGCGCGTAGCGCCGAGGCGAAAGTCAGGCCGACCTTCTGGTTGACGTTGACTTGGTTGATGCCTTCGAGGTTGATTTCGACCGGATCTTCCGCAGTCGCGATGTTGCGCTCGTACGTATTCAGTATGTTGAGCCCGGTATAGAGCGTTACCGTCTTACCACTACCCGTTGGGCCGGTGACGAGAATCATCCCTTGCGGCCGGAAAAGCGCTTCCATGAAGCGTTCTTTCTCGTCCTCGCCGAAACCGAGCTGATCGACGCCCATCTTGGCATTCGATGGGTCGAGGATACGCAGCACGACCTTTTCACCCCACAACGTCGGCAGCGTGTTGACGCGGAAATCGATGGTGCGGGTCTTCGACAACCGCATCTTGATGCGGCCGTCCTGCGGTAAGCGGCGCTCGGAGATATCGAGTTCCGACATCACCTTCAGCCGCGCAGCGAGTCGCGTCCCGAGGTTCGCCGGCGGCTTCGCCACTTCGTGCAGCATGCCGTCGATGCGAAAGCGCACGCGATAGGTCTTCTCGTAGGGTTCGAAGTGGATGTCGGAAGCTCCGCTCTTGATGGCGTCGAGCAGCATTTTGTGGACGAAGCGAACGATCGGCGTGTCGTCGGCGGAGGAACCCAGGTTGGTCGGTTCGTCGTCGTCGTCTTCGTCGAACTCGATATCGTCGAGCGTCTCGAGTTCCGAATCGTCCATGTCGACCAGCGGGCCGTCGTCTTGCCGCGCCAGGAACTGGTCGATGATGGTCGAAAGCTTGTCTTCCTCGACCAAGATCGGCTCGGTGTTGACCCCGGCGTGGAACTTGATTTCGTCCAACGCTTGCAAGTTGGTCGGGTCGGAGACGGCCACGAACAGGCGTGCGCCACGACGAATGAGCGGCAGCGCGTTGTGCTGGCGGATCAACTTCTCTTTGACGAGATCCTTTGGGATTGACTCGAGGTCGAACGCGCCCAAATCGATGAGGGGAACACCGAACTCCTCGGACGCCGAGGCGGCGATCGAGCGAGCGTTGGCGAGGTCGTTGCGAACCAAGAAGCTGACGAAGGCGACGCCGGACTTGCGCGCCTCCTCTGCAGCGTTTTGCGCGGTGTCGCCATCGAGGATTCCGTCCTCGACAAGACGCCGGGCGAGGCCGGACAGCGGTACGGTCTGCGTTGCCATCGTCGAATGCAGTCCTTGTCTAATGGCGCCTTCCTTGCCCGAACCTTAGCGCTCGGGGGACCGACAAGTCTAATCCGCCGTCACGGCACATACGATACCGTCGTCACAAAGGCGCCACTGCCCTTGCGGGACGGAAATTCGGCGTAAAAGTGACGGTCAGCGTCAGCAAGTGACCTCTGCCGTGGGCGTCGCCGGCGTTCTGCTCAGCGCGATAAACACCTGATTCCTATCGCCCAACTCTTTGATTGTAAATAGAATTATTAGCCGTTTGTTCCCGTCTCGAGTTTTCTGGCACATGGCTTGCACCGTAGTCCGCGGCTGACGAGCGATCGGGTACACAGGCCGTGTATCTCGGTTGCTCGGGCTAATCATGATTAGACGCTGTGGAGCTATGGAGCAAACATGAAGCAGGTAATTCAAAAGGGTTTCACCCTCATCGAATTGATGATCGTGGTCGCCATCATCGGCATTCTGGCCGCTGTGGCGCTCCCCGCTTATCAGGACTACATCGCCAATGCCAACATGGCGAAGGTGCAATCGCACTGGGAAGAAGGTAGCCGTTTCGTTGCCAACGAAATGCGCCGCGTTCAAGCCGAGATGGCGATGAACCTCTTGACGGCGACGCAAGCGCAGACCGAACTCGGTGCGGCCGCGCTGGTTGTCAAGATGAACAACGAAGGTGGCTCGTCGCCGGGCGGTAACCCGCCGTACGTGACCACGGCCGGTGGCGTTGCTGCCACGGGTGAAGTGGGTATCACGAGCTCGGGTGACATCGCGACCAACGCCAACTTGGCCGTTGTCGTTGATCGTCCCGCGTACCGTGACCTGCTCGCATCGTCGCGCACGTTGTCTTGGGCTAGCATCTGATTCCAGTGTCTCTGGAAATCGGCAGAAAGGGGCCTTCGTGGCCCCTTTCGTTTTGAAGAGAGCGAATAGGAGAGATGGACATGCCAGTCCGCGGATTCACACTCATCGAACTGATGATCGTAGTGGCGATCCTCGCCATCGTGGCAGCCATCGCGCTGCCCGCCTACAACGGTTACATCGATGCCAGCCGCCGCGGGGCGCTCATGAGCAGCATCTCGACGATTGAAGTGTTCGAGGAAGACTTCCGGCTGCGTACGGGTGCGTATGCGGCAGGTAACTGGGATGTCGCCGGTGGCGACACGACCATTAGCGACGCTATCGGTTGGCAGCCCGACGGCGACGACGGCAACGTCTACGCGGTTGTGCTCGGCGGTGGCGGCTATCAAGTGACAGGCACCGACGAGAGCGGCACCGTGGTATGTGTGCAGTTCCCGGCCAAGGAACCTTGCTGAGGGGATGCGGCGCCGCCGCTCGGGCGTCCGCTTTCGCTCGGTTGGCGATCGCGCTATTCTGCGCGCCCCGATTGCCCCCTGGGTCGCCGCGCCGGAATAGCTCAGTTGGTAGAGCGGCGCATTCGTAATGCGTAGGTCCGGAGTTCGAGTCTCCGTTCCGGCACCATTTGCGGGTCGATCATGAGTCGCTCGCCACCGGCGAGCCGAAGAGACGCCATCGCGGTCGCATTGGTTCTCGGCGCGCTTCTCGCATCTCCTTTCTACTACGGCGGAACGATCGGCGCGTTCGCGATCTTCGTCGCCGCGGGGTTGCTGCTCCTCGCCGCTAGCTTGAAATTCCCGTCGGTCGTCGATTACCAACGCATTGCTCCGATGCTGGCGCTGACATCGCTGGGCTATCTACTGTTCGTCTACCAGTGGAGCATCAGCGCCGATACGAGCATCGTACCGACGTGGTCGGTGGCGCTACTCCCACTCACCGTTCTGGTGGTAACGAATGTCGCGCGGCAGCCGCTGCGTTGGTTGCTCGCTGCCTTGTTCCTGACCGCGTTGGTAATCGCCGTGGTTGCTGCATTCCGATTCGTTGCCTTCGCTGAACGCGCAACCCTACCCCTAATCGATGCCAACAACTTCGCGACATTGATGTATTTGGCTTGGATCCCGTTCGTGCACGTTTATGTTGGCCGTGCAGGCTGCGCAACTGCTTGGCAGCACACCGCCGCAGTCGCAGTGACCATCGTCATGATGATGGCGCTGTTCGCGGCGGAATCGCGTGCCGGCAGTGCAATTGTCGCCGTCGCGGTCGCCGCGTGGATGTTGCTTGCAGTCCTGGGCAAAGTGCCCTGGCGACCTGTAGCGGCAATCTGCGCCGGCGTGATCGCGGCGTACCTGATCGTTCGTGTCGGCGTTTCGGCGGGGGATCCCTCCGGCATCAGCATCGAACGAGTCGGCGACGGCGTCGACGTCCGTACCGCGATGGTGAAGGCCGCTTGGGAGATGTTCAGAGAGCATCCGTTTACAGGGGTGGGTCTTGCCGCGTTCCGGCTCTTCTACGTCGTTCAACGGCCGGAGTGGGAGCAGGAAACACTTGGCGCGTTTGTGCACAACGACTACGCACAATTCCTCGCCGAGGGTGGGCTTCCACTGTGCCTGCTGCTGTCGCTGTTCGCAGCGGGCGCAGTGGTCACCTTCATCCGGTGTGCGGTGATTCGACCCTTCGACGTCGACACGTTCGAGCGAGCGGGCCTTGCCATGGCAATCTCTGCGGCGTGTGCACATGCCTTGGTCAACTTCGTGTTCTACATTGCACCATTGGCCCTGATTCTGGGCGCCATCGCTGGTGCTTTGTGGCACGGCCCTTCATCGGTGCAGCAGTCACGAACGCCGAGGGTCGCTGCGTTGAGCGGCCTCGGCCTTGGCCTCGGCTGGATCGCATGGCTGTTCTTCGCGCTCGACAACGTCAGCTACGGTGTCTTCTACGCTGAACCCGTGCCGGGCACCGCGTGGGTGCGTGCCGATGGAGCGCGTGCGCTGAAATACGCACGGATCGCCGCCTCGTTGAACGATGATCGTGCTCTTCCGGTGTTGGGTGCGGCCTCGATCGTGCATCAGCTGGCGTTGCGCGAGCCTGATTCGAAATACCTGCGGTCGCGGGCACTTGCCGACTTCCGAGAAGCGTTGGCGAGAGATCCGTGGAATCCCGTCACATACCTGAACATGGCTGGTCATGTTGCCTCGTTTCCCGAACTGACGAGCGAGCTCGGAGATGGCGAGTCGGAGGAGGAACTGTTGCTGAGTGCGCTCGCCATCGACCCTGACAACGCACCCGCTGTCGACGCGCTGAAGGCACACTACCTGCGCGTCGGCACGCCGGAGAAGTACGCCGCCTTGCTTGAAGTGTCGGTACTACCGAGATTGGAGGCGTTCAAGCGCAGCGGCGACGAACTCGTAGAACGCTACATGGCCGAGCTCGAAGCATTCGCCGCTGCACGCGGCGACGAGGCGTTGCTTGCACGTATCGCCGCCGAGCGCGATAGGCTAGCGAACATACGGCCGGTCCGACTGCGGATCTGGGGCGATCGCCTCACGCGGGAGCATTGACGTCGAGGACACCGACGAAGCGTCGCGTATCGCGTTCGAAGCCGAGATAGACGTACTTGTAGCGAGCCCCGTACGCGTAGAACACGTAGTCATCGAGGCTGCCAGGATGGTCGGTCTGCCAAGATGCGAGCGCTCCCGTCTCGCGATCGAGGTCGACGAGATCGCGCATCGGTGCTGCGTCGTTGATGGGGAGTTCGGCAGCATCGAACGATCGATATAGATCGGTTCGTGTGCGCAGGGGCCTACCGGCGCGGAGCATCTCGCCGCGCAATACGGCTTGCGCACGCGGGTCCGGCGGTATTTCGACCGTGTACCAGACCGGCGCCTCGAACACACCGAGCGCGGGTGGTGTACCGCCGACCTGAAGGTAGTCGTCGCGGCTCATGGAGAAGAAACCGCCGTCGACGTAGACGATCGCAATCGGTCGTTCTTCGTACACGACATAGACACCGGCGACTAGACATGCAGCTTGCAATAGGCCGATACAAGCGAGATCGAATCGAAGGCCCGGTTTGCCGGATTTGAACACGATCAGCGTGAGCAGCGGACCGAGTACGAGATCGACGAAGACGATGATGCGAATGCCCTCCCAACCGCCGTCGGTCGAAAACAGGAATCCGGGAAACCAGATCAGGACCAATAGCGCGCTGAGTGCGGCGAAAATGGCGAAGCTGATACCGAAGTGAATCGCAAAGGCCCGGTATCGAGACATGGCGTTCAGTCCTTGAATCGCATCGATAGGTCGATCGGCAGCACTTTCTTGGTGATTTCGCCAACCGATACATAGTCGACACCGGTCGCCGCAATCGATGCGAGCGTGTCGAGGGTCACGCCGCCCGAAACCTCGAGCTTGGCTTGCCCTTGATTCATGGCTACAGCCTCGCGCATGGCGTCGAGCGAGAAATCGTCGAGCATGATGATATCCGCACCGGCCATGAGCGCTGTGCGGAACTCCGCAATGTTCTCGACTTCCACTTCTACCGGCGAGCTCGGCGATAGCTTACGGGCCGCAGTTACTGCTGCCGCGATGGAGCCTGCAGCAGCTATGTGGTTCTCCTTGATCAGAAAGGCATCGAACAGACCGAGACGGTGATTCTTGCAGCCGCCGCATCGAACCGCGTACTTCTGCGCAATGCGCAGTCCGGGCAACGTCTTGCGCGTATCGAGCACCGCGATCGGCTGTGATGCGACGAGCGACGAATAACGTCGAGATAGTGTCGCGGTACCCGAGAGGAGTTGCAGGAAATTGAGCATGGTGCGCTCGGCGGTGAGCAGACTTCGTGCGGGGCCGCTGAGTTCCACCAGAGGCTCTCCTGCATGCACCGTATCACCGTCTTCAACGTGCCAAGTGCAGGTGATGCGACGGTCGACTTGGCGGCAGGTCTCCTCGGCCCATCGCTTGCCACAGAACACGGCGTCTTCTCGGGTCACCACCTCGGCGCGGGCCGTCGCTTCAGCCGGCACGAGCGCGGCGCTGATGTCGCCGCTACCGACGTCTTCCGCAAGCGCAACTCGTACATTTGCGATGGTGGCTTGTTCGATGAGCGCGTCGAGATCCATGTCACGATTCCGCGGCTTCCTTCGCTGCGATGGTATCCGATGTTGCCGCCACCCGAGCGCCGTGCCAGCATCGTTCCGTGCACGTAGACGACCAGCATCGGTTGACGGGTGTACGGTTTGTGCCGTCACCGAATTGCGATGCGCGCCCCGTGGGGTGCGACGTGGAACTCGTCGTCGTGCACGGAATCAGCCTGCCGCCGGGTGAGTTCGGCAGCGGCAGTGTCGAGCAACTGTTCCTGAATTGCCTCGATTGCAGATCGGACCCCAGGCTCGCCGATCTCGACGGCGTCGAAGTTTCGGCGCATGCCTTCATCGAACGCTGTGGCAAGGTGACGCAGTTCGTGCCGTTCGACTACCGAGCGTGGCATGCCGGCGTGTCCTGCCACCGCGGTCGACATCGATGCAACGACTTCGCGGTTGGCATCGAGCTGGAAGGATGCGACCACCTACCATACGACGATCGCCAATACCGCAGCCTCATCGAAGTGATCACCGCCCTGTTCTCGCGGTATCCGCGACTCGCCCTCGCCGATGTGGTTGGGCACAGCGACATAGCGCCGGACCGTAAGACCGATCCCGGTCCATCGTTCGACTGGAATCGGTTGCTGAGTTCGCTCGCTGCCCGGATGCGCGCGTGACTGGCCCCCGCATCGGCATCGATCTCGGTGGCACCAAGATCGAAGGTGTCGTGCTGGGCGATCGGGGCGACGTGTTGCATCGGCGTCGAATCGACACGCCGCGTAACGATTACGTGGCGACGGTCGCAGCGGTTGCCGAAATGGTGTCGGAAATGGACGCATCGGTAGGCAAGCGATGCTCTGTTGGCATCGGCACGCCGGGCGCATGGCGGGCCGATACGGGTGCCATGCAGAACTGCAATTCCACCTGGCTCAACGGCAAGCCGTTGCTCCATGACCTCGTCGTCCGGATCGGTGATCGCGTCCGGATGGCGAACGACGCGAATTGCCTTGCGCTGTCGGAAGCACATGATGGTGCGGCCGTCGGCGTGCGGTGTGTGTTCGCGGTGATACTCGGCACCGGCGTCGGAGGTGGCATTGTTGTCGACGGACGGCTTTTGGAGGGCCGCAACGCGATTGGAGGCGAGTGGGGCCACACGCCGCTGCCTTACCTTCGCTGTGACGATCGGTTGCCGCGCAGGATCGCGATGCTCGAGGGCCAACTGCGGTCGCGCGCATGCTATTGCGGCCGCCGCGACTGCATCGAGACTTACCTGTCGGGGCCGGGTCTTGCTACTACCCATGCGGAACTCTGGCAGGAGCGCTTGGATGGCACCGCTATCGCGGCGGCTACGTCTGACAACGCACGGCTGACGATCGAGCTGTACGTTCACCTGCTCGCGCGCAGCCTCGCGCAGGTAATCAACGTGTTGGACCCCGATACCTTCGTTGTCGGTGGTGGTGTTTCGCAGATTGGTTCGCTGTACGAGCGCACCCCCGCGCTTTGGCAACCGTACGTATTCTCCGCTAAGGTAACCACGCGCATCGTACCGGCGCAGTTCGGTGCGGCCAGCGGCGTCCGCGGCGCGGCGCGGCTTTGGCCCGACTGATTTTCATGTTGTCGATTCGCTGACGAGGAACATGGCTTTTCCGCGAGACATGGCCGATGCCAATCCAGACGAAACGCGCGAGTGGCTGGATGCGCTCGAGTACGTGCTCGATCAGGACGGCGTAGAACGGGCAAACTTTCTTCTGGAGCGGCTCTCGTCACGCATGACGCAAACGGGCGCTCGCTTGCCTTACACGATAACGACACCGTATCGCAACACGATTCCTTCGAGTCGCGAGGCGTTCATGCCGGGCGATCTGTTCATGGAGCGGCGCATTCGGTCGCTCATTCGCTGGAATGCGGTCGCAATGGTGATGCGCGCGAACCTCACGGGCGACGAGCTCGGCGGTCACATGGCGACGTTTTCGTCCGCTGCGACACTCTACGACGTCGGTTTCAACTATTTCTTCAAGGCGCCCACCGCCGCCAGTCCAGGCGATCTGATCTACTTTCAGGGACATTCCGCGCCGGGAATCTATGCGCGCTCATACCTCGAGGGTCGGCTGAACGAGCAGGATCTGGATCGCTTCCGGCGCGAGGTGGGCGGTGGCGGGCTGTCGTCGTATCCGCATCCTTGGTTGATGCCCGACTACTGGCAGTTTCCAACCGTATCCATGGGGTTGGGGCCAATACAGGCGATATATCAAGCGCATGTCATGAAATACCTGGACAGCCGGGGCCTCGTTCCGATGGGCGAACGCAAGGTTTGGGCGTTCCTGGGCGATGGTGAATGCGATGAACCGGAATCGCTCGGTGCATTGGGACTCGCTGCGCGTGAGCGGCTCGATAACCTGATCTTCGTCGTCAACTGCAACTTGCAGCGCCTCGACGGGCCCGTCAGAGGCAACGGCAAGATCATTCAGGAGCTGGAAGGCACGTTCCGTGGCGCAGGATGGAACGTAGTGAAGGTGGTGTGGGGACGCCTTTGGGATCCGCTCTTCGCGCGCGACGACAAAGGCTTGCTGCAGCAACGCATGAACGAGACGGTTGACGGCGAGTATCAGAACTACAAGGCCAAAGGTGGCGCATATACGCGCGAGCACTTTTTCGGGAAGCATCCCGAATTGCTCGCTATGGTCGAAGGGCTCAGTGACGACGACCTCATGCGGCTCAACCGTGGTGGCCACGATCCATTCAAGGTGTACGCCGCCTACCATGCGGCGGTCAACCATCGGGGCGAGCCGACCGTGATACTGGCGAAGACCGTGAAAGGCTATGGCATGGGTGACGAGATCGAGTCAGAGAACACCACGCACCAAGTCAAAAAGCTCGATGCCGACAATCTTCGCCACTTCCGCGACCGGTTCGACGTTCCTTTATCCGACGAGCAACTCAAAGACGTGCCCTATTACCGCCCACCGGCGGATACGCCAGAGATGATCTACATCCGTCGTCAACGCGAGCGCTTGGGTGGATTCATGCCACGACGTGAGGTGGTGTCGGGCGACGTGCAAGTACCGTCACTCGACATTTTCGACGCGCAGCTCAAGGGCACCGGTGATCGCGCGGTTTCCACGACCATGGCCTTCGTGCGCATGCTGCAGACGCTCGTGCGTGACAAAGGAATCGGCGCGCGGATCGTACCAATCGTGCCAGACGAAGCGCGCACGTTCGGCATGGAAGGCATGTTCCGCCAGTTGGGCATCTACTCTTCGGAAGGGCAACTCTACGAACCGGAAGACTCCGGTGAGATCGCGGCGTATCGCGAGTCCAAGGATGGTCAGGTGCTCGAAGAGGGAATCAACGAAGCTGGTGCTTTCTGCGCGTGGCTGGCGGCCGCGACTTCGTACAGCTCGCACCGCCTCACGCTCGTGCCGTTCTACATCTACTACTCCATGTTCGGATTTCAACGCATCGGCGACTTGTGCTGGGCGGCTGGCGACATGCAAGCGCGTGGTTTCTTGTTGGGTGGCACCGCGGGGCGTACGACGCTGAATGGTGAGGGACTGCAGCACCAGGACGGCCACAGTCACGTACTCGCGGCGACGGTGCCAAATTGCCGCGCCTACGATCCGGCGTACGGTTACGAAGTCGCAGTGATCGTGCATCACGGCCTGCGCGCCATGTACGAACGTGCGGAGAATGTCTTCTACTACCTGACGCTGATGAACGAAAACTACCCGCAGCCTGCAATTCCAGAGGGTGCCGAAGAAGGCATAGTTCGGGGTATGTACCGGTTAAAGGCGAGGAAGAAGAGAGGTCGAAAGTTCGTGCGCCTGTTGGGCAGCGGCACGATATTGCGTGAGGCCGAAGCGGCCGCCGAGATGCTTGCAGACTACGATGTCGACAGCGAAGTGTGGAGCGTCACCAGCTTCAGCGAATTGTGTAGGGATGGGCAGGATGTCGTACGGTGGAACCAGCTGCATCCCGACGAGCCGCCAAGAAAGGCTTTCGTCAGCGAGTGTCTCGGCGAAAGTGATGCGCCTGTCATCGCGGCGACCGACTACGTGAAGAATCATGCCGAACAAATCCGTGCGTATCTCGATGCCCCCTATCGAGTGCTTGGTACCGACGGCTTCGGGCGCAGTGACAGCCGGCGTCAGTTGCGGAAGTTCTTCGAGGTCGATCGCGAATTCATTACGGTCACGGCACTGTCGAGTCTGGCGGATCGACAACTCGTGGCGGGCGCGGTCGTGAAGTCGGCGATCGAGAAGTTCCAGATCGATCCCGAACGCCGGCCCCCGCGCGTGACGTGAGCGGAGTGTCGCCGTGGCGGTAGAGGACATTCGTATACCCGACATCGGCGATGCCGAAGACGTCGAGGTCGTCGAGTTGTGCGTGTCAGTCGGCGCACAGGTGGAAGAGGACGATGCCTTGATCGTTATCGAATCGGACAAGGCATCGATGGAAGTACCGAGCCCGGTTGCGGGGCGCATTGTCCGCATCGATGTCGCAGTCGGCGACAAGGTCATCGAAGGACAAGTGATCGCCGGCGTGGATGTGACGACGGAGGGGCAAGCCGCTGGCGCGAAGACCGTGACCGAACGGCCGGCCGCGAGCGAACAGACCGAGAAGAGAAGCAAGCCCCCTCCAGCGCAGCCTTCGGCGGCGCGTGAATCGTCGCCCCTGCGCACCAGCAAAGGACGCATCGAAGTCCGATTGCCTGATGTCGGCGATGCCGAAGGCATCGTCGTCGCCGAGGTTTCGACCAAGGCCGGCGCGAGAGTTCAAGTCGACGACCTGCTGATGGTAGTGGAGTCGGAGAAGGCGTCGATGGAAATACCGGCGCCCGCTGCAGGCGTGGTTCTCGATGTTGCGGTGCAGCCCGGCGATGAGATTGCCGAAGGCGCGTTGCTCGTGGTCATCGAAACAGCCGAGTCCGGAACCGATTCCGAACCGAAATTGTCTGCGCCAGCGGAATCCATCCCAGTACCACAACCCGCGCGGGAAGAAGGTGCCCAAGAGGTTCGACAACCGGTGCCGGCACAGAAGCCGACCACGGCGACAAGCCCTGCGCAGCGCGTTTATGCCGGCCCGGCCGTACGCCGATTGGCGCGGGAACTCGGTGTCGACCTCGCACGCGTCAAGGGCAGCGGCGCGCGCGGTCGCATCGTCAAGGACGATGTCCAGGCATTCGTCAAGACGACCCTCACCGAAAGGACGGCGGCACCGGGATCGGCCATTCCAGCGCTTCCGGCCATCGACTTCGCCAAGTTCGGTCCCGTCGAGACCGTTGAGCTGTCGCGAATTCGCCGCCGCGGCGCGGACAACCTGCATCGTAGTTGGCTGAACGTGCCGCATGTGACGCAGCACGACGAAGCCGATGTCACGGAACTCGAGGCGTTTCGTGTATCGCTCAAGAGCGAAGCGGCGGAGCGCGGCGTGAAGCTCACACCATTACCATTGTTGATGACGGCGGTCGCGAGAGCGCTCGAGCAGTTCCCACACGTCAATGCCTCATTGGACTCCGATGTCCGACATCTGATCGTCAAGCACTACGTTCACATTGGCTTTGCGGTCGACACACCGGACGGTCTGATCGTTCCGGTGGTGAAGGATGCGGACACGAAGGGCGTGTTTGCGCTTGCTACCGAAATCGAATCGCTGTCGGAAAAGGCGCGAAGTGGGAAACTCACACCCGGCGATCTGTCAGGCGGCACGTTCACGATCTCGAGCCTCGGTGCCATCGGCGGCACGGCATTCACGCCGATCGTGAATGCACCGGAGATTGCGATTCTGGGTGTTTCGCGGTTGATGGTCAGACCATACTGGAATGGCACGGCGTTCGTGCCGCGGCAGTTTCTACCCTTGTCACTCAGCTACGATCATCGCGCCATCAACGGCGCCGATGCCGGTCGTTTCATGACCGCGCTATGTGGTCTACTGACCGACATCCGGCGCATCTTGCTATAGCGGCAAACAATCTAGTTGCGCGTCGCCGCGACGGTGACTGTTTCACCGTATCGGATCACGGTGATGATGCCGGTCTCGAAGGATTTCGTGAGTGCAGTATACGCGGCGCGCATGAACGCGCGCGGGTCGGGGAGCCCCGTGCTCGAGTCGGCTGCAACCAGACCCACGCCGACGACTACGGGGATGAACCCCTCGCTCGTCTTGAATGAGTGCATGTAGAGATTGTCGAAGATTCGGCGAAAGCTGGTGGACGTGCAATTCTCGATGTTGGGTTGCAGCATGGTGACGGCAAACATGTTGGCTTCCGGACGAGTGACTACGTCGAGCGGCCGGACGAGCTGGCGCAGCTTGGCACCAATTCCCGACATCAGCTCGTCGATGATCGGCTTGTCGTATTGCTTTTCGATTACTTCCAGATTGTTGATGCCAACGAGCAGGAGGCATGCAGCACCGCCACGTGCGTCTACTTCCCTGTTTACAGCGGCGATTCTGTCGAGCGTGAACTTCATGTTGCCGAGCCCAGTCACCGGATCGACCAGATCCGTGGTCGTCAATTCACGCACTTTCTTTCGTAGCAACTTGTTGGTGCGAAGCAGCTCGTTTTGACGTTCTGCGATGCGTTGGGCAGCGAACACGCGCGGCAGCAATTGGCCGCGCAGATTCGCTTTGTTCAAAAAGTCATCCACGCCTTCTTTGAAGGCCTGATGCATCGCTTGAATGTCGTCTCTTGCCGTGAGCAGGATTACATAGGTGAAATGGCCGCTGGTTTCGTCCAACTTCTTGATGCGGCGGGTGAGCTCGAGCCCATCCATCGAGGGCATCAGCCAATCGGCGATGAGAATCTGGGCGGGTCGCTTTTCGACGGAGCGCAGGGCCTGCAGCGGATTGTTGGTGAAACGGACGTTCGAGAAGCCGCCGCTTCGCAGGGCCTTCGCGATGATGGCGCTCGAGAACTTGGCGTCATCCACCACGAGGATTGGAATGTCTTCGTACGACATGTAAGTTAGGCGCGGCCGGCCCCGAAGCTTCGGATTTAGATTAAGCGCGGGGGTTGGCATGTCAAGGAACTGCATCGCAGCGACTATGGCGCCGAATGTAACCTGTGTGGCGACATTGGGCGCCAATTACAGCGCGAGGTAACCGATCATGCCCTCCTTCGACGTGGTCTCGGAACTCGACTTACAGGAGGTTCGCAACGCGGTCGACCAGGCCAATCGTGAGCTGGCCACCCGGTACGACTTCAGAGGCATCGACGCCGCCTTCGAACTGGTCGATCGAAGCATTGCCATGAAGGCGCCCGAGGAGTTTCAGCTCGACCAGATGGACGACATCCTGAGAGGGAAGCTAGTTCGGCGGAACGTCGACGTGCGGTGTCTGGACCCGGGCAAGACCGAGGCCTCTGGAAAGGAGAAGCGTCGCAGGCACGGGCTGAAAAGCGGTATCGACAAAGACAGTGCGCGAGAGGTCGTGAAACACATAAAGGAATCGAAGCTCAAGGTGCAAGCCGCGATCCAAGGCGACAAGGTGCGCGTTACTGGCAAGAAACGGGACGATCTCCAGCAGGTAATCGCGCTACTGAAAGGCATGGATGTCGGCTTGCCGCTCCAGTTCGACAATTTCCGGGATTGAGTCGCCCCTGTTGACGGAGCAATCGCGCTCGATCGCCGCGTCGGTCCTGAATCGCCGCATCTTGGTCTGCGCATTCACCGGATTTGCATCCGGACTGCCGTTTTTCTTTCTCATCCAGTTCATTCCTGCTTGGCTGCGCTCCGAGGGAGTGGGCTTGCGAGAGATCGGCTTCTTCTCGCTCGTCCAGTTGCCCTACGTGTGGAAATTTCTCTGGGCCCCCGTGCTCGATCGCTATTCGCTGCCATGGCTTGGACACCGTCGCGGATGGTTGTTGGCCACACAGGTGGTCTTGCTGGTGATGCTAGTCATTCTCGGTCGGTGGCATCCCGCATCGGAACTGGACAGCATCCTCTGGATAGCGGCCTTGGTCGCCTTCTTCAGCGCGACGCAAGACATCGTCATCGATGCCTATCGCCGAGAGCTGTTGCCCGATGTAGAGCTCGGTATCGGCAATGCCGTTCACATACAGACCTATCGGTTGGCGGGGCTCGTTCCAGGCGCGCTGGGTTTGGTCCTCGCGGACCACCTCGATTGGCAGACGACGTTCGCGATCGTCGGCAGCTTCATGTTGATCGGAATCGGCATGACGCTCGCGATTGCCGAAGTGTCGGCACCGACGCATCCGGAGTCGATGCGACGCGCGCTGGTCGATCCGTTCAAAGATTTCCTGGCGCGCAAAGGTTGGCGGCTTGCCGTGCTGACGCTCGCGTTCCTGTTCTTCTATAAGCTCGGCGACAGCATGGCAACGGCGCTGTCGACACCGTTCTACATCGACCTCGGGTTCTCGCTGACCGAGATTGGGCTGATCGCCAAAAATGCAGCACTCTGGCCGTCGATTGTCGGCGGCATCGTCGGCGGCGTCCTGATGGTCAAGCTCGGGATCAATCGAGCCTTGTGGCTATTCGGCTTGGTGCAACTCGTGACGATTCTGGGATTTGCGGTGCTGGCCGAAGCGGGCAACGACCCGTGGCTGCTCGCCGTCGTGATCGCGCTCGAGTACCTGGGTGTAGGACTCGGCACCGCAGCGTTCGTTGCGTTCATGGCACGCGAGACTACGCCGGCGTTGGCGGCGACTCAGATTGCGTTGTTCACCGCGTTGGCCGCCTTGCCGCGAACGCTAGCCAATGCGATCACAGGATTTCTGGTAGAAGGCCGCGCTGGCGCGGCCGACGATGGCGTGCAAGCGATGGTGATGGCGGCGCTCACCGCAATGGGGCTGCCGGACGCCGGCCTCGGTTGGACAGGATTCTTCCTGTTGTGCACGGTATTGGCGGTGCCCGGCATGGCGCTGTTGTACTGGGTGGCGCCGTTCGGTACGCCGAGCGATTCAGGGGCGCCAGCGGAAACGGCCGAGCGCTAGCTTTCCGCCCCGCAGCATCACGCCCTCGGCAACGAGCCGTCTGCGTTGCTCGCGGTAGCCGCGCGAACCAGCCGGCAACGAAAGCCGGCCGGCGGCGTTGACCACCCTGTGCCAGGGGATTCGGCTGCCGGCGGGCAGCTGACTCATGACACGACCGACTAGGCGCGCACGGCCCGGCAGGCCGGCGAGCTCGGCGACCTGCCCGTAGGTCGCCACGCGACCGGCCGGGATCATGGCCACGACTTGCCAGATGCGTTCATGGTCGCTCGCGTTGTCGGTACCGCTCATGACCGACGAGGATAGCCTCACCCCTGCCTTGAATTCGTCGTGCGTGCCCACATACAGGGGCGGCGTATCGGTGGATATGTCGATCGCCGCGCGTTTCGTCTTGCACTTGCCGAACGCGACACTATGATTAGCACTCTCTCGCGTCGAGTGCTAATCGGTCGGGGACTGCCACCAGGTGCCGATTTCGACGTAGAACCTCTGAAGATTCAAAGACTTGGTAGATTTCACGCAATGAAAATCCGACCCCTTCACGACCGCGT
>QJXZ01000045.1 GCA_003248125.1 Gammaproteobacteria bacterium | reverse complement strand
GATGTCGATTCGGCGACAGATCCACACGTCGGGCTTCGCTTGCACGTGGTCGAGGAAACGCTCGAGTGCGCGCATGCGGCCGGGCCGGCCCACCAAGCGGCAGTGCAATCCGACTGACATCATTCTCGGTGTCATCGAGCCTTCCTCGTACAGCACGTCGAATGCATCGCGGAGATAGGTGAAGAACTGCTCGCCAGCATTGAAACCCGCGAGGGTCGCGAACCGCATGTCGTTGTTGTCGAGCGTATACGGCACCACGAGGTGGGCATGGTCGGCGACGTGCGTCCAGTAGGGTAAGTCGTCGGCATAGGAGTCGGCGTCGTACAGGAAGCCGCCCTCCTCCACCACCAAGCGACGCGTGTTCGGGCTCAACCGACCACAATACCAACCAAGCGGACGTTCGCCGGTAACACGCGTGTGTAAGGCGATGGCGGCGCGAAGATCGGCACGTTCTTCGGTCTCGGGCACGTGTTGATAATCGATCCATCGGTACCCGTGCGAGGCGATTTCCCAGTTCGCTTCTTGCATGGCGGCGACGGCCTCGGGGTTGCGCGCGAGCGCCATCGCAACGCCAAAGACCGTGATGGGGATGCCTCGACTTCGAAAGCACCGCTCCAGGCGCCAGAAGCCAACCCGCGCGCCATACTCGTACACAGACTCGATGCTGGGATCGCGTGCGCCATCGATCCCGACACGACCGGCAATCTCACCGAGATAGCTCTCGGATCCGGAATCGCCGTGCAGGATGCTGCGCTCGCCGCCTTCTTCGAAGTTCAAGACCAGCTGCAACGCCAGTCGTGCACCACCTGGCCACGCCGGGTTCGGTGGCGTGCGCCCGTAGCCACGCAGATCTCTCGGATAGGTTTCATCCATCGATTACTGTCCATGCGTCAGAGACTTCGTGGTTTCGCACAGCTCGGAGCTAGTCGCCGCTCGCCTCCGCCATCGCATACAGCATATCCACGTAGAACTTCTCCACGTCGGCAAGCCCCGCGATGCTCGAGCCTTCCTTCGGCTCGATCACCATGTACTCGTTCGGTGCGTGCGCGCCGCTGCCATGACCGAGCCCGACGGCGAGATTCGGTAGCTTCAGCCAATCGGTGAACACGTAGTACGGTGCGCTGCCGGCAAGCCGCGGTGCGACGTTCGGCACGTGGCCCCACTTGTTGAACACCGAGATCGCCGTCGATACGAGCGGTGCATCGAGCGGCGTCTGTGCGGGCGGATAGCCGGAGAGCTTGCGCAGCTCGATGTCGTCGAAACCGTTGGCGTCGAGATGCGCGCGGATGCGTTCGAGCTGACCACCCGGTGTTTGATTGGGCACGAGGCGCACGTCGAGGCGCGCGGTGGCGACGTGCGGCAGGATGGTCTTCATGCCGACACCGGTGTAGCCGCTCCAAAGGCCGTTGATGTTGAGCGTGGTGCCGAACAATTGTCGGGCGATGAGATCACGGCCGGTGAGGTCGTCGATGAATCGATCGACGGCGAGCGATTGCCGCATGCCGGCTTCGCGCGCGGCCGAATCCTTCGCCATCGCATTGACCAGGCGCTGTTCGTCGAACGTCGGCGGCCGGATATCGTCGTAGAAGCCAGGCACGCGGACGTCGTTGCCGTCGGGTGTGGTCAGCGTCGCGAGCGCTTGCACCAATCGCCAAGCGGGCGCATCGACGATCGCCTTCAAGGAACTGTGGATTTCCGCGCGCTGGGGTCCGCCCCGCGGCGCACCGTGCGCCTCGAGCTCGAACAGCACGGCACCCTTCACGCCCAAGTTGAAGCCCACCTCGCCGGTCGGCGACTGCGAGTTGAACGGGAACATCACGCCGTCGGCAGCTTTGAGGCGGTCGCGATAGGCGTTGATGATTTCCGGGAAATGCGGCGAGCCGAGCTCTTCCTCGCCCTCGGCCACTACCAACAAGTTGACGGGCAGTTTGCCGGTCACGGCGATGGTGCTCGCCACCGCGTTCAGGAATGCGCGCTCCGGCCCTTTCTGGTTGGTGGCACCGCGCGCCATCAGCACGCGGCCGAGATCGGTATCGACTAGTGCGCCGTCGAAGGCACCCACTTGCCAGCCGGTTTCCTCCGGTTGCACGTCATACATCATGTACACGACCAACGTGCGCGCCGCGCCCGCATCGTAGAACCCGAACACACCGGGGTGGCCCGCGGTGGGCACCAGCGCCACGTCGCGGAAACCGAGCGCTTCGAGATCCGACGCCAACAGCGCCGCCATCTCTTGGATGCCGCGGTTCTGTGCACTCACTGAGGGTTGCCGCACCCAGCGCTGCAACTCCGACAGATGCGCCGGCAGGTTGGCATCGATGTGCGCATAGATGGCGTCGTGCGCGCCGGTGTAGGCGGACACACTCGCGGCGTCGAACGCTTCGTCGGTGGTGAACACGACCGGCGGCGCCGCGAGCGCCGTGAGGCTCAGTTGCAGACAGATGGCGCCGGCGAGGGCACGTAGGAATGCGCGCATGGATCTATTTCCCCGAAAGAATCCTGCAAGGCTC
>QJXZ01000150.1 GCA_003248125.1 Gammaproteobacteria bacterium | reverse complement strand
CACGATCTGCACGCCAATCGGTAGACCATCGTCGGATTGCCCTCCCGGTAGCGCGATCGACGGCTGTCCGGTCAAGCTGAACGGCAACGTGTATATGAAATCGGTCTCCTGCATCTCGCTGCGAGCGGGCGCTGCCTCTGCCGCTGCCGGACAGACGATGAGGTCGTAGTCGGCCATGAACGTCGTGAATGCACGTCGTAGCCGATCCCACTCGAACAATGATTGCTCCACTTGGTCGGCGCTCAAGGTGCTGGCGCGTGGCGGGTTCCAAGTCTGCAACGACATCGACTCGGGCCGTGCCCAGTAGCATCGGGTAATGTCGAGTGCGTCGTCGAGACGCGGTGGTCGCGCTTGTTCGACGACCGCACCCTGTTCGGCCAAGCGCGCCACGACGGCATCGACGGCGGCCACCGCTGCGGCGCTCGGCCGCGCGCCCGCGAACTCGGTGAAGGTCGCAACTCGCAGTCCTTTCGTTTGCACGCTGCGGTGGTCGGCGAACGGCATGGGCACCACTGTCGCGTCGCGGAAGTCGACGCCGGCGATGAGTTCGGTGGCGAGCGCAACGTCATCGACCTGCCTCGCCATCGGGCCGATCGTGGTGCGTGGATCGGAGAGCCCGACGATGCGCGGGAAGTGACCCGTGCTCGGTACCCGGCCGTTGGTCGGTTTGAATCCGACGATGCCGCAGCAATGTGCCGGCCAGCGAATGCTGCCGCCGGAGTCGCTGCCGAGTCCGAGTGGGGAGCCGTGCGCGGCGATGATGGCAGCCTCGCCGCTACTGCTGCCCCCTGGCGTGCGCGACGAGTCGTGCGGATTGCGTGGCGGCGGATCGATGTCGGCCGTCGTGCCAGCCTTGGTCTTGCCGAGTAGGATTGCGCCGGCCGCACGCATGCGCGCAACCACCGTGGCATCGTGTTTCGGCACATGGCTACGGCGCTGTTCGAAGCCTGCGGCGCAGACCAGGCCCGCCGTTTCGATCCAGTCCTTCACCGTGAATGGCACGCCGTGCAGCGGTCCCGCGATGTCGCCGCGAGCGAGCGCGCGATCGGCATTGCGCGCGTCGTCGAGGGCCGCCGGCGATAGGCGCACCACCGCGTTGAGTTCAGGGTTCACTTCTTCGATCCGTTGCAAGTGTGCGTCGGTGACTTCGACGCTGGATACTTCCTTGGTAAGGATGCGCCGAGCCAATTCCGTCGCCGATAGCTTCAGGATCTCGGCGCTCATTTGCGATGGCCGCGCAGCGCCGTCGACGAGATGTCGTGGCGGAACTCGGCTTCGTCGACCCCGGTGCAGATCGCAGCGAGCGCAGCTGGCACCTCGAGTTCTTCGAAGCCGACGAATCGGTCATGGATGATGCGGCCAAACACCAGCATGCGGCAGCCGTGCTGGGCGAGCTCGTCGAGCGCGCCATCGCGGGCCTCTGCCGAGCCGTAGTACTTTACGTCGGCGATGCGCAACAGCGTGTCGACACCCAGCACGAAGGTCACACGGGGAAACTGTCGGGCTTTCTCGACGAATGTCGGGAGTCGCGTCAGCAATATGGATTCCGACGGCTCGAATTGCGCGAGCCGCTCGGCGATCGCGAGGTAGTTGAGTGCGGGTTTGTCGACGTTGCGAATGCAGAGCTCGAACACCACATCCGCGCCGACGATCTTGGCAGCATGTGCCGCCATCGCCCGATGCGCCGCGTGCAGCGGGTTGAACGCGCCGGGCATCAGAATCCGCACCGCGTCGAGCGGTGGACCCATGGCGACGTAGGGCGCCAGCCCAGTGAGCACCGATTGCCAATCGGAGGTAGCTTGTTGCGAGCGCGTTTCGATGTGCTCGTTTCCGTGCAGCGGCAGCGGTAATTCGGCGTCCAATCCGAGAGCTTGTGCCAAACCCACGAGCGCAATATCGGCTGCGAGCCGCTCTTCGTCTGATCGACTGCGCGACTCTTTGTCGAATACCAGCGACTTACACCACGTTGTCGTTGCCGTTTGCATGGCGACATGGGCACGGTGCTCGCCTCGCTTCGCCGCCAGTGTTCGTAGGCTCGCAGTGACCGCGAGCCCGAAACAATCATTACGCGTCGGCGCCAGATGGCGCGCCCGCTCGAAGGCAGCCATGGCCATGTCGCACGCGGTGGTGACGCTGACCGCCTGCTCGGGCACCGCACCGATGAACTCGCCGAGCGCGTTCGGTGCGTAAGGCACGATCGCTTCGAGTACCGTGGCGGATGCGCCCGGTACAGTGAGTAAGTCTGTTACGAGCTGACTACCGCCGCCGGCCACCGCCACGACGCCTGCCGGTGGCGCCGCGTGGATTGCATGGACCAGTGCCTCGCGGCTCATCTCACTTCGCGAGAAACGCGCGTACCACGTCCATGAACGCGTCGAGCTGGTCGTGGTGCACCCAATGTCCCGCCTTCTCGATGTTGGCAACCTCGACGTTGCGAAACTGCTTGGCACGGCCGTCCTTGCCAGGGTCCGAGGCCCACGACTCGGTGCCGCGAACCAGCAGAGTCGGACAAGTGATGCGTGC
>QJXZ01000181.1 GCA_003248125.1 Gammaproteobacteria bacterium | reverse complement strand
ATTCGCAGCGCAACGTAAGCCCAGGCGAGTTGCAGGTTGAGGCCGCCGCCCGCACCCGCGAGGGCCAGCACGAACACGGTTGCATAGAAAATGGTCGGCTGTTCCATCAGGTGCGCGTAGTTGTGCGACACCCAACTCACCTTGTCGGGCACCACGCCTTCGAGATTGGCGCCGCGCCCGCCCACTAGGCTCGCGAGATCGATGCCCGCCTTCGACATCGCCGGCAACCGCGTGACGGCAAGCCACATGAGCATCACTAGAGACCAAAGCACCAGCACGATGGCTGGCGCGAGAATTGCGACATCGACACCGATCATCGGTCAACCTCCTCCACAAGGTGGCTAGACGCTGGACCGATGCAGATCGAATGTCAAAGGTACGGATCAACTTCGCAATCGCGGCCAAGGCGGCACTCAGAGCTTGAGGGCGACTCCGTGGCAGCACCCACAAAACTGGTTACGACAGGCTCAAGCCCTTGAGTTGGCCATCCTCGCGCCAGGTTTCCAGTAGCTTGTAGAACATCACGGGCCCGAGCCCATAGTTGGTATTCTGCAGCGAACGCGCCTGCGGCTTACCTTCGTTGTTGTAGTAGCCCGGTGTGCAGTCGGCCAAGAACTTTTCCGCCATGCGGCCGAGCGAAATGATCGTCTGCACCCACTCGTCTTCGGCTTCCTTGGTGGCCTCGACCACTTTGTGATTACCGGCCAAGCACTGCGTGATGATGTAGGCGACGTGCTTGCTCTGCTCGTTCAAGGCATGCGGATAGTTGGCAGTGAATCCGGACTGCCCGTTGGTGCCCATCATGAACAGATTCGGAAATCCATGGAGGTGCATGCCGTGTAGCGTGCGCATGCCATCCTTCCACTTCTCGCTCATGCTCAAACCGTGCCGACCGAAGGTCTCGTAGCCACAACGCCGCGCATACGAGGTGCCAACCTCGAAGCCGGTACCGAACACGATGCAGTCGACTTCGTACTCCACACCGTTGGCCACCACACCCTTCTCGGTGATGCGCTCTACGCCCTTGCCGGCCGTATCGACGAGCGTGACGTTGTCGCGATTGAAGGTGGGTAGATATTCGTCGTGAAAGCATGGCCGTTTGCAGAATTGCCGGTAGTAGGGCTTCAGCGCCTCGGCGACTTCGGGGTCGTCGACGATCTCGTCGACGCGATGCCGGATCTGTTCCATCTTCTGGAAATCGGCCAGTTCCATCTTCGCCGCGAGCGCCTCGGGCGACATGTCGGGTTCGTCTTCCTTCTTCACCATGAACAGCAGGTTGCGAATGATCTCGGTCCAACCGTCCTTGACCAGGTCCTCTTCCTGCACGCCGCCGGAGACCAAGATGTTGAAGTTGTCCATGCGGTGCTGATGCCAGCCAGGCTGCAACGATGCCGCCCATTGCGCGTCGGTCGGCCGATCATTACGCACGTCGATCGACGACGGCGTGCGCTGAAAGACGTACAGGTGCTTTGCCCCTGCGGCCAGATGCGGCACGCATTGCACGGCGGTTGCGCCGGTGCCGATGATGGCGACGCGTTTGTCGGCAAGCTTGGTGAGCCCGCCCGCAGCACTGCCGCCCGTGTAGTCGTAATCCCACCGGCTGGTGTGGAACGTATGCCCCTTGTACGAGTCGATGCCCGGGATGCCCGGTAGCTTCGGCCGATTGAGCGGGCCATTCGACATGGCGACGAACCGCGCCTTCATTCGATCACCGCGATTGGTCTCGATGATCCAGCGATTTAGCTCTTCGTCCCACTCGAGCGCTGTCACTTCGGTCTGAAAGCAGACGTCTCGATACAGATCGTACTTACGAGCGATTTCCTGGCTGTACCAGAGAATCTCTGCGCCATCGGAGTACTTCTTCTTCGGCATGTAGCCGACTTCCTCGAGCAATGGCAAGTACACGTAGGACTCGATGTCGCAGGCAGCACCCGGATAGCGATTCCAGTACCACGTGCCGCCGAAGTCACCGCCCTTCTCGATCATGCGGATGCCCTTCACACCGGCTTCGCGCAAGCGCGCGCCCGCGAGCAGCCCACCGAAACCGCCGCCGATGACCACGACTTCGACTTCGTCGGTGAGCGGTTCACGATCAATCTTGGATTGGAGGTACGGATCGTCAATGTAATGGGCAAAGTCTCCCTTCACCTCGATGTACTGCTCGTTGCCATCCGGCCGCAGGCGCTTGTCGCGCTCGATACGGTACTTCTCGCGTAGCGCATCCGGGTCGAAGCCCAGATCGCGAACCTGTTCAGCGGTCGTCATGCAAAACGTCCTCTCGTTTCGAGCAAAGCACGCAGTATGCCAGCTCGACCCTGGCAACTGCGGTAAGTACTTATCCTATGACGCTACGGGACGAACTAGATGTGCGAGAAGAGCCCGTATCAACGCAACGACTCGAGCCGCTCGAGTGCTTCGCGCGCCAGCAAGTTCGTGAGTTGCGCTGCTCCCATGTTTCGGCCGAGCGCAGCGGCTTGACCCGACCAAAGCGACGTGAAGTCGCTACGATCATGCCGTTCTGTGGCGG
>QJXZ01000376.1 GCA_003248125.1 Gammaproteobacteria bacterium | reverse complement strand
CGCCGCGATCACCGAGATCATGTCGTCAGCGGGCGCGATACGGCGCTCGGCGAGCAATGGTGCGAAGTAGTCGACCAGCTCGAAGAACGCATCGCGACCCGACTGCTCGGTAGTCGCAACGCCAAGCACGCCGCGTTGCATGCGTAGGTAACGCGCGACGAACTCGGCGTGATCGGCCGCCGGGATTCCCCACATGCGCACCAGCATTTCCAGCGGCAGCCTGGCCGCGAATTCGATTGCTAGATCGCCATGCCCGCGCGAAGCGAACTCGGCGATCAACGCATCGGCCAACGGGCCGGTGCTTTCATCGAGCGTTTTCTCGACGTGCCGCGCGACGGCGACCCAACGTTTGGACCGGTTCGCGTAGTTGGCATCGTCGACGTACAGCGAGGTGACGTCGTCGTAGCGCGTGATCCAATAGGCGTTGCCAATCCAGTCGCGGTAGCAGGGGTAGTGCTCTCGCAGTATTTCGAACACGGGATACGGGTCCTGCAGAAACTGCTTCGAGAGCATCGCATTCGGCTTGAGTTTCGCGGTCGATTCACCGACCCGCCGCCGTTGGTGGATCTCGTAGGTGCGATACGCACCATGGCGCGTGTCGCGGCGTGTGACGGCAACGCCGTTGCGTCCGACCGGTGATTCAATCGTCATCCTCGGGTCTGCATCTCGTAGTCGATCCACAGTTCGCGGATCGCGCCCAAGCCGATCGGTGCGAGCCTTACGCCGTCGATGTCTTTCGGCATGCGTTCAGTGTTGATGCGCGGGTTGTGCATGTGTTCGAGGAGCAGTTGCGACCCGAGCACCGACTCCTGGTGCGAGATCCACGCGCCCGGACACAGATGCGGGCCCACGCCGAAGGCCATGTGGCTGCATCGACCATCCTTGCGATAGCCGCTACGTAGCAGCTTGCCGCTGTAGAGATCATTGCGAAAGATGTCGAACGACTCCGGCGATGCGAATATGCGCTCGTCGTGGTTGGCCGAGACGTCCACCATGTGCACCAGCGAGCCGGCCGGAATCGTCACCCCATGCAGTTCGACATCGAAGGTGTTGTGCCGCGGTTGACCGCCGATCGACGTCGAATGCCGGAGCGTTTCGTGGAATGCCGCATCCCACAAGGCCGCATCCCGGCACACACGCTCGAACTGATCGGGATGCTGCAGCAGCAGATACCACATGTTGAGGATGGCGCCGCGGGTGGTCTCGCCACCACCGCCGACGATCAGCGCGATGTTGGACGTGATCTCCTCGGTGGACAGGAAGTCGCCATCCAGTTTGCTCTCGCAGAGCTTGGAGATGATGTCTTTGCCGATGACCTTGCCATCCTCGTCGTAGAGGTACGTCGGCGTCACGCGGCGTTCGGCGACCAGACCTGCGACGTAGTCTTCTAGGTGCTGACGCGCTTCGAGGCCTTGTTGGTGGCGCTCGGAACCGCCCAGCCCCGACATCATCGAGTTGTACCAGTAGTAGAAGTCATCCCGCGCCTCGTCCGGGAAGCCGAGCACTTGGCAGACGACGCGGATCGGGAACTCGTTGGCGAACGCGCGACCGAGCTCCACCGTGCGCGTGCCGTCGCCGTTGTCGATGACGTAAGGTGCGTCGGTCGCGTCCCACGCCGCAATCATGTCGCGCGCGAGACGGCGAATAGCCGGTACGCGGTTCTGGAGGGCCTGCCCCACCAAGTGTTGGCCGTAGAGGTTGCGGCGGCGGCGATGCTCGACGCCCGATAGCTCGAGTTGTGTATTACCGAGCACGCCGCTCGAACTGCCCTTCGGGATGGTGTTGAACCCTTCGTCGTCGAAATAGCAGGCCGTGATGTCGTCGTAACGCGTGACGTAGTAGCAGTTGTGCAGCTTGTCGTGAAAAACCGGGTAGTGATCGCGCAGGATGCGGTAGTACGGATATGGATTGCGCTGGAATTCAGCGGTGTCGAACACGCGCGGATCAAAAAGCGGTGTGCCGTCGGGCGCATGGCCCATGTCGACCGCCTCACCCAGCGGCATGAGCGGAAACTCTCTTGCCGTGACACGATCGTCCGCCGCGACGGTAAACCCGCCGCGACGATCGAGATAGGTCGAAAGCACGGATGCGATGGAACTCATGAGTAGTATATGCCTCCCGACTCCGCCGTCGAACCTACCGCGCTCTACCGGGCAGCGCAACGCGTTGGTAGCATGCGACGCGGGAGCGAAACGGAAGCCGTCAAGCAACTCAGGATTCGGTACAGCCACTACTTCGATGGCAAGGAGATTGATGCATTGGCCGATCTCTTCACCGACGACGCCGTGTGTGAGTTTGGGCCCGACTTCGGCGGCGATTGGGTGGGCAAGAACGAGATCAAGCGCAAGTTCGCTCGCTACGCGCGCGCAGAGGGACCGGCATACGGTGTATTACATGCTGTCACCAATCCCTTGATTCGGCTCGTGGACGAGTCGACCGCACACGGCCGTTGGTATCTGCTCGACCTGCGCACTACCGAGGGCGTGGAGAATCCGCTCATTCTGTTCGGGATCTACGACGATCTGTACAAGAAGATCGACGGTGAGTGGAAGATCCATCGAACCCGCATCGACTTCTTGTGGCCGAAACGTCAGTACGGACCGCGCGAGCTGGACTGACGCGTGGCATGACGTTCGTGATCGCACAGGCTTGCATCGACGTGAAGGACAAATCCTGCGTGGAAGTCTGTCCGGTCGACTGCATCTACACCGATGCCGAGGATCGCATGTGCTACGTGCATCCCGACGACTGTATCGATTGCGCGGTTTGCGAGTCGGCCTGTCCGGTGCAGGCGATCTATCCGCACGACAACGTGCCGAGCGAATCCGTGCGATTCGTCGAGATCAACGCACAATGGTTCCGCAACAAGGCAGCCGCGCGTGCGGCCGTCGACGAAATCATGCCCAACCTCTGAAGCCCACGACGATGAGCAAGACGCCCTTTGAGCCCGTGACGCCCGAGTCACTCGACAGCATCAACTTTCTCGATGCGCGTTTGCAGAACTGCCCCTATCACGCGTATCGAATGCTGCGTGACGAGGCGCCCGTCTGGCAGGACCCGATCACAGGCATGTACGTGATCACGCGCTTCGACGACGTTCGCGACGTGTTGCTCGAGCCGAAGCGATTCGCCAACGGTTTACGGCCGCAGGACGGCGGTCGCAATCGCATGGCGCCGGAGCGCGCGCGGCGCATGCTTGCGCTCTATCAGGACAAGGGTTGGGTACCGGCACCGACGCTCGCCGGCCGCGACGACCCGAATCACAAAGAGATGCGGGCCATGTTCAACGAGGCATTCCGGCCGAAACGCATCAACGCGATGGATCCGTTCGTCGAAGCGACGGCTTACAAGCTGATCGACGCGTTCATCGGCGATGGCAAATGCGATTGGGTGAAACAGTACGCCGTGCCATTGCCGCTGATCGTCATTGGCCATCAGATGGGCGTGCCCGAGGAAGACATCTGGCAGATCAAGGCATGGACCGACGCATGGGTACAGCGCCTCGGCATGATGCAGACAGAAGAGGAAGAGCGCTGGTCGGTCGAGATGGAGATCGAAGCGCAGCATTACTTTCAGAAAGTGTTCGAGCGGCTGCGCAAGGCGCCGGACGACACGCTGCTTTCCGAAATGGTGAATCGCGTCATTCCGGAGTGGGGTCGAACGCTCACCGACAACGAGCTGCATGCCGAGATGATGGCCGACACGTTCGTGGGCGGCTCGGAGACGACGACCAACGCCATCTCCTACGGCATGATGCTGCTCATCGAGCATCCGGACGTGTGGCAACGGCTGAAGGCAGACCCCGACGCGCACCTGAAGACTTTCATCGAGGAGGTGCTGCGCTTGGAGGGCCCGGTGCAAGGGCTGTTCCGCACAGCCGCCGAGGACATAGAGCTGCACGGTGTGACGATTCCAAAGGGAGCGATGGTCAACATCCGTTACGCCGCGGCCAATCGCGACGGACGCGAGTTCGACTGCCCGGAGAAGCTCGATCTCGACCGCGACAAGCCGGGGCGGCACCTCGCCTTCGGTTCAGGCGTGCATCACTGCTTGGGCGCGCCGCTGGCGCGACGGGAGCTGTACTGGGCGTTCAAGGCGCTGGTCGACCGCATCGACGAAATGTGGTTCATCGACGGCGCCAACGACTTCGCGGTGGCGCCGAATTTCGCCCTACGTGCGCTCAAGGAGCTGCACATCGGCTTCTCACCTCGTAGCTAACTGGGGACAGTTTACCTATTTCCTACTCACAGGTTTGAGGGCGACCTGCCTCATTGGTTGCGCGGCTTTGGCGACAAACCTGTGAGTAGGAAATAGGTAAACTGTCCCCAATTAAGTTACCGATTCCTGGTGAAGCGCAGCTTGAGCGCCAGCGTGCCGAGCATGATGCCCGGCTGATGCAGGAAGTCGTTGCCCGGGGCGTATTCGAGGCTGTCGATACGATCGAGCAGGCGATTCCAGGCGATGGTCTGCTCGAGCCGCGAGATACCGGCGCCCGGGCACACGCGGGGTCCCTGCGAGAACGCAAGGTGTCGCGTGGCCGCCTTGCGCTCGATGTCGAGATCGAACGGGCATTGCCACTCTTCGGGGTCGACGTTGCCGGCGCCAAAGCGCAGATGCAGTAGCGACCCCTTCGGCACATTCACGCCTTGGAACACTTCGTCTTGGCTGGTGATGCGCGTCGATAGCCCTTGCGTCGGCGAGCGCAACCGCATCGCTTCCTCCGTGAAGCCACGAATCTTGTCGCGGTCGCGCTTCAGTTCCTCGAACACCGCTGGGTTCTCACACAAAAGCTGCGCTTGTTCCTCGAGCGCGTACTGGGTGGTCTCTAGCCCGCCAATGATCATGGCGTAGACCACGCCATTCACCTCGAGGTCGGTGAGCTTGCGCCCCAACGCCTCGTAGATGACCTGTGTCAGAAAGCTGATCATGTCGTCCTTCGGATCGCGACGCTTCTCCTGCACTTTCTCGTGCACGTACTCCTTGAATCCGTCGAGAATCCCAAACTGCTCGGCTACCTCGTCTTGGCTGGTGATGCGCGTCGATAGCCCTTGCGTCGGCGAGCGCAACCGCATCGCTTCCTCCGTGAAGCCACGAATCTTGTCGCGGTCGCGCTTCAGTTCCTCGAACACCGCTGGGTTCT
>QJXZ01000073.1 GCA_003248125.1 Gammaproteobacteria bacterium | reverse complement strand
TTCGTTCAGCGCCCAGCCGATGCCCTGCGCGGCGCCTCCTTGATATTGGCCTTCGACGTAATCCGGATGAATTGCCTTGCCGGCATCCTGAATGACGGTATAGCGCACCACTTGCGTCTTGCCGGTTTCCGGATCCACCTCCACGTCGCAGAGATGCGTTGCGAACGACACGCCAGCACCGTCCGCCACCACTTCGTTGTGACCGGCGATTGGGCCACCCGTACGCGGCGCCTTGGCGGCCAACTCTTCGAGCGACAGCGGTGCTAGGTTGCTGTGCGCGGTGCCCTTGGCGTGCGCCTTGCCTTCCTTCCATTCGACGTCGGCAACGTCGATGTCCCAAGTTTTCGCTGCCCGCTCGCGTAGCACACGAATTGCATCGCGCGCAGCATAGATGGTCGCCATGCCCGATGAAAACGTGCCGCGACTGCCTTCGGTCATGTCGTTGTGACCCAACGAGCCGGTATCCGCGACGTTGCACTTGACGCGCTCGTAGGGGATGCCGAGTTCCTCGGCCGCAATCAACGACAGCGAGGCGCGCGAACCGCCCACGTCGACCGTGCCGACCGTGAGAGTCACGGTGCCGTCCTGGCCGATGTTGAGGTCGGTACAGGTCTGACCGCCGAAATTGAACCAGAATCCGCACGCCATGCCGCGGCCTTGATTGGCGCCCAGCGGCGCCTTCATGTGCGGATGGTTCTTGGCGGCCTCCAAGGTGGGCCCGATTCCGATCGGTCCGTAGGTCGGCCCATAGGAGGCGCGAGTGCCTTCCCTCGCTGCATTCTTGATGCGGAAGTCGATCGGATCCATGCCGAGCTTCTCAGCGACCAGATCGATGGTGCTCTCCACCCCGAAGGCGGCCATCGGTGCGGATGGCGCGCGATATGCCGCCACTTTTGGTCGATTCACCAGCACGTCGTAACCGACCGACTTCACGTTCTCGAGGTCGTAACACGCAAACGACGTCATCGCGCCGAGCATGCCCCAGATGTTGGGAAATGCGCCGTCCTGATAGCGCAGCGTCGCGGTCGCTGCGGTGATGCGGCCATCTTTCGTGGCACCGATCTTGACGTCGACGGACGTCGAGCAAGTCGGGCCCGTGGCACGAAACACCTCTTCACGGCTCATGACCAGCTTCACGGGTCGGTTCGCCTTGCGTGACAGTGCGAGCGCCAGCGGTTCCGCCCAGACGTGCGTCTTGCCGCCGAAGCCGCCGCCGATTTCGGACGACGTCACCTTCAGCTTCGCGACCTCCATTCCGAGCAGCGTGGCGCAGACGTTGCGGAACACGAAGTGACCCTGCGTGGTCACCCAAAGCTCGCCCTGACCGTCCGGACCGACACTGGCGAGGCAGGCATGCGGCTCGATATAGCCCTGGTGCGTTTGTTCGGTCTTGTAGGTGCGCTCCACGATGACGTCGGCCTTCGCGAAGCCGGCGTCGACATCGCCATGGCCGAAGGTGGAGATTTGGGCAATGTTGGTCGGCTTGTCCGACGGCTCACCACCGCGCGTGCGGATGCGCGGCTGCACGATCGGCGCACCGGGCTTCATGGCCTCGTCGACATCGGTGACGTGCGGTAGAACCTGGTAGTCGACCTTGATCAGCTTCAGCGCCTTGCGTGCAGTCTCGGCATCGATGGCGGCAACGGCGGCAACCGCGTGGCCGTCGTAGAGCACCCGGTCGCGCGCCATGCAGTTCTCGAGCGTGTCGAACATACCGGCGTCGCCCTTGGTGAGATCGGGTAGATCGGCGCTGGTGATGACGGCTTTGACACCCTTCAGCTTTTCGGCCTTCGAGGTGTCGATCTTCTTGATCTTGGCGTGTGCATGCGGCGAGCGCAGCACGAGCGCGACGAGCTGGCCGGGCGCAAATGCATCGGCCCCGTAGCGTGCACGCCCCGTCACCTTGTCGACACCGTCTGGGCGGCGCGGCCGTGTGCCAACGACGCGGAATTCCTGGTTGGTGTAGGACTGATCGAATGCCATGTTCTCTCCTCCTGCCTTCAGCCCTTGGCCTTCTTGGTTCGAACTTCCTTCGCTGCAGCCGCCACCGCACGCACGATCTTGTCATAGCCCGTGCAACGACAGAGGTTGCCCGCGAGCGCGTAGCGAATTTCCTCTTCGGAGGGATCGGCGTTGCGATCCAGCAACGCCTTGGCCGCGACGAGGAAGCCGGGAGTACAGATGCCGCACTGCAAGGCGGCGTGCTCGAGAAACTTGTCCTGCAGCGGATGGAGCGCATTGCCGCTCGCCAACCCTTCGACGGTGCCGACCGCACGACCGTCGGCTTCCGCGCCGAGCACCAGGCACGAGCACACGAGCCGACCATCGATGGTCACGCTGCACGCGCCGCAATCGCCGGTACCGCAACCTTCCTTTGCACCGGTCAGCCCCAGCCGATTACGCAGCACATCGAGCAACGTCTCGCGCGGATGGCAGACGTACTCCACGGCATCGCCATTGATTGTCGTCGCTACGTGAACGCCAGCCATTACTTACCTCCTGCCCGCTGATACGCGATCTTGGCGGCGCGCTTGGCGAGTACGCCGGCCACTTCGATTCTGAACTCGACCGTACCGCGCTTATCGTCGATCGGTTTGCAAGCAGCCCGCGCCGCGGCCGCCAACTTCTCGAGGGCCGCTTCGTCGAGTGTCGTACCGATGATCGCGGCGGCGGCGGCGTTGGCGACGATCACGGTCGGTCCCACGGCACCGAGGGCAACGCGCGCGCTCTTCACCACGCCCTTCGCACCGAGCGTCAAACACACGCCGGCGCTGACGACTGCAATGTCCATCTCGGTGCGCGGAATGAAGCGCAGGTAGGCATCGCCGGTCTTGGGCTTCGGCTTCGGCAGACTGATCGCTTCGACGATTTCGCCCTTCTTGAGCGTGGTCTTACCCGGTCCCGAAACGACATCTTCGACGGCGACGGTGCGGCGTCCGCGTGGCCCAGCGATCGCGGCCTTGGCGCCGGCTGCGACCATCGCCGGTACGCTGTCGGCAGCGGGCGATGCGTTGCACAGGTTACCGACGATGGTGCAGCGTCCTTGAATCTGATCGGAACCAATCAGATTGGCCGCCTCGACCACACCTGGCCATGCCTTCTTGAGCGCAGCGTTCTCACCGAGTTCCGCGCAAGGCACCGCCGCACCGATGCGAAATCCGCCGCCAGCCTTGGTGATCTTCGTCACCGCCGGGATGCGTTTGATGTCGACCACCAGATCCGGCTCGACGAAGCCGCCCTTCAGGCGTACGAGCAGGTCGGTACCTCCGGCCAGCACGAAGGCCTTGCCCTTAGCCTTCGCCATGAGCCCCGTGGCCTCTTTCATCGACGTAGGTGCTGCGTATCTCATCGACGCGTCGTCCTCCCTCTAGTCTCGTCGCATGCGCTATCCGAATCCGTGCAAACGATCCTGCCCAGATCACGGGCATACCACAAGGGGTTGACGCACTAGTCGCGCGGGAGTTCTGTCCCCGACTCGCGCCGGCGCTTGGGTTGCACGCAGGCGACAGCCATGAGTGACTCGACGCAATCGCGGATCGAATCGTCCAGCGCACGAAACCGAATGCCTGTCACGGCCCGAATCCGCTCGTTACGCAGGTCGAGCCCCGCCCATATGGCCCGCAGCTCCGCTTCGCGTGCCTTGATGCGATCCGGAAAGTTGTCGGTAACGGCAGGTGCGTCGTGCTCGAGTTCCGGGAGTATTCGGTCGATGCTCGCGCAAATGTCCTCGACGTTACGGGTCTCGGTCGACCAGGCGATGTAGCGTTCGCCGTTCTTTACCTGCGTGCTTTCCAAGAGACCGATGTGGCAGTCGGCCGTATCGCGGACGTCGACCGTCATCCAAGGGCGATACGCGCCATTCTGGTAGTACTTGCCGAGCAGCATCATCTCAATGAAGTGCTGCCAGGGCCCCGCGTTCTTCTGATGGGCCGATTGGATCGGACCTACGTTGTCGGCCGGACAACACGTGATGGCATCCCAGCCACCATGCGCGACCGCGGCATCCGCGAATGCGCGCTCCGCAATTACCTTTCCCATCGAGTAACCCTGGCCCCGTTCAGGGGTGCGCTTCGGATTCGTCTCGTCGGGGTAGCGGTCCTCGTAGATCACCGGCCTGCGCGCCAACTCGTTGATGTCCGCCTCCGAAAGCACAGCCGCGATGCTCGACGTCACCACCACACGATTCACGGTGCCAGACTGACTGACACTGCTGGCAATGTGATCACACACGCGTCGCACGTATTCATGGTCGTCGTAACTGGTGACGTGCGATACGTGCGCAACGCCGTGACAACCTTTGAAGATTTCGTCGAAGCATCCGTCGCGGTCGAGATCAGCTGCATGCAGCGTGAGCCGGCCGGATGCATGGCCCGGCATCCGCTTCAAGAAGTCGACACGCGCATCATCGTTCGCATCACGCACGCAGGCGCGTACGCGGAAGCCCTTGTCGAGCAGTCGCCGAACGACCCAACCACCGATGAATCCGGCCGCGCCAGTCACCGCAACCGTACCGTTCTTGGGTATGGGTGCCATCCCTCACTCCTCGTTGCAAAGATCTCGGCACGCAACACCGGTATGGTTGCGCGCATCACGACGCGGGCGGCAGTATACCGGGCGAGGACTCGCTCCATGCTGCTGCACGACATTCTGGCATTCAACAAACGACGGCGCGGCCGTGCACCTGCACTCGTCGCCCAAGACGGCCGATCCTGGACTTTCGCCGAACTCCACGACCGAAGCATGAGCCTGGCGTGCGCACTCAGCCGGTTCGGTGAGCGCGAGGATCACATCGCCATCCTTGCCGACAACCAACCGGAATACGTCGAAGCCTACTATGGCGTACCGGCCGCGCAACGACGCCTCGTATTTCTGAACTATCGCCTGGCGGTGCCGGAGCTGCTACGCATCGTTTCCGATGCCAGCGCAACCACGTTGTTGTACGCACCGCAGTATGCCGACACCGCAGAAAAGCTGGTTGCAGGTGTAAGCACCTTGACACGCGCGATCGCCCTCGGCGCGGAGTACGAGGCACTGATCGAAGACCAGCCCCGCGAAGCGCCATTCACCGAGCTCTCCGACCGGGACCCCGCCTGGATCATCTACACGTCGGGTACTACGGGCATGCCGAAGGGGGCGATGCTCTCGCATCGCAATCTGTTCGCGTCGATGTTCAATGCGCAAGTGAGCATGCCGAGCGAACCGGCCGCCAACCCTTGCTACCTCTTTCCATTTCCACTTTGTCACATAGCGGGCTTCTCGGTGCTCGCGCAGCACCTTGGCGGCAATCCAGTGGCGCTGATGACAGCGTTCACGACCACCGGGTGGATGGAGATGGTCGATCGTCTGAAGGTCACGGGCACCGCGCTCGCACCGACCATGATCAACATGCTGCTGAATGATCCCGCGCTCGCATGCTACGAGCTACGCTCGCTCACTTCTTTGGGCTACGGCGCGTCGTCGATTCCGGCTGAAGTGCTGCGCCGCGCGATCGCCCGTTTCGGGCCCATCTTTACGCAAGGCTTCGGGATGACGGAACTCGCCGGCAACGTCATCTTCATGTCGAAGGCCGATCACGTCCGCGCTGACCGGGAAGCTCCTCATCTGCTGCGCGCCGCCGGCAAGGTGGGTGCACTCGCATCGGTGCGACTGGTCGACGAAAACGGCGAAGACTGCGCGATCGGCCAACCTGGCGAAATCGTGGTGCGTGGCGATCAGGTCCTCACGGGTTACTGGAATCGCCCCGATGCCAATGTGGAAGCATTCCGAGGCGGCTGGTTCCACACCGGCGATGTCGCGCAAATGGACGCCGAGGGCTTCGTCTACATCGTCGACCGCAAGAAGGACATGATCGTGAGCGGCGCCGAGAACGTTTATCCGCGCGAGGTGGAGGAAGTCTTGTTCAGCCATGCCGAGGTCGCCGAAGCCGCCGTGTTCGGCATTGCCGACGAGCACTGGGGCGAGCGCGTCGCGGCCGCGATCGTCGCAAGACCCGGTGCGACGATCACGGCGGCGGATCTCGATGCGCTATGCCGCCGCGAGCTCGCCGGCTACAAGCGGCCGCGGCGCTACTTTTTCATACCCGAAATTCCGAAGAACGTATCCGGAAAGGTGTTGAAGCGAGAACTACGTGCGCGCTATGCCAGCGATGCCGCATCTGGGGGTGATCGACCGTGACCAAGCAGCGACCAACCATCAACGACGCATTCGGTGGTAAACGTACGACACTCGCCGAGCAACGCGCCATTTGGCCAGACGCGCTGCACGACGATGCGATTTGGGAAGGCCCCACATTCGAGCGACCGGTCTACATGGTCGGACGCATCGCCGTTGGCCACTTCATGGAATATCTCCTCGAAGTGGTGCCGGAGTTCTCGACTCAATTGGTCGCTGCCTACCCCACCGACGAACCGGACACCGTCATCATCGAGTCGACTGGCGGGGGTGCAACCATCTACGGCGGCAAGTACGAACAGCGATACTTCTCGAAGATCACCACGCGTGACGGCAAAGCGTTCCGCATGCGCGAGTACTGCAATCCGTTTCAGACGTACAAGGCATTCGGGCGCGAGCGATGGGACCAACGCATCGACGACATCATGACCAGGCACAATGTCGAGTGGCCGACGAGTCAGGCGCCCGACCCCGCCCGGCTGCCATGAGTCCAGGCCGCGGGCAAGGCCGAAGCTGACGTTGCCGATCTCGGTTTACGCTACGGAGCGAACGTTGCGCAGCCGCGCCACTTCCTCACGGAGCGCTTCGACGCAGGCACGGAGGTCGGCGATTTCGCTCTGCGTCGCCGTAGTACCGGTTTGACAGACACGATCGTATTCGGCTTGCAATCGCCTGCCGCTATCACGTTCCTCGGCGATGTATCGACCCAGTAGCGCGCCGGTGGTCGGATCGATGGTAGTGTCCTTGAAAAACGAACCAAACGGATCCCGACGTTCGCCCCGCTCGTTGGACCGCTGGCCGCCTCGCAGCATGGCTACTTTCTCCGCGTCTGTCGCGTCGGAGCGCGCGCAGGCAAGCAGTCCGTCGAAGTCCTTGAACACCTGATACGCCTTCTCTTCGCACACGGCGTGACCGAGCTCGCACATGCGCTTCGTGAAGGCCGCCGCATGCTCGCCCTCGCGGATGGCAACGAAGCGCAGCACGCCCGCAAGCTGCTCATCGTTGGTATGGTCTGCCCACGCGTTGAAAAGAATCTCGGCTTTGCGCTCATTTACGGCAATCGAGTTCAGCAGCGGTAAGTAGGTCGGTTCGCTCATCTTCGTCATCTCCTGGTTGATTCGGCCGAGGCGCTCAACGCGCCTCGACGTTCGGCTTTCGTTTTCTCGACATGCGAACGCACACCTTCGCCGTGATCGGCCGTACGCCACAGCTCATCGCATAGCAGCCCGCCACATTCTTCGAAGGCCGGCCAAACGACGCAGGTGCGGGGTCGAACCACATTCATCCCTTCAGGCCGATAGAGAATGATCCGGCTCGCGAGCCCGCGACGCTCGCACAAGACGTCGACGTCGGTCACGCGTGGGTGGCCGTCGCCGGCCGCGCCGACTTGGGAAGCGTGTAGTCGAGTTTGTAGATGCGCTTCACGTTGCCACCCAGCACCTTGGCGCGTGTTTCCGGCGCCAACTTTTCGGCGTAGCGCGTCAGATCGTCGACCCAAGTGTGCGGATGATCGGGGTGCGGATAGTCGGTGGCCCACATGAAGCAGTCCGCACCGGTGGCGTCGATTGTGTGCGGCGCAATCGTTTCGTCGGGATCGCCGGAAACGAAGCATTGGCGCCGGAAGTATTCGCTGGCCGAAGGCCGCTTCCCCGCGAGATTGAGCGACTCGCTGAACGCATCCAAACGATCGAGCATCGGTCCGACCCAGCCGGAGCCCGCCTCCAAGATGCCGACGCGCAGTTGCGGGAAGCGATCCAGCGTACCGAGGGAGAAGAACGAAATGAATGCTTGCTGGACGATGGCGCGCAGCCAAATTGCCTCACCCCAGCCACGGCCCTGTATCGGCCAATCGAAGATACCGGCAGCCGCAGCATGGGGCGTGAACGTAGGATGGATGGCGATTGGCACATCGAGTTCGACGCACTTCGCGTACAGCACGTCGTGACGCGGATCGCCGTGGATGATGCGTCGGTGGTTGAAGGGATTCACCCATGCACCTTTGCAGCCATCCTCGACCGCACGTTCGAGTTCGACTGCGGAGCCCTCGGGATCCAACAGCGTGAGCTGCGCGATCGGCACTAGCCTGCCGGCGGAGTCGCGGCAAAAGTCCGCAATCCAGCGATTGTACGCCCGCATGTAGGCGAGCGAGAGCTCGGCATCCTCGAGTTCGGTCTCCCACAGCAAACCAATGGTGGGATACAAGAGCGTGCACTCGAGATTTTCTTGGTCGAGCAACGATAGCCGCTCGGCGGCATTGCACGACCCAAACGGTCGGCTGTCGGCGTATCGCCGGTCCGGTCGCGGGCGGAGGTCTTCTTCACCCATGGCGCCCATGATGGCGAGCGCACCCTTGTTGGTGCGCTGCGATGGGCGTTGATCGATCTCGAGGTATTCGTAGCCTTCCGCATCGACTGCGACGCGGAGCGCTCGGGCGCGATACTTCGCCTCCAAGTAGTTCTCCCAGAGATCCGGCGGCTCGAGCACGTGACCGTCGGCGTCGATGGTTCCCGGATAAGGAAATCGTTTGATTTCGTATGCCATTTGCGCCTCCCCTGCCTTCAGCGCACAGTAGCATACAAGCGGCCCGACACATCGCGCGTCATGAGCGAGAGCACGTAGGTTCCGCCGCGTTGGCCTACCGTGATCCCACGCCTGATGAGCGACGATCCGGCAGGACTCGTGGCATTTGTGAAGCGCGTGTTCGGGGCGACCGGCGACCACCACGACGAGCGGCCCGCAGAGTTCACGATCGACGACTCCATCATCATGGTGAGCGGAACAGCGCCAGCTACCGTGGCCGCTAGTCGCGTCGCGGCCAAGCTCGCTCCCGCAGAACCCAGCTAGTGCCGGCGCTCAAGTCTTGATGCGCGGCATACCCATGAAGTCGCGCTTGCCGATCGGCACGCCGCGCATGCGCAACATGTCGTAGGCCGTAGTCGCGTGGAAGAAGAAGTTCGGCAGCGAGAACGACAATACGAAGTTTTCGGCCGTGAACGGCATCTTGCGCTCACCGAGCTGGAACACCACGTCTTTGCCGAGCCACCCATTGACCTTGTCGGCGGTATACGCCTGGACGCCGGCGCGCGCGTCCGCAACCAACTGCTGAAGGCCCGCGTAGTCGTATTCGGGCCCACCGCTCGGCGGTCCGAAGACACCGGCTTCGATACCCTTCAATGCGTTCAGCGAGTGATGCGCCACTGACACGATCTGAAAGCGGAACGGCAGCATGTCTGCGTACAACCGACTGTCGACCAGTTCCTTGAGGTCGATGCCATTCGCCTCGCAGTAGCTCTTGCCTTTGTCGAGGACGCCAGCCACCGCGCCAAGCGTCTGCAGGTATGTGGCCGTGCTGATGTCGTAGAGAGAGAGCGCCATGTTCTTTGTCCTTCCGTTGCAAGCGTCGTTGCAAGTGTCGGCTAGAACCGTGGTCCAACGCCAGCGTCAGGCGCGGCCGACGCCGGTTTTCATTCGAAGGCCATGCCCCGGTAGCCACTCGCAGCCACCTCGTCGCATTTCTCGCGATAGGCCGGCGCGCCGCCTGCGTACAGGAGAAAGTGACGAGTCTGCTTGCCGGGGACGTTGGAATTGATACCCATGAACCAGGAGTCGATCTTCGAGAACAACATGCGCTCCGCTGTCTGATACACGTGCTCGGTCCACGCCGCCTCGGCTTCCGCGCTCGCTTCCACACGCGTGCGACCATGCTCCAGCATGAACTGCATGAGCGCAGTCACCCACTCGACGTTCTGCTCGATGCAGCGCGGGATGTTGCAGAACGTCGCAGCGTTGTGTGGGCCAACCAGGGTGAGCAAATTCGGGAAGCCCTGCACTTGCAAACCGAGGTGCGTCTTTGGCCCACCGGCCCACTTTTCCTTCAAAGCCATGCCTCCGGTGCCTCGGACGTCGATACGATCGAACGCGCCGGTGACGGCATCGAAGCCGGTCGCGTAGATGATGACGTCGAATTCGCGTTCCTTCTCGGTCGTGCGAATGCCGCCGCGAGTAATACATTCGATCGGCGTTTCGTTCAGATCCACCAGTTCCACGTTTTCCTGGTTGTAGACCTCGTAGTAGCCAGTCTCGAGCGGCACGCGGCGCGTGCCGAAGCCATGATCTTTCGGCGTCAGCTTGTCGGCGAGTCGTGGATCCATCACGCGTTCGCGGATCTTGCGTGCCATGAACTCGCTGATGGTCGCGTTGGCTCGCTCGTCGATCAGAATGTCGCGAAAATTGCCCATCCAGATCCCGAACCCCGGCTCGTCATACAGCTTCTGATAGAACGTTTCACGCACCTCGGGAGAAACGTCCAGCGCGTTGCGCGGATCGGCCTTGTGAATGAAGCAGCCGTGCGACTCGCGACAGCGCGCGAATATCTCGGGATAGCTCGCATGGATCTTGCGCTGCGTCTGCGCATCAATTGGTCGGTTATGCAGCGGTGCGCACCAGTTCGGCCGACGTTGAAAGACGGCGAGACGTCCCGCCGTCTTGGCCACCTCTTGGATTACTTGCACGCCGGTCGCGCCTGTACCGATGACGGCCACACGCTTACCTCGAAAGTCGACTGGTTCGTGGGGCCAGAGACCGGTGTGATACCCCTCGCCCTCGAAGTACTGCACGCCGGGTATGTTCGGCATGGTGGGTGTCGAAATGGGCCCAATCGCAGTGATCAAGAAACGTGCCGTCGCGGCCCGTCCGTCTTCTGTCTCGACACGCCACTGCGTCCGGTTCTCGTTCCATTCGGCACGCGCAATGCGGCTATCGAACTCGATGTCGCATCTAAGATCGAACTTGTCCGCTACGTAGTTGAGGTAACGAAGCGTTTCGGGCTGCGCCGAAAAATGCTCGCTCCAATCCCATTCATCGAGCAATTCGTTGGAGAACGAATAGCCGTAGCTGTAGCTCTCGGAATCGAACCGTGCGCCGGGATAGCGATTCCAGTACCACGTGCCACCGACCCCGTCGCCGGCCTCGAATACGCGGGTCCGCAGGCCCAGCTCTCGCAATCGATAGAGCTGATACATGCCGGAGATACCGGCGCCAATGATGATGGCGTCGTACTGAGCTGTCATTCCGCGATCCCGAATCGGGGCAGGGTCGATTCTAACGGGCGTGGTAAATCCGTGAAATCCGGCGGATACGCCCGCGGACCTATGCCGGCCTGCTAGGATCACGGCAACTGACCGAGAACGGCTATGACACGCATTCTCATTGCCGACGATCACGCGATCATGCGCTCCGGCGTCGAGTTCTTGCTATCCGGAGAACCGAGCATCGAGATCGTGGGCTTCTGCAACGACGGCGAGCAAGCGCTCGCACGGGCGCTCGAACTGCTCCCAGACATCGTCATCTTGGACCTCGTGCTACCGAAGCTCCCCGGGCTCGTGGTGCTCGAACGGTTGCTACACGCGAACCCGCGACCCAACGTGATTGCCGTCTCTGGCCAAGCCAGTGGCCTCATCTTCAAGGAAGCACTCGACCTAGGTGCCGATGCCCTGGTCTCCAAGGAGGACGATTCCGACGAGTTGCTGGCGGCAATTCACGCGGTCGAGAACGGCGACAGGTACCTGTCGAACTCGGTTGCCAAGCTCATTGGTCCGCTGTCAGACACGGATTCGGCGAAACATCTGACTCCGCGTGAACGGGAAGTATTGAGCCTCGTGGCCGAGGCCCGGTCCAACGAGGAGATCGGCGAGAAACTCGGCATATCGCCGAAGACCGCGAAGAAGCACCGCGAAAACATCCGCGCGAAGCTCGGCGTCTCATCTGCTGTCGAAGCAGCCCAGGCCGCGGTGCGTCTCGGCCTCGCGAAGATAAGCTGAGCGCCCGCTATGGCGATGCTCCTCGTCTCGGGCCTGCTGGCCATGAATACAGTGGCGCCGATCGAACTGACACCCGGTGTCGATCCGATCCCGATCGTCGATCGGGTGTCCTATCTCGTCGACGAGCACGCCACCATGACCCTCGAGGAAGTGGTCGCCATGAACGCCGAGTTCGTTGCCAACCACGAAGCGCTCGTCAATCCAGGCATGCCGACGGGGGTGGTCTGGGTTCGCGTACCGGTCCGCAACGTCGGCTCAGAGCCGGCCACCTGGGTGCTGTCTCTCAATCGCTACGCGGTTCGCGTTGCGGAGATCCACCAAGTCGACAACGACGGTGAACGATTGCTGCTGGCGAACACGTCGGAGTCGTTTGCCGCAAGCTTCAAGTCCTACGGCACGCTGGCAGCACCTGTGCACCTCGGCGCTGGCGCCCGCGCCGACCTGTACGTACGCTACAGAGGAGCAAATTGGTCCGGCCTCGATCTCCGACTCACCACACCCGACACGCTGACCGCTGAAGGCGTCCGACGTCTCGTCGTGTTCTTCCTGTTGATGGGCGGTATCGGTACTTTGGTGCTCTACGGTTCGATCTCGTTCGTTTTCCTCGGCGCACAGGTCGTTCTTCTATATGCCCTGGCGCAGGTCGCACTATTCGTCTTCTACGCGCACATGGGCGGATTCACTACCGTGTATCTGTGGCCGGATGACCCGCAAGCCGGTCGCGTCGTGGCGCCGATCGTGCTGGGCTGCTTCGTCACGGCGATGGCGCAGTTCGCGAGGCTATTCTTCGAGACGCGCACGGCGCTACCGCGCCTCGACAAGGCGCTCGTCTCCGCAATCGGCATTGGCGCCGCCGCGATCGTCGTGACACCACTCGACTACTGGGTGGCAGCAATCGATTCACGGCTCGGCGTCTATATGGTGTACGCCGCGACGATCGTGACTTGGTTGACCCTGCCGCCGCTCGCGCTCTACGCCACCATCTCCTGGCATCGGGACCATTGGCCGATCGCAGTCGCATGGTCGCTCATGGGAAGCTTCCTGGTGGCCATGCTGTTAGTCTTTTTGGGGGTTTTCCCCACACTGCCACTCGGAATCGAAGCCTACGGGGTAATCGCCTACCTCGAAGCACTATTTCTCGCAATGGCGATTGCGCTTCGCATCCGCCGCATCCGCACCGAGCGCGAGCAAGCCGAACGACAGCTCAGCACCAGCTTGAAATCCGAACTCGCCGCGAGCCAACGTGCCATCCAGCTCGCCGAGCAACGCGAAGTAGCCATTCGCGATCTTGCGGAAAAAGGCCGTCTGCTGCTCGCTACCGGACACGACACGCGACAGATGCTGGCTGCGCTGCGCCACTTCGCACGTGGTCTGCAACGCGAGGGCACCGACTTCGGCCGGACACAGCGCGCGGGCCGGGAGATTTCACAAATCGCCGAGAGTTTGAACGAGGTCTTGACCACTGCCATCGAAGGATCGTCGAGCGGCGGCATTGCCGACGACGTGTGCGCACTGGAGTGGATCGATCCTGCCCAACTCCTCAACCCATTGGCGCTCATTCACGGCAGTGAGGCGAACAGCAAAGGACTCGAGTTGCGCGTAAAGACCACACACGCCCCGCTCGTCGTCGATCGCGTGCTGGCGTCACGCATTCTCGGCAACCTGATCAGCAACGCGATCAAGTACACCGATCGCGGCAAAGTGTTGGTCACGTGCCGCCGATGCGCAGCCGGGCATCGCTTTCAGGTGATCGACACCGGCCGTGGACTGTCGAACGACCATCTCACGCGGCTCCTGGACCCACAAGCCGGTGCGGTTCAGTTCGGCAACAGCGCCGATGGGCAAGGTGCAGGCTTCGCCATCGCGAAGCAATTCACCGCACGCATCGGCGGCACGCTCATCGGTCGTTCGGTTCACGGCCATGGCACCATCCTCGAGCTGATCATTCCCGCTTGCGACCATCCGTGGTCGCTCAACTTCGATGAGATCCTGCTTGCCGACGGTGACGAAGAGCAGCATCGAGCGATAGCCAAGATTGCTCGAATCCTTCGCGTTGGACGCGTGGCGAGGCTCGCGGGCGATGCAGACCCGTCCGACCTCGGCGCCGATACGAGACGACTGATTCTCGTCGACCAGCATTTCGGTGGGACCGATCGCGGTGCCGAGCTGGCGACGCGCCTTAGAGATGCGCTGCCGCACGCGGCTGTCGCGCTACTCAGCTACGACCACTCCATCGACGTCCGCGTGCGGTTGGGGCGCGCCGTCTCTCTGCTACTGTACAAACCATTGTCGCCAGCGCTCGTCGGCGCCGCGATGCAACACGCCTTGCGCCTCGAGATGGACTGATCATCGCGTCGGGACTGCGGTACCATCGGTACCGATGGCCGCAACGCGACGCGCACGCACGAACAAGAAGAAACGCCAAGACTATCGCTGGGCGGAGTACGACGACGATGCGCTATTGAAGCTCCGCTTCAGCGGTTTGCGCCTGCGCTTGCGCGACAGCTTGGTCTGGCCCGAGGTCGAACGACTCCACGAAGAGCTCGACCAGCGCGGCATTCGCTTCAGACCGCATGTGTGGCTTTCCGAAGAGTGGTTTTCGCCCGACGGCACGCCCGGCATCGCCATTCCATTTTTCGTCGCGCATCCACGCTTGCGACAGCTCGAGCGCAGCATGATGGGTGACGTTGAGGGGGGCAGCAGCAAGTGGCGATTGCGCATCCTTCGCCATGAAGCCGGTCATGCGATCGACACGGCGTACGGATTGAGACGGCGCGCGGATTGGCGCCGCGTGTTTGGGCCTGCCTCGGCACCCTATCCCCAGGACTATTCGCCTCGTCCGAGCAGTCGTCGCCACGTGCTGCACCTCGGCCATTGGTATGCACAGAGCCACTCGACTGAGGATTTCGCCGAGACGTTCGCGGTGTGGCTGCAACCGAAGGCGCGCTGGCGGCGCGACTACGCAGACTGGCCAGCACTGCGCAAGCTCGAATACGTCGATGCGCTGATGCAAGACATCGCGCGGCAAGCGCCGAAGCGCCGCGATCGGTCCGTCATCGAGCCACTGGCCGAAAACGATCGCACGCTCGGCGCTCACTATCGGCGCAAGCAAGGTTGGTACCGGCGTTCTGAACGTCGCTACGACAAGTGGATGGCACGCGCGTTCGTGACGCGGCCGAGCCGGCCGAAGGCGGTAGCAGCGAGTCGATTCGTGCGCGAAATCGAGCCGCAGCTGCGCCGATTGCTGGTGCGCCGCGCCAGACTTCACCCGTACGTGGTCGACCATGCAATCGCCACCGTAGTGCAACGTGCTCGCCAACTGGATCTCGTATTGCGTACGCCGCGCCGCGAAGCCAAGCGTCGCGTGGTGCGTCTTCATGAACGAATCGTCCTCGACGTGTTGCAGCGCAACCGGGAGAACTACGCGCTATGAAACGGTATCGGATTCTGATCATGACCCATGAGCAGTTGGTACCGCCCAAGGACATCGAAGGCTTGACCGAAGACGAAATCGACGAGTACCGCACCGAGTACAACGTCTACTCGACCCTGCACAATCTCGGTCATCGCGTGCGGGTGCTCGGCATCGGCGACCAACTCACCGAGCTACGGGAAACAATCCGCGCGTGGAAGCCGCACGTAGTGTTCAACCTGCTCGAGGAATTCTCCGGCATCGTCACCTACGACCACTACGTCGTCGCCTATCTCGAGTTGATGCGTCAGCCGTACACGGGCTGCAATCCTCGCGGACTCATGCTCTCGCGCGACAAAGTGCTCACCAAGCAGATCCTCGCGTGGCACCGAATCGCGACCCCAGACTTTCATCTGTTCCCGTTCGGCCGCAAATTCACGGAGCCAAAACGATTGAAGTTTCCGCTGTTCGTCAAGTCGGCGACCGAAGATGCTTCGATTGGTATCTCCCAGGCTTCGATCGTCGAGGACTCGGCAAGCCTTCGCGAGCGTGTCGCATTCATTCATGATCAGGTGCAGAGTGATGCGCTGGTCGAGGAATACATCGATGGTCGAGAGCTGTACATCGGAGTGCTCGGCAACACCCGGATCAAGACACTACCGACTTGGGAAATGAACTTCGGCACGCTTTCCGAGGTGCAGGCCGGTATTGCGACGCGCAAGGTGAAATGGGACCGAAACTACCAAACCAAGCACGGCATAAGAACAGGAATCGCGAGCGATCTCAGCGAGGCCGAGCAAGAGCGCTTGAGCCGCATCTCCAAACGCATCTATCGTGCACTACACATGAGCGGCTTTGCGCGTCTCGACTTCCGCATGCGGGAAGACGGCAGCGTGTATCTCCTGGAAGCCAATGCGAATCCCAATCTCACTTATGGCGAAGACTTCGCCGAATCAGCCGAAACCATCGGCATCGGTTACGACTCGCTGATCATGCGCATCGTCAAGCTGGGCATGTCCTACATGCCCGAGTGGCGGATGTTCGAAGCGTAGAAATTGGGGACAGTTACCTATTTCCTACTCATTGCCTTGCTTACGTGTCCGTTGCCAGAAGGCATAAGTAGGAAATAGGTAAACTGTCCCCGATATCCTAGTTGGCGATCTGGCGCCGTGACTGCAGTGCCTTCTGGATCCCCTCGTGCACTTCGCGCGTAATGCGATAACGCGTGGTGATCAGAAATGGAATGACGTAGAACATCGGGATCAGGATTCCGGCCACCAGGCCGAGCTCGAAGACCAGCGAACCCTCGACGTCCGCCGGCTTCGCGCCGCGCGGAAACGCCAGCACGTAGTCGAGCACCAGGCCGCCCATCACCACCCCGATGCCCGATGTGGCCTTGGCGGAGAACGACAACGCCGCCGAGAAGACCCCTTCCTGCCGGCGGCCGGTCGCCAACTCCTGCGCATCGAGGGAGTCGGCCACCATCGACACGAACATGATGCCAAGGACGGTCGCGGCACCGATACGGATGACCTCATTGCCGATCAGGATCTTGAGCAGCAGCGGATCACCGTTTGCCGGCAACACATCGAGGAACCGCAGCGTGATCATCAGCATGCCATTCAGCAGCAGGAAGAACATGCACGAAATCAGCAAATGCTTCTTATCGAACCGTCTCTGCAGCGCCGGAATCAACACGAACGCCGTCATCGAGCCGATGATCGAGAGCGTGAACCACCGCAAATCCTCGGGCAGTAGTCCCCAAAAGTACGTATTCACGTAGATCTCCAGCGCGTTCAGCGTGCCGCCGAGCACTGCTGCCAACAACAACCCGACCACGAGCACCACGAAATTTCGGTTCTTGAGTGCGAGCACGACTTCGGCGAGTGCGTTCTTGATCCCGAAACGCGTCTCGTGCACCGGCTGCAGCAGATACGGGATCTCCCGACGCGTGAGGTACGTTGTCAGCAAGACGGCCGCCGTCACCAGCACGGCGAGCACCGCCGCAAAAAGCTGATAGCCGGCCGGGTTCAAGTGTCCCGGCGTGAACGCTTCGCTACTGGGGAATATGAACGTCCAGGTGCAGAACGTGAACGTCACACCACCAATCCAGCCGCAGAGATACCGAAAGGTAACGATTGCGCTGCGCTCGGCATAGTCATCGGAGAATTCGGCAAACAGTGCACTCCATGGCACCAGGAAAAAGGTCATCGACAGCCTGACGCCGATCGCGAACGTGAGCAGCCAGACGAACTTGCCTGTTTCGTCGAGCCCAGGCGGCGGCGTGAATACGAGATACAAGCAGACGCCCAACGGGATTGCGCTCGCGTACATGAGGGCATGGCGGCGACCGAAGCGGCTGCGCAGTCCATCGGAATAGGATCCGACCAGCGGGTCGGTGATGGCATCGACGATCAGCGCGATCATGATTGCGATCGATGCCATCGCCGCAGGCATGCCGAGAACTTGGTTGTAGAAGAACAGCAAGAACGTACCGAACGCGAAGTTCTTGTACGTGTCGGGCAGCGCACCGATGCCCTGGAAGAACTTGGTGGAGAGCGGAACCTTGCCGCCGCGTTCGCGCGCCCGCGCGTAGGCAGGCCCGGCAGAATGCGGCAGATCGCTCATATCCGAATCCTGGGTGGTACTACGGAAGGAGTAACGCTAGCGTTGCGGATGAGGCTGCGCAACACTAGTGCCTCTACTTGTATTGGAGAGCGTCATGAATGCGCCCGCGAACGAATCCGCCGAAGTCGACGCCACCCCGCTCGCAGAGATCGACGTTAGCCGAGCACAGCTGTTCCGTGACGATAGTTGGCGGCCATGGTTCGCGCGCCTGCGCAAAGAGTCACCGGTGCACTACCTGGCCGATAGCGAGAATGGCGCCTTCTGGTCGGTGACCAGCCATCCGCTCATCATGGCCGTGGACACCAACCACGGGGTGTTTTCGTCCGCGAGCGGCATCGCCATTGCCGATCCGCCGACCGAGCCCGTCGACGGCCTCGATCCGGAAGACATGGGCATCGAGAATTTCATCTCGATGGATCCGCCGGACCATACACGCCAGCGGAACACCGTATCACCCGCGGTTGCGCCGCGTAATCTCGCCAATCTCGAACCGCTCATCCGCGAACGCGTGGTGGACATCCTCGATCATCTTCCCGTGGGTGAAACGTTCAACTGGGTGGATCGGGTTTCCATCGAGTTGACCGCACGCATGCTCGCTACCCTATTCGACTTTCCGTATGAGGATCGCCGCAAACTCGTCTACTGGTCGGATATCACCACCGCAGTACCACAAGTAACCGGCGATGCGACGCTCGACATGCAGCAACGCCACAACGACCTGATGGAGTGCGCAGGTGCGTTTTACAAGCTCTGGGCGGAGCGTGCTGCCCAGCCGCCGAAGTTCGATCTCATTTCCATGCTCGCCCATGGTGAAGCCACCAAAGACATGAATCAGAACCCAAGACTATTCTTGGGCAACATCCTGTTGCTCATCGTCGGCGGCAACGACACTACGCGCAACAGCATAAGCGGAGGCGTGGTGGCGCTGAACGAGAACCCGGCGGAGTACGACAAACTACGCAAACATCCCGAGCTTGTTCCGAACATGGTGGCCGAGATGATCCGCTGGCAAACGCCGGTGATCCACATGCGTCGCACCGCGCTCACCGATCTCGAACTCGGCGGCAAGACCATACGCAAGGGCGATAAGGTCGTGATGTGGTACATCTCCGGCAATCGCGACGACACTGTGTTCGATAACGCGGATGCATTTGTCATCGACCGACCGAATGCAAGGCAGCACGTTTCCTTCGGTTATGGAATCCACCGTTGCATGGGCAATCGGCTTGCCGAGATGCAATTGCGCGTGCTCTGGGAAGAAATCATCAAGCGGTTTCACACCGTGGAGTTGGTCGGACCAGTGGAGCGGTTGGCCAACAATTTCATTCGCGGCATCAAGTCGGTTCCGGTGCGAGTGCATCCCCACTAGTCTCCACCGCGACAGGCGGGACGACTCGTCGACCGCCACCGCAAAACGTCGACGACGAGGAGCCCGGATGAAGGGTTGGATGCGGACACAGTAAACTGCGTCCGTTTCGGCCCCGTGGTCAGCCCTTCCGCATGGCCAAGACGCGAGTACCGCTCCTCGGCGAGGTGAAGCGCCTTCTGCATCTCGCGCTACCGCTCATCGGCACACAGATGGCGCAGATGGCAATGGGTGTGACCGATGTCGTGATGGCGGGCCGCTATGGGGCGGTCGATCTCGCCGGCGTCGCGCTCGGTGGTAGCGTGATGTGGCCGGTGCTCATGGTGATGACGGGATTGGTTCAGGCCCTCACACCCACCGTCGCACAATTGCACGGCGCCGATCGTTTCACCGAGATCGGCGAAGTGATAAGGCAAGGTTTATGGATCGGCATCTGCGGCGGCGCAATCGCGTTTCTCGCACTCAACCACGCCGACCTCCTGTACCTCTCGCTGCAGGTCGATCCAGCCGCAGCCGCGATCTCGGTGCCCTACCTGCGCATGTGCTCGATTGGCGCACCGGCGGTGATGTGCTTCTTCTGCCTGCGTTTCCTCGCCGACGGCACCGGCTACACGCGCCCGGCGCTGTTCATTTCGGTAGCCGCTCTAGTGCTCAAAGTGCCGCTGAATTACGCCTTCATCTACGGCAGATACGGCGCGCCTGAACTCGGCGGGGTCGGCTGCGGTGTTGCCCAGGCGTTCGTCATGTGGCTGCAACTGGTGCTCGTCCTGATCGTCGTCACACGCCCACGATTCGACTTCACCGGCTGGCGATCGAGGTTCTCCTGGCCGGATTGGACACGAATCAAGCCGCTCCTGATACTCGGCATACCCATAAGCGCGACGACATTCGCCGAAATGGGCCTCTTTTCACTGACTACGCTCCTGCTCGGCCGATTCGGCGCCGAGGTAGTGGCCTCGCACAACATCGCAATGAACATCAACGGCGTGCTGTTCATGCCTGCGCTCGCGCTCGGCATGGCGGGCACGATTCGGATCGGCTTTCGCGTCGGCGCGAACGAAATTTCAGAGGCGCGCACGACGGCCGCTATCGTCATTGCCACGACCATCGCAGTGGCCCTTCTCGGTTCGGCCCTGATCTTCTCGCTTCGCATTCCCTTGACTGCGCTCTACACCACCGAGCCGACCGTACAGGGCCTTTCGAGCACGCTCCTGATGTTCGTCGGGTTCTTTCTTCTGTTCGATGCACTGCAAGCCGCAGCGGTGGGTACACTCCGCGGCTACAAGGACACGCGTGTACCGATGTGGATTGCACTATTCAGCTTTTGGGTGGTTGGTCTGCCACTTGGGTGCACACTCGGCTTCGGCTGGCTGGGCGAACCTCGAGGCGTATTCGGGTTTTGGATCGGCTTGACCATTGCCCTCGGTGTCGCTGCGACGTCATTGAGCGCGCGGCTGTGGCGACTGAGTGGCGATTCACGGCGGATCGTCGCGCTGGCGCGCCCCGAACCATAGGGCACAGTGCAACGAGCTCAGTCGAGTGCGTCGACTTCCTGACTGATTTCGATCTGTCCGGGGCGCCGTAGCATCTTGTCGATCTCCGCGATGTGCTCTTCTTCTTGAGTGATCATCGATCGCGCGTATTCCTCGAGCGGCACCGAGCGGTCCTTCACCAGATCGAGCAGCCGGTAGTAGAGCTCGAGCGCAGCGTGCTCGGCCTGCAACGTTTCCTTCAAGATCTCACCAATGTCGTGCTTGTGCGTTTCGAGCAGCGTACCGATGCCAAGCGAGGGGTGGCCGCCAAGCCTGGTAACCAATTCCCCAGCGGATTGCGCGTGCATCAGTGTTTCGTTCGCCTGCTCCCGAAACCACGAAACGATCGGAATGCGGCTGTAGCCGAACACCATCAGCGAATAATGGGTGTAGCGTACGACGCCCGCCAGCTCGGACTCTAGAATACGATTGAGCTGAGCGATCACGGCGTTCGCGTCGAATTCCGCCTTGGTCATGATGGGCCTCATCGTTCATGCTTGCCCAACACTATCGCCGCTCGCAATACCAATGTCGATGTCGGTGTCGATGTGACCAATGGCCAAGCTGGTTCGCTACATGCTGCCAAGGGGCACGCAACGACCCATGTTCAGGCTCACCCGCTGGTTTGCGAGCCCGGCGCAGCAGCCCATTCGAATGTTCGGATGATAGAAGGGGGGGATACGAGATGAAACTCGACTACGTACGCATAGAGCCGATCGAGGACGGCATCGTCCGCATCATGATCGATCGACCCGACGTGATGAACGTCATAAGCCGCAAAGTCTACGCCGAGCTCGATCAGGCGCTCGCACAAGCGGAGGACGACGACGCCATCAAGGTGATCATCATCGGTGGTATCGGCGATCACTTTGGGGCTGGGCACGACATCGGCACTTCTGCCATGCGCAGCGAACTCGACGATTACCCGCGCGACTTCACCGCGCTCGGCCGCGTCAAGGCGATGGATCGCGGTGTGTATTGGCGCCTCCACGACCGCTGGCGCAACATCGGTAAACCGACCATCGCTATGGTCCAAGGCTACTGCATCATGGGGTCGTGGATGCTGGCCGCCGCCTGCGATCTCTGCATCGCCGCCGATGACGCCAAATTCGCCGATCGCTCCGTGAGATGGGGCGGTGCCCATCACGAATATCCCACGCACTTCTGGGAGCTCGGCATCAAGAAAGCGAAGGAATATCTTTGGACAGGCGACTTCATCGACGCCGAGGAGGCGCAGCGTCTCGGCATGGTCAACCACGTGGTGCCGCGCGCGCGGCTCGAAGCTGCGACACTGTGGCTGGCGCGCCGAATCGCGCTCAACAGCCTCTACGCGCTCAAGGTCTCGAAGATGTCGATCAACCAAGCTGCCGACATCATGGGCCAAAGCGCGGCGGTGCGCGCATCCGGTAACTTCTGGATCATGAGCATGGGTGGTCGCAACGAAGCCACGGTGAGCGGCGAGCAGCGACCGGAGGTCAACGACCGCGTCGCCTGGTCGAAACAACAGAACGAGCGATTCGACGCAATGGACCACGACGCCGAGCGACCGTGGTGAGTGCACCGACGCTGTCCGGCATTCGTGTACTCGAGCTCGGGGATCGCGTCTCGACCGCGTGGTGTGCACGTCTGTTGGCGGGCTACGGCGCAGAGGTCGTGGCCATCGAACCGATCGGTGGACATCCCCTGCGATCGCACCCGCCGTTCGACCGCGATCACACCAGCATCGCCGCACGCTACTTTCTGGGCGGCCGCCGCAGCGCGAAAGCCGACACGCGCGACGCACTGATCCGCGAAGCGGACGTCATCCTTGCCGTCGGGAATGCCGGCGAAGTCGCAGCACTCAATCCAAACGCACTCGTGTGTGCGATCACGCCGCACGGACTGACTGGGCCGCGCGCGAACCTACCTGGCAACGATCTGACCGCCAACGCCTGGTCCGGTTGGGCTTCGGTGAACGGCACAGCCGGCCACTCACCGCTCAAGGCATCGGGCTATCAAGCGAGTTATCAGGCTGGCACCTTTGCGTTCGGCGCCATCGTTTGCGCCTTGATCGAGCAGTTCGCGAACTCGAGTCCCGGACAGATCATCGACATCGCCGAAACCGAGGTGCTCGTCTCGACATGGGCACCGGCGCCGTTGCGTTACCAGTACTCGGGCTTCATCTGGCCACGCAAACCCGCACTCGACGTGAACGAAGGCCCTGTGCCGGTCGAGGACGGCTATTTCGCATTGACCATCTCGCGCCCGTTGTTCTGGGTCAAAGCCATGCGCATCCTCGGTCTTCCCGATCTCGCTGACGACGAAGAGCTGCAGCAGCCGGGTCTACGACCGAAGTTCAAGGCACGGTTCGCGGAGCGCGTGACCAACGCGATGGCCACTTGGAAACGCATGGACCTGTTCGATGCACTCGGCAGGGAACGCGTTATCGCGGGACCGGTGCTGCGTATGGACGAGCTTGCGACCAACCCGCAGTTCGCCGCTCGGCACTTTTTCCGCGTAGCCGAATCGGGCGCGCGCTTTCCCGGACCATTTGCGCGCATAACAAGCACTCAGTGGCAGGTCGCCGATGGTGGGACGCCGCGAAGACAGACGAACACGTTCAGCTCGACCGTTCGACCGATGGTTCGACCGCGCCGCGCAGGCGGCATTGGCAAGGGCCCGCTCAGCGGATTCCGGGGCCTGGTCCTCACGCAAGCGTGGGCGGGTACCTATGCCACAGAGCTGCTCGGCTTGCTTGGTGCCGACGTGATTCAGCTCGAGGTGCGCGGCCGACTCGACAGCTGGCGCGGCACCTACCAGAACCCGATTCCCAAGCAACTGCAGGACACGCCCTCCGCCCAGCATGCTTGGAACGTGAGCCCGCTCTACAACTCTGTGAACCTGAACAAACGCTGCATCACACTCGATCTCGCCACGACCGAAGGTGTGGACGTCTTCAAGCAGCTGATAGCGCATGTCGACTTCGTGGCCGAGAACTTCTCGCCGCGCGTGATGGGAAACCTCGGCATCGACTTCGAAGTCTTACGTGCCATCAAACCCGATCTGGTGATGGCAAGCCTCTCCGCTTACGGTGCAACCGGACCTTGGGCCAACGTGCCGGGCATTGGCGGCACCATCGAGCCGTCTTCCGGCATGTCCGCACTGCTCGGTTATCCAGGCGAGCATCCGCAGAATTCGGGGCAAATGTATCCCGACCCTGTCGCCGGGCTATGCGGGTTCGCATCGATCGCACTTGCGCTCCTGCATCGCGACAGAACCGGAGAAGGGCAATACATCGACCTGTCGATGCAGGAAGCAAACTTCACCTTCATCGGCGATGCCTGGCTCGAATACGAGTTGATCGGTCGCGTACGCGGCCCGCTCGGCAACCAACATCCGCTGCATGCACCGCACGGCATCTACCCTGCGAAGGGCGACGATGAATGGGTCGCAATCGCCGTCGAAAGCGATTCGCAGTGGCAAGCACTATGCGCCGCGCTCGGGATCGACGGCACAGATTACGGGACCGCGGCGGCGCGCAAGTCGAGTGAAGCAACCATCGATGCGTTGCTCGCCTCGCGTACGTCTGCATTCGACAAGCATGTGCTCGCCGAACAACTCGCGGTACAGGGCATTGCCGTCGCGCCGGTACAAAACGCCAAGGACGTGGTCGAAGATCGGGCGCTACGCGAGCGCGGTCACATGGAGCGCGTGCAACACCCGGAAGCCGGTGCGATGTGGCAGTCGGGCTTACCCGCCATCCTGTCACGCACGCCGGGCGGGGTCACAAGGCCTGCACCGCTACAAGGCGAGCATTCGTTCGAAGTGTTTCAGGAGCTGATCGGCATGACGGCGGCGGAGTACGCCAAGCTCGTCGAGGCGGAGGTTTCCGGCGCCGGACCGTCGCAGACCGCGTCGGTCCGCAAGCAGGCCTGAGGAGCTTGAACCGCTATCCTCGCGCGCGCGCCCGACGTTGTTTGGCGATCGCTTCGGTCACTTCCTTCAAGTTCGCATAGGCGGCCTCGAAGTACGTGGGTGACGAGTCGACCGCTTGCCGCAGATACGACTCGGCGATGTCGAGATCGTCTTGCCGCATGGCGATGTAGCCAATCTCGTTGTAGGCATCCGGTGCGGCCATCGCTTCCATCATCACGCTGAGGGCGTCTGGATACCGCCGCTTCACGGCATACACGCGACCCAAGTTGACCCATGCCGGTCTATAGCCGGGATCTTGGGCAATCGCTGACTTCAGGTGCTCTACTGCCGTATCGAGATGTCCGACGCGAAACCGTGCATAGCCCAAATTGTTCAGCACGATGGCCGAAGTCGGATTGAGGTCCAGGGCGTCACGATAGTACGCGATGGCTCGCTCCGGCTCGCCCTCGTAATCGCTGATGACACCCAGCCCGTTGTACGCCCGCCACTGCGACCGATTCGCGGTCAGCAAGCTGACGTATGCCTGTCGAGCCGCATCGAAGTTCTTCGCTGCAAGCTGCAGATCGCCGATTTCTTGCCACGCATCGACGTGAGTCGGGTCGAGCGCAACTACCTGCGCGTACGCATACAGCGCCTCGTTGGCTCTGCCGGAACCCAGCGCTTGCGCAGCCGCGCCTACGCGCATCCAGCCATCGACACTCGGCTCCTGTACCACGGCTTGCCGGTAGAACTCCATTGCCGAGAGAAAGTCGGCCTTGCGAGCCGCCTTGTCGCCCTGGTCGATCAGCTGCGCGGCGACCTGGGACGGTTGATCTTCCACCGGCGGCTCCTTCGGCACACTGGCGCAGCCAACCACGAACATCAGCGCAGCAATGGCGGACAGACGAATCCTCTTGTGCATCGGGCTCACCCTTTAGAAGTTCGAGAAGGTTGCCATCAACGCAACCACTGCGGGGCCAACCACGACCACGAAAAAGCCGGGGAACAGAAATAGGATCAGGGGAAAGATCAGCTTGGTACCGATCTTTGCCGCTTGCTCTTCGGCAGCCTGCATGCGCTTGTCGCGGAACTCCTCGGAGTACACACGCAGCGACTCCGCAATGCTCGTGCCGAATCGAATGGTCTGAATCAACAGACTGACCAGACCGCGGATGTCGTCGAGTCCACAACGGTTGACCAGATTCTTGAGCGCGGCGACATTCTCGACGCCGGCGCGGGTCTCGGCATTGACAAGCGCCAGTTCCATTGCGAGTTCCGGGTGACTGACCGACAGCTCTCGAGCCACTCGCTCGATGGCTTGCGACAAACCCAAGCCCGCTTCGACGCAGGTCACCAAAAGATCGAGCGCATCCGGAAAGCCGTTACGTAGCTTGCGTTGGCGGCGCTGCAGAAACTTGTCGAGCACATAATTCGGTGCAAAGACGCCGAGACCCGCACCAATGAGCGCGTACATGATGACCGAATTGGTTTTGATGGACGGCAGCCATTGACACACCACCACGATCAAGATCGGCAGCCCCACCGCGAGCATGGCTTTGCTGGCGTAGAACACCTGCACTGCATTTGGTGACCGGAAGCCGGCATGCACCAGTCGTTCTGTAGTCTTGGATCGTTCGACGTCCTCGCGGGGCAGTACGTACTGAGCAACGGGTCCGAGCAGCGTGTTGACGCTGACACGAACGCGCCGTCCCCGGTCCTGATCATCGCTATCCACTACACCCAGACGGCGGCGGATGGGATCGGTCGCACCGGCCACCAACCACGACGCGCCAAGTCCGAACACGAACACGACCATTGCGGCGAGCGCAATGAAGATGATCCGCACCGATCCTTGGTCCGACAACATCTCTGCCAGGTATTGAATGACCGTTTCCATTTCTCAAACCTCGATTCGGATGATTCGCCGAATGAATAGGATGCCGATCGCACCCCAAACGAATGCGAACATGACGATTTTCTTGCCGGTGTCGTCCTCGAGCAGCATCGGCATGTAGTCCGGATTGGCGATCGAGATCAGCACGAACATACCCATCGGTACCAAGCCAAGCACCCAAGCCGACATTCGACCTTCAGCCGATAGTGTCATGACCTTGCGCTGAAACCTGAATCGGCCACGTACGACGTCCGCAATCTGAGCCAAGATGTCGGCCAAATTGCCACCCGTTTCCTTCTGCACCAACACGGAAGTGACGAGCGTCATTACCGTGACGCTAGGCACTCGGGAGAGCAGGCCCAGCATGGCGCGGCGAACGTCATTGCCGTAGTTGATGTCGGAGAACGTCAATTCGAACTCACGAGCGATGGGATCATCCATGTCCTCGGCTACGAGCTTGATTGCCGAGTTGAAAGGATGACCGGCACGCAACGCGCGGCGGATGACGTCGATCGCGTCGGGGAGCTGCTCCTCGATCTGCGCAATGCGCTTGGCGCGAGCGCGCGTGACCGCCACGTACGGGATTCCGGCTGCAATCACCATGGCCAGCACCGACAGCCACGACATGCGCGTGATCAGCCAGGCGGCCATCAGCCCAGCCGCTGCAAGCACCGCCGACAACAGAACGAGTCGGTACGCGCGTATCTTGTAGCCGGACTGCTCGAGCGTACGACGAAGCGATTCCATGAACGGAAGCTGCTCCAGCCACCGCTCCCAGCCCGTTAGATTGTTGAGATAGCGTTCGCGCATCAACGACGTGATGCCGCCGTCGTCGGAGCCGTCATCGATCTCCTGCAAACGTTGGCTGAGCAACCGCCGCATCTTCCGCGACTCGCCAAACACTGGGACGATGGTGCCCTGCGCCAGCAGAAATACGGCGATGAAAACCATCACGATGAACGTGGAGATGGAACCTTCCGTC
>QJXZ01000038.1 GCA_003248125.1 Gammaproteobacteria bacterium | reverse complement strand
CGCGCGGCACACGGTGTTGCCGCGATGCGAGCAGCTGTTCACCAGCACGTTGATCGTGTTCTTGCGATCGCGAACCACGATCACTTCGTCCTCACCGATGTAGTTCATGAAGAAGCTGCCCGGTCCAGGCAGCTGAGATTCGTGGCACATGAAATTCCATGCGCGACCGAAGATTCGCTCGAGTTCTGCCTGATAGACGCCTTGGTCGGAGAAGATGCGCCTGTCCAACGTGCCGGTCTTGTTGTCGTAGCACGCGCCGATGTCGAGACGTGCACGATCGCTCGCGATGACGGTATTCGACATTGGGTCCCCCCCATAACTGTGTGGCGCCGCCCCCATCTTGGCATGACATGTACCGATCGGCACCAGCTCGAACTCGCGACAGGCATCGTGAACACCGGACGAGCCATTCGGTGTTCAATCTGGGGTCACCCCCCGCCGCTGTGAGTTACCAGCTGCAGACTTTCCGCATCAGCTGAGGTACGGCAGCATCCTATCGGCCACCACAGCGACGTGAAGTGTAAAAGGTCTGGTGATCGCGACGTGTGTAGATTGCTGTAGTAACCTGATCGTCGGACATACGTTCTCGACCAATGCCAATGGGTCGGCCGGTCGATGTCCACGTCTAACAATGAGACAATCGAAAGTGACGAAGCATCCCACTACATCCCGCGTATATCGCAATCACCATCTCGACAGCACGCGCTGGAATGGATTCGAGTTTCGCGACGACGACATCGTGATCTCGACGTCCTACAAATCGGGAACCACCTGGACACAGCGTATCGTCAGCTTGCTGATCTTCGGTACGGAACCGTTGCCTCAACCGCTCGGCGCGCTGTCGCCCTGGATCGACGCGCGTTTCGCTCCTGTTCCACTCGAGCAGATCATTGCCAACGTCGAGGCGCAAACTCACCGTCGCTTCCTGAAGAGCCACCTACCCCTCGATGCCTTGCCATGGAACGACCGCATCAAATACATCTGCGTCGGTCGCGACGGCCGGGACGTGTTCATGTCCCTCGCCAATCACTACGGTGCCTATACCGACTTGGCCTATCAGCTTCTCAACGGCGGCGAGGATTTCGTTGGTGAATTGCTGCCGAGGTGCCCAGACGACATTCACGACCTGTACGACGGTTGGATTCACCGCGCATCGTTTCCGTGGGAATCCGACGGCTGGCCGTTCTGGTCGCACTTCTATCAGGTGCAGAGTTTCTGGAATTTCCGCCATCTGCCGAACATCTATCTGCTCCACTACGCCGACATGAAAGCCGATCTAGAGGGCGAGATGCGGCGGCTCGCGGAGTTTTTGGGCATCCAAGTCCCAGAGGCGACGTGGCCATCTTTGGCGGAGGCGGCAGGCTTCGAAGCGATGAAGAAGGCCGCCGTGGCTGCAGACTCCGGACCCGGCATATTCGAAGGCGGCGCAGAGCGGTTCTTTTTCAAAGGTACCAACGGCCGCTGGCGCGACGTGCTGACTAAGCAGGAACTCGAGGATTACGACGCTGCCATCGCGCGAGCGCTTACGCCGGAGTGCGCGGCCTGGCTAGAGAATGGGCGGAGATCGTTGGACGCCGGATGAAGTGCGCGGCGCTTTAGGCGGCGGCCGTAGCTCGCTGACTCCTGCGTCGGCGGAATCCTCCGCTAACTTGGCATGTTTGGGATGCATCACACCGTATAGGTACCGCCGTCGACACCAATCGTCTTGCCCGTGATGTAGCTCGATTTCTCGCTCGATAAGAACAACACGACGTTGGCTACTTCCTCGGGTTGTGCGACCCGCCCGAGGGGTAGCGCCGCTGCTTGTTTTTGAAGGCGCCCTGACTCCAACAACGATTGCGTCATTCCGGTATCGATCGGACCGGGTGCAACCGCATTGACGCGGATCCCCAACCCACCAAGTTCCGCGGCCAAGCATTTGGTCAGCATGACCACCCCGGCCTTGGAAACACAGTAATCGGCAATCGTCGGTGCTGGTCCGTACGCCGCGATGGAAGCGAAATTCACGATCGTGCCGCCATGGCCCTCGGCGATCATCTGACGAGCCGACTCGCGGGCGCAAATCATCACGCCGGTGAGATTGACGTCCAACACCTTCTGCCACCGGGCAGTTGGTTTGTTCAGAATGAATCCCGCCTGCGGGTGGCGAAACGGATCGGTCGCTTCGTCCTTTTCGACGAAATTTGCGTAGGAGATGCCCGCGGCGGTCACCATGGCATCCACGCGCCCATACGTACTCGCAGCGGTCTTCACCAGAGTGATAATCTGCTCTTCATCCGCGGTGTCGGTGTGTACGAACGTCGCCCGTCCACCGGCCTGTTCGACCATTGCGACCGTCTGACCTCCGCCCGCATCGTCGATATCGGCGACGACGACTGCGGCACCTTCGTTCGCAAACAACACGCTGGTGGCGCGGCCCATGCCCGAACCACCGCCAGTCACAATCGCTACCTTGTCCTGCATCTGTGCCATGTCAATCGACCGTTTGCCAAGGACGTGACCTACATTGTGCAGGATCATTGCGCTTCCCACCGCTCTCTACGATGGGAGATCTGGATTCAATCTGGTGTACTTTTCCCGCTGCCACGTTGAGGAGTGAAGCTGTGTCGTTGTTGGATATGTCCCAGTTGCTGGGCAACCTCGGGGAATTCGTTGGCGCGTTGGCTGTAGTGGCCACGCTCTTTTATCTCGCGGTCCAGGTTCGCCTAGGTCGTGAGGCCACTGAAGCCAACTCTCGGTCTCTGGAGGAGACTAGAAAGTTGGCGCTCGCCCAGGCATACCAAGCGAGGGCGGATATGGTTACGAGTCAGCTGAACTGGCTTAGGGACTCCCCACACATTGAACAACTCGATTCGACAATCGACCCCGCGACCGTCGTGAAGCCCGAAGCGAGACGCCGCCTTCAGGTGCACTTCAGGACGTTTATGAATGTTGCCGACAACATTCACTACCAATACGAGCGCGGCTTCCTCGACGAGGACTATTATCAGAGACAATTCCACAGCATGGTGCGGATAGCAGCTCCCAAATGGCGGGCGCTAGGCGTGGAGGAACCTCGAGATAGCTTCGAGCGCGAAGTCGACAGGATCCTACGAGAAAACGTTCCATAGCGTTTTTCCAGCGCCGGATCGCCGATAGCCGCGGGCGAAGTATTGGCGTCGATATTTCAGAAAGTTATTGATGCGCCGTCTTGCGAAGGTGCTGAATCTCGAGTGTGAGCGGCAGCCGAAAGCGCAACCGAAAAGTCAAAAGCGCATCTCCATATAGGCTTTCGATGGGCTGAAGATCGAGGTCCGGAAACTTCGAACGCATTGCGGTCGCCCGCCCGTGAATTGATCGAAGTTCGGATTCGGAATCGACGATGATCCCGAGATGCTCGTAACCCGATGTCCGCATGGGCGCACTGGACGACCGGACGGTGATGTACTGCGTGTCGGTTGGCGCCCGGATGAGAATCCGCTCACCGGGAATCGCGAAGTACTCGTTCTCGCGCCAAGCGAAAAGCTGACCATAGAACTCGAGCAACTCGTCGCGGGCAACGCCGACGAGCTGTTCGGGTGGCACTGTGAGCGCGACATGCGAGAACCGGCTCGGCATCGCCACAAAGCATTCAGCTCGAGATGCCCGGACTATAGTGGGCCGAAGGCACGTTCACAAACCCGGCTCCCGTCTGAGGAAGCACAGTATGCGAAACGCCGCTAGCGGGGGTCCCAAATCGGAAATGCAATGGACACGTTATGGCTGATCTCGCAACCAAGCCACGGCGACCGGCCGCACGTCGCGCAGCAGCAGATCGAGGAATACATCGGGTGCAGCGAGCACCGCCGAATGTCCGGCGTCCTTCATGACGACTAGCCCTTTCGACGGCGCCTGTAGCATGTCGAACCAAGGCCGAACAAGCTCTGTGGGCGTGATCGTGTCGTGGTCGCCGTTGAAGACGAACACTGGTACTTGAAACGTCGTACAGCACACACGTGCGTCGAACTCCGCCTCATCCGCAAACAACTCCTGTGCCGTCCACTCGGACGCATACAACAGGTTGTAGATGTCGCGCAGCGAGAAATCGGGAGCGAACGCGACCATCGGCGTGAAATGAGCTCGCAGATCTCGCTCCGCGGGAATGTCGTAGCGCTCGGACCAATGTCGCTGCACTTCCAAATCATGGTTGTTGCGATAGGGCGGCTGGCCAATCTGTTCGAGAGCGCGAATGCCGTCCGAATCGCCAGCCGCGCGCAAACGCCGCAAGGTGTCTGCATAGATGTATGTTTCCTTCTCGCGGATGGAAACCACTTGTCCCGTGCCAACGTATGCCGAGAAGAGATCGGGACGCGCAATCACCATCTGCATCCCGATTTCGGTGCCCCAAGAATGGCCGAGTAAGACGACATTCGACTTCTCCAAGCGCTTGCGCAGGTATTCCGCAACCTCAATGCCGTCTTGCACGATGCGATCGACGGTCATCGGCCGTTCGTCGGTACCATTGCGACCATACGTCTTGCCGGCGCCACGCTGATCCCACTGCACCATCGTGAAGTGACTTTCCCAGGCGCGGAACGCAGGCTCGAGCGGAAGAATCGAGTTACCCGGTCCACCGTGCAGAAATAGCAGGATTGGATTGCCGCGGTCTTCGCCACGAATCGAAATCCACTGATCGATACCACCAATGCGGACGAACGACGCTTCTTGAACTCCGCTCGGCGCAACGATCGCGAGTGCAATCGCGTTTTCATGTTGGCGCCAAACTCGATAACCGAAAGCCATGCCCGCGATCACGACCACGAGTAGCGTCCCAAAGCCCAAGATTCGAACCACCCACTTCATGGGACTGAACTCCTTAGGACAGCTCAGCTTCGATCCAACGCCGCTGATGCATGTCGATCAAGCTAAGGCGCGGGGCTCGTCTCCTGCACCTGCCGTTCTCCGTTCTGTGACAGTAGATAGATGACGATTGGTTCAACTTCCGCGTCCGAGATCGGTGCGCCGAACATATTCTTCATCTTCAGCACTTCGCTGCGCCACTGGTCGTCAGTAAGTGGTGGCTGCATGTATATGTAGTCGACCGAGTGACAGACCACACAGATCTGCGCCGCAGCCAGGTTCGGTCCAGGCGCGAGGCGCGTGTGCTCAGCTGGAAGCTCTATCGCGACTGTGTCTTTCGCCGCGCGCACCGGCAAGGTGACCACAAGTGCAAACACTGCGACCAAAAACGATCTCTTCATCGCCACTCTCCTACGTCGCACTGACTCGAACCGCCTCGACCACGTTGCGCATGTAGCCGGCTGGGTTCCATCGCGGCGAGAAGCGCTGTGACTGGCCGATGCTGTTGACGGCAAGGCTCTGCAGCGTGTAGCGCTCGCCCGCTGCCGGACGAAATCTAGCGTGCCATTCACGGAAACCGTACTTGCCATGGTCTTTGCCGAGCGTCGTCTCCGCCCAGTGCTTACCGCCATCCGTGGAGAAGAGCACGCGTCTGATGCCGAACCCACCATCGAATGCCACACCACTCACATCCTGGGGCTGACCGGCGGGTAGGGTTGCGCCATCCGCTACGCTGGTGATGAACGAGCGAACGTCCATACGATTGATGGGCACGGTGGGCACGTTCTGCTGGCCCGGTTCGATACAGGCGCACTCGACGTCGGGGATCCGATAAGCGGGCTTCATCCAGAAACTTTCATCGCACGCGGCCACCACCTCGATGTCGTCGAGCATCTTGACCCAGTAGGTGGCATACCAGCCCGGCACCACAAGCCGGACAGGAAATCCGTTCAACAGCGGCAGTTCAGCACCATTCATGCTGTACGCGACGATGACGTCCTCGCCAAGCGCAACGTCGATGTCCAATGCCTTGACGAAGTCAGGGGTGCCCGGAAGCACCGGCGCATCAGCGCCGTTGAATCGCACCTGCACGGCACCGGCGCCGATCCCCGCCTCGTTCAGAAGGTCCTTGAGACGCACGCCTTTCCATAGCGCGTTGCCCATGGCGCCATTACCCCACTGGCCGCCGGGGACACGCGGATCGAAAAAGCCGCGGCTGTTGCCGGCACATTGACACACGGCAGCAATTTCGACCGACTCAAACTTCGTCTTCAGCTCAGGGACACTCAGCGTCAGCGGCGCCTTGACTGCACCGCGAACGTTGATGTGAAACGCGGCGCCATCGATTCGGGTTGGCACCTGTGCGAGATGCCAGCGTACGAAGAACGCATCGTTCGGCGTGAACACGCCTTCGCCGAATACAGAAAACGGTGTTTCCAGCTGCACAGGACGGGATGTCATGACCATTAGCTCGCGCTTCTGCGGGTACGCCGCCAGCGCGCGCTTGCCGTTGACCATCGGTAGATCGATGGCGCGTTCTGGCGTTATAGCGGCGGCCGTTCGGCCGAGCAACGAAAAGCCACCAACAGTTGCCGCCATCCGCATGAAATGGCGGCGTGAGTTGAGCTGCTGACGGCCAGCGACCGAGCCGCGTCGATCGTACTCCCCCATTGCAGCCCCCAACGTGACCACCTTCGTCAATATTCACCGAATCGCGTTCCGAGTACCAATCGGAGCGGCCTCGTCCCTAGTTCGTATGGCACAGACCACACATGTGAGTTGTGGGATCAGTCGCGGAACCCATGGCCGTCGCGGCCTAGCATGCAGGATCGCTCCGTCATGATTCCTCGGGATTTTCAGCAATTGTTTCGCGTCGCCCTGGTCAACCTGGCATTCGTTGTGCTGTTCGCATTTGTCGATAGCGCCACAGCAGATGGGGACCGCCCCGCGTTGACGCTCAGCCTCGAGCTCGACACGGCGTGGCCATCCACCGACTTGCGATCCTGGTTGAACGACGGTGCGGGCAAGCTCAGATACGACGAGCACGATAGTTCAGTCTCAGTGGGTCGCGTGTTGCTCGAAGGCAACTTCCATGTCAAGCCGACGCTCATTGTCCACGTCGTCGGTGATTTCGTCGACGACGGCGATCGCGGCGGCGACCTCACCGAGGCATTTCTCGAGTGGCGGCCCGTGCCCCGCTCCGAGACACGCCACGCCTTCAAAGTCGGTGCCTTCTATCCCGACATCTCACTCGAGAATCGCGATCGCGGCTGGACGAGCGCGTACACGATCTCACCGTCGGCGATCAACACGTGGATCGGCGAAGAGATTCGAACGATCGGTGCGGAGTGGAGCATCATCCACTCGCTAGGAGAGGAACCTTCGGCGCAGCGGATCAAAGTGTTCGCCGCGGCGTTCGGCGGCAACGACCCAGCCGGCACGCTGCTCGCGTGGAGGGGCTGGTCTTTGCACGATCGCCAAACCCGCCTGCACGATCAGCTACCCTTGGTGCCGCTGCCACAGATCGGCCCCGGTGCGATGTTCGAAAAACAGGCACTCCGCGTCGAGCCGTTCATCGAAACCGACGGCCGTGTGGGCTACTACCTGGGCGGTGAGTGGCGAGCCGCTGGCCGCGCACTGTTCTCGGCCCTCCACTACGACAATCGCGCAGATCCCATGTCGCTCGAGAACGGGCAATACGGGTGGACCACACGGTTCAATCACGTGAGTACACAGATCGAGCTGCCCGCCGCGCTCGGTCTCATCGGTCAGTGGATACGGGGCACCACCTCCATGGGCCCCGTCGTTGCCGGCGCACGCGTGGTCGATACGTCGTTCGACGCCTGGTTCCTGTTGCTAACACGCAGCATCGGCAGACACCGTGTATCTATGCGCTTCGACGATTTCGACGTGACGGATCGCGATGCGATGCTACTCGACCCAAACCGCGAAGACGGCAACGCATGGACGCTCGCATATAGCTACGCGGCGTCGGAGCGGCTGAATATCAAGCTCGAGTGGCTGACGGTTGAGACCGACCGGCCCGCATGGGTATCCCTAGGCCTGTCACCGCACACGCCCGAGCGCATCCTGCAGCTGCAACTAGCAGCACGCCTTTCCAACTGAGCGTCGAGCTACCTCGAGCTTGCGGGTCGCGCGCGCTCTGTTGCGCAACGGGACTACATCGTACGGTTCACTTACTTCCGCGCTGACGCGACGAAGCCTTTGAACAAGTCAGACACCGAGAACGTGGCCAAATCCACGAACTCGCCGGCGTCGAAGTAGGTGCCTTCGCACTCGCTGCACTGCTCGTACGAAATGTGCCGCTGCTTGCGATCTGCCGTGCGCACCATCTGCCCTCCACAGCGCGGGCACCGGTATCTGTCGACAACGTCGTGCGCTTTGCCCGCCTCGACGTCACCGATATCGACCGCCATCGCAACCGCCTTGTTGCGAAGCCTGTCGACCTCGCCAGCATCGAACCACAATCCGTGACAGGCAGAGCAGCGGTCCACTTGCACGCCATCGACGTCGAGCAGA
>QJXZ01000075.1 GCA_003248125.1 Gammaproteobacteria bacterium | reverse complement strand
GACGATGCCGCCCGCGTTTGCGCCGCCGCCGGCGGCGTCGGCTGAAGCTTCAATGGTCCCGCCGTTGTCGATCGAGCCCTCGCCGATATCACCGAACACGATGATGCCGGCAGCAGTCGCCGAGCCGCCGGTGTTGCTGATGGCCGTGCCCGACACCGTACCGCTGTTGTCGATGCTCCCGCCCGCCGTGAGGCCGCCGACTGCGATGCCGGCCGCGAATGCGGAACCTTCGCTACCCTCCGCCGCCGCCGAGATCGAACCGGTGTTCGAAACTGCGCTTTCGCCGCCGTCGGCCAACACCACACCAAACACCGCGGCGGAAGTCCTGGTCTGCGCCGCGGAGATGGTGCCCGCATTGCCGATGGTCGACGTATATCCGCTGCCGACGAAGATGCCGATACTGAGACCCGAGATCGCGGCGCCCGTGTTGTTGGTTATGTCCGCGTGGCCGCTCGAGCCCGGGAAGGTCCCTATCCCATAGGGATTGCCGCTCAAGGTGCCGGAATTGTCGACCGTCTTGGTGCCGGTGCCCGTCAGCGTGATGGCACTGTCTGCCGCGACGATGATTGACCCGTCGCTCGTGATGGTCACCGCTTCCCCGGTAGCGAGAACGCAGGGTGTGGTGGTTGCGCTGGTCTGGCTACCTGGGCATGACGCCCATGCGGCACCCTGCAGACCCGCTGTCGCGACCGCGATGGCTTGGCTCAGGGCTTTCAGTTTGGGGGACCACTCGGGCGAGCGAGCGACAGGCGTGTTCTTCATTGTTGCCTCCAATGACGCGACTCGGCACAACGGTTGGAACACGGCAACACTGCGAGCCCTCCCCCCCGTCTAGTCCGGTAAGCTACCCGCGTACGCGAGCCACCGCAATTCGCCCAAGGGCGTATTTACATCATCTTGACAAATCCAGCCGCCACCAACAGCCACGCGGCCTTCCGGGCCGCCCAACAATTCGTATCCGCCGACCGGCTGCACGAGGCGGAGGCCGCGTATCGGCGCGCGGTCGCAGCCGATCCCGAATTCCATCCGGCATACCACGGCTTGGGACTTCTGGCATTTCGGGTCGGCAAGCTCGAGCTCGCTACCCAGCTGATCGGCAGTGCCATCGCGCTCGCGCCCAGTGTCGCGATCTACCATCGCGACCGCGGCGAGATCTGCCGCCGTCTTGGCGCCAAGGACGAGGCAGAACGGGAAGCCCGTAGGGCGAGTGAGTTGGCACCCAACGATCCGGAAGCGCACTACAACCTCGGGCTCGCGCTTGCCGATCAGGAGCGATTCGCCGACGCGATCGCGAGCTACCGTCGTGCCATCGAACTCGACCCGCGTCACGGCCGCGCACACAACAACTTGGGCTCCGCCTTGGAGAAGCTCGAAGACCGCGCCGCCGCCGCAGATGCTTACCGCGCCGCGATCGCGATCGACGATGCACACATGGAGGCCCACAACAACTTGGGCTCGGTGTTGGGCTGGATGGGCGACGTCGACGGTGCGCGGCGCTGCTACGAGCGCGCCCTCGAGATCGATCCGAACAGCGTGTCGAGCCACTTCAACCTCTCGCACATGAAGCGCTACGAAAGTGACGACACGGCAGTGCCGATCCTCGAAGGGTTGGTGAAGCGCGCCGCGTCGCTGCCCGAAACCGAACGTATCCAGCTGTATTTCGCGCTCGGCAAGATGCGCGACGATTTGGGTGACTACGCACGCGCGTTCGAAGCGTATGCGACCGGCAATCGCTTGAAGGCGGCCACCATCAGGCACGACGAAGCCGGCGCCGACAGGCAACTTGGCAACATCATCCGCACCTTCACGACAACCCTCATCGAACGTCTCGGTAGCGCCGGCAATCCGGACCCGGCGCCGACATTCATCGTCGGCATGCCGCGCTCGGGCACGAGCCTCATGGAGCAAATACTTGCGAGCCATCCCATGGTTCATGGCGCGGGCGAGCTCAAAAATTTGCACCGCATCGTCGCGAGTACCGCCGCAGCAGCGAAGAAGGGTCCCTATCCATCGTTCGTCGAGTCGGCCGCAGCCGAAGATCTCGCCGTAATCGGCCGTCGATACGCGGACGCGGTTCACGACCTGGCACCGGACGCGGAGCGCATCGTCGACAAGATGCCCGCGAATTTCTTCTACCTCGGGCTCATTCATCTCGCGCTCCCAAATGCGAAGATCATTCACATGGTGCGCGACCCGATGGACTCGTGCCTGTCGTGCTTCACGCATCTGTTCAGTGACACGATGGAATTCACCTACGATCTCGCGACACTGGGCCACTACTACGTGCGATATATGAAACTAATGGCACACTGGCGCGCCGTGCTACCGGGGTCGACGGTGCTCGACGTTCGTTACGCCGACTTGGTCGCGGACGTCGAGGGGGAGACGCGGCGCGTGCTCGACCATATGGGTCTGCCATGGGACGATGCCTGCCTTACGTTTCACGACACCGAACGGCCAGTGCGCACCGCGAGCCTCGCCCAAGTTCGCCAACCCATCTATCAATCGTCGGTCGGCGGCTGGCGGCGCTTCGAGAAGCAACTCGCGCCGCTGATGGCGATCGTCGAGGACTACCGCTGAATGGCCGACCAGCCGCCACGCCGTCCGAAGGTGACGCCACTACCGGCCGAGCCGATCGTGCCGCCGCCACCCGGTGCACCGCGCCGCATGAGTCTTGCGCAAGCTATGGCGCTCGCAGAGCAACAACGCGGCGGTGGCGCGTTCGAGCAGGCGGAAAGCACCTTGCGGCAGGTTCTTCGAGCGCAACCAGATCATGCGCCGGCCCTGCACTTGCTCGGCGTGGTCCTGCATCAGCGCGGCCAGACCGCGATCGCCATCGACTTCATCGCGCGGGCCATCGAGCTAGACCCGAAACAAGCGCTGTATCACTCGAACCACGGCGAGATGTGCCGGCTCGTCGGCCGCTTGGACGACGCGATCGCGGCTGGCGAACGAGCGCTTGCCCTGCAACCCAACTCCGTGGCCGCACTCTCGAATCTCGGTATCGCGCACTACGACCGCAAAGACCTCGACCGGGCCGAGGAATATCAGCGCCGCGCGCTTGCTATCAACCCGAAGTGCCTGCCCGCGCTCAACAACCTAGGCAGCATTCAGCGCGAACGTCACGATCGTGACAGTGCAATCGATTGGTACCGACGGGCACTGGCCGTCGAACCGAAATACGTCGAAGCGATGAACAACTTGGGCGCCGTGCTGACCGAGTCGGAACGCTTCGAGGAAGCGGCCGACCAACTGCGCGCGGCGATCGGTCTACGGCCGCAGTACCCGGATGCGCATTCGAACTTGGGGCTCGCGCTGGCAGGGCTCGAACGCTACGACGATGCGCTGGCTGCATTCCTGGGCGCCATCGAACTCAAGCCCACCTACGTGGAAGCGCACATCGGTCTCGCGCGCGTGCTGCAGGAAAAGAACGTGCTCGACGAAGCTGCAAGGTACGCAACCAAGGCACTCGAGCTCGGACCCGATCGCGCCGATGCCCATGCGCTCGCCGCTTCGATCAGCGTCGAGCAAGGCTTTCCCGAACGCGCCCTCGAACAGTATCGGCAGGCGCTCGAACTCGATCCGGACAGTGTCCGCGCGCACCAGGGTCTCGGCGCATTGCAAATGGAACTCGGCCGGCTCGACGAGTCGGAACGCCACTATCGACGGACATTGGAACTCGACCCGGAGGCACTCGCACCGCGCATCGCCCTGGCACACGTCAAGAAGGTATCGCGCGGCGATGACAACCTGGTTGCGCTGCAAGCCGCCACTGAAGACCTGCAATCGATGCCACGGCAGCGTGCCGTCGCATTGCACTACGCGCTCGGCAAGTGCTACGACGATGTCGGTGAGTACGACCAGGCGTTCCATCACTTCGCGGCGGGCGCGCGCCTCAAACGCACCACTGTCGAGTACAACTCCGATGACTTCGACGGCGTGATCGATCGCATCATCGCGTTCTTCGACGCGCCTACCCTTGCCCGTCTGCGCGGCCGGGGCGCCCCGTCGACGTTGCCGGTGTTCGTGCTGGGAGCCGCGCGTTCCGGCACCACGCTCACCGAGCAAATCATCGCGAGCCATCCACAGGCGTATGGCGCCGGCGAATTGCACGATCTGCTCAACCTCGCCAATCAGCCTCGCGGTGGCCCGACGAACGAAGTGCCATTTCCACAGAACATGGCCGACTTCACGGCCACCGACATCGGCATGCTAGGCAACCGCTACGTTGCGGGGTTGCGCAAACGCGCGCCCGACGCACTCCGCATCACCGACAAGATGCCTGCCAACTTCCTGTGCATCGGGCTCATCCATGCCATGCTGCCGAACGCACGCATCGTGCATGTCCGTCGCGATCCCGTGGACACCTGTCTGTCGCAGTTCTCGCGCTTGTTCGCCCGCGGTCAGCCGCACTCCTACGATCTCACCGAGGTCGGCCGCCACTATCGCGCCTATGCGCGGTTGATGGACCATTGGCGTCGAGTGCTACCGGAAGGCAGCATGCTCGACGTGCAGTACGAGGCGTTGGTGGCGGATACCGAGCCGCAAGCGCGGCGCTTGATCGACTACTGCGGACTCGAGTGGAACGACGCTTGCCTCGAGTTCCACAAGCACGACCGGTCGGTGCGTACAGCGAGCGTCATCCAAGTGCGGCAGCCCATCTACACCACCTCGCTCGCGCGCTGGAAGCGCTACGAACGGCACCTCGGACCGTTGCTCGAGGCGCTCGGCGACTTGGTACCGAGCGATCAAAATTCGATGGAGTAAATCGGCGAGCACTCTGCCAGCGGGAAGGTTCCGGCACTCAGCGTCTGCGCGCGCAACCCGATCGAATCGATTAGACGGGCAAATCCTTCTCGCGTCGGGAAGTAGCCGGTGCTCGTGATGCGTGCGGCTGCCGTCGCGGTCAGTCCGCGCCAATCGAAGTATTTTTCCGCGTAACCGGCCGCGGCTTCCGCGTCCAATGCCACGTGATCGGACAGCTCGGCTATGAACCGGTCGATGTCGGCAATCGTGGTTGCGCCGTCCGGTTCGGCGACTACTCCATAGAGTAGCAAGCGGACCTCGCTGAAGCTGTTCGACTCGAACGCCGTCAATAGCCGCCTCTCGAATTCATCCGCGGGCATACCGTGTTGCAGGAAGGTGCGCAGCGCGGCACGCGTGCCTGGACGCATGCTGCGCTTAAGCAACTGCAATAGTTCGGTGACCGTTTCGACGCGATCGAGCGCATTGACCGCCCCATCGCCCACCACGAGATCGGCACGACCGTACTCTTCTGCCGCCGTCAGCCAATTGGCGTTGACGATTCGATGATCCGAAGCCAACTCCACCAACGAGAGCGCATCGGCCGCAGCATCGATGAACGTCACACGGTGAGCGAGTTTGCCGAACAGCGGTGTAGCACCGAGCACCACGACGTGGGGATCGTCGACCAGCGGCAGGCAAGTACGTAGCGTCACGACCGTTTCGTCGTTGGGCGTGAGCGGTGGCGAAAACTTTGCGTAGTTGCGGGCCAGTACGCGCCAAGCTTCGGTCATCAGACGGCTTCCTCCAAGGCTTTCCTCGCCAGCACTTTCGCCGCGACTTCGAACGCGCCGAACTGGCGCTCGAGAAAGGTGCCGCGGGCGCGCAGCATCTGACCCGTGGGCGTACTCGAGAAGTGCCAAGTGTTGCCGCCCGGGTTGGCCTCGATGAAATACGGTGCATCCGACTCGTCGAATAGTACGTCGAGCGCCAGCATTGGCACGTCGTCGAAGGCTGCCGCGCAGCGCCTCGCCAAATCGAGCACCCTGGCGTCGTCGTAGTCCTCGGCCCGTGTGTTCTCGGTGGCGAACGTCTGCTGATAGGCGGCCAGATCGGCCTCGGTTTCGAACTTCACTGGCGTTTGCAACCGGAAGCGACGGGCAAATAGCACGGCATCGAACAGCGTTTGAATGCGCGCCTTGCCGAAGGTTGCGTTCTTGATCAGTTGTTGGACGACTATGCCTTGTTCGCCTCGCGCATAAGTCGCGACTCGCGCCGCTTGCTCGTTGAGCGCGCGCGTGCGCGCAATGGTCACACCGCGCGCACCGGAGCTGACTTCCGGTTTCAGCACCACGTATTCGCCCCAAACCGCCGGGTCGAACCGCTTGCCGCGATCGAGCATCGTCCACTTCGGTACCGGAACGCCGGCGAGCTCGAGGCGCAGCAACTGCTCGCTCTTGAGCATCGGCCGGCCGGCATGCACCCGGCCACGCCCCACCGCCAATGCCGTCAATTGGTGAGGCGCGAACACGAACGTTCGCCGCGCGAGCAATCGCTCGAAGAGCTTGCTATCCGGCACCTTGTCCTGCAGCACGTATACGTCGATGTTCGGTGCAATCGTGCGGACGTTCGCCGCGATCTTCACGAAGTCTTCCGGATCCACCGCCCCCGGAATGAAGACCAACACCAAGTTGACGGGGGCTTTGGGGTCGAGCTCGTTCAAAGGTCGGACCACATGCGAACGAGGTTGGCACGCGCCTTCGCGAGTTTCAGCGTCTGCGGCGAGGCTGGCGCTACTTCACGTAGCCAGTTGAGTGCAATCGAAATGTCGGCCAGCAACTCGCGTTGGGCAGAATTGCGCACCAGGCTTTGAATCCAGGTCACCGCGGCGAGCCGCACGCCGCGCGTCACCGGCTCGACGCGGTGCAGTGACGTGGCGTCGTACACCACAGCCGAGCCCGCGCGTAGCTTCACGGGCCGCGGATCGCCGTCGACGCCGATCATGAGCTCGCCGCCGTCGTACGATTCAGGCGAGCTCAAAAATACCGTCACCGCAAGGTCGGTACGCACCACGGGATCGCGCCCCATGATGGCGTTGTCGGTGTGATCGCCGTAGGTCATACCTGGCTCGTAGCGGCTGAATACGATCGGCATCATGCGCAGCGGCATGGCGTGGTTGCGGAATGTTTCGTGACGCACCAGCGCTTCCATCACCAGCGCCCGCGCAGGGCTGGTAGCTTCGTCGGATTGCGAAACCTGCTGGTTGTGTTTAACGCGGCGCGCTGCCGCACCCGCCGTCGATGCGCCGTCCTCGAAACGCGCCCCGGCCAGCATCGCATCCAATCGCGCTCGCTCATCGACCGTGAGAACGTCGTTCAGCTGTGCGTACACACTAAGACCTCGGCTCGCTTGGCACGCAATTTACCCCAAGATCGACCGCTTGCGTTCGACTTACACAGAGGCGCCCGCGAATGCGCGGGTCAAATCACCCAGCTTGCGCAACGTCATCGAGAACAGCGAGAAGTCCTGGCTGGTGGCCCGTTGTGCACTTTCGAGCGCCTTGCGCCAAGTTTCTATCAAGTGCGCATGTTGCGCGCTCCACGCTTCGACGGCCGCGGGTCCAGGCACGTCTGGTGCGACACCATGTGCCAAGGCCGCAAGTGCGGCGTGATGAGTGACCAATTCGTCCACCAATGCATCCCGCTCCATGGCCTGCCAGAGACTGCCCGCCTGCAGCGCCATCATCTGCTCCGCGAGCCAATCGAATCCAAGCGACTCGTTCATGGCCGCAAACACTTCGGCGACCGCGTCGGGAGCGGCACCGGCGCGCTCAGCCGCGTCGATCACCGGCATGGTGATCGCGAGCGCGGCGGCATTTGCGGTCGCCCCAGCAATTGCCTCCGGCACACCGAGCCGCACGCGTTCTTCCACGCGACTGCGCCAACGCGCCGATCCCGCCGCACCCATGATTCCCTCCTTCCGATTGGCAAGTGCCTCGATCCGTGGCCTGAAATGCTCCACGAGCTTGGCCACATCGAGATGCGCACGTCGGTGCCGCAACAACCAACGCGTTGCTCGGCGCGCGAGCGGAATCAGCTCGAGCAGCATATCGAGCTTGACTTCACCGCCGACGCCATCCAACGCCTCGATGCCACGAAATTGCTCGCGGATGCGGAAGCATGCGGAAGCGGCGAAGTAGGCATGCGCGATTTCGTCGACGTCGCCACCAACGAACTCGGAGAGGTGCACTACAGAGGTGATACCGAGATGATGGACGATGTCGTTGGCGACCATCGTCGCAACGATCTCGGGAAACAACCGGTGCTTGTAAACGGCATCACCAAACCGCTCACGAATGACAGGCGGGAATTCTTCGAAGACCGACTCGGCAACGATCGGGTCGCGATGCACCTGGCGCGCGATCAGGTGTTCCTTCAGGTGGGTCTTGCTGTACGACAACAGCACCGCGAGTTCCGGGCGCGTGAGCGCATTGCCGCTCGTACCACGCTCGGTCAGGACGCTATCGGGAGGCACGCCTTCGAGCTTGCGGTCGAGCCGCGCCTCCACCTCCATGCGGGCGATGAAACGCTGGTATTCCGACAAGCGAAATTTGGCCTGACGCTCTGCCAACGATATCGCCTGGGCCTGCCGGAAGTTGTTGGTGAGCACGAGTGCCGC
>QJXZ01000358.1 GCA_003248125.1 Gammaproteobacteria bacterium | reverse complement strand
GCCAATGCGTCCCAACGGATTGCGGCGGTTGAAGTCCGCCTCCGCCGCAGGGTTGTCCCACAGCGCACGGGCGAAGTCGGTACGAATCAATCCGGGACAGATGGCGTTCACGCGCACGCCGCGCTTGCCGTACTCGAGTGCCAGATTGCGTACCAGGGCGAGGTCGGCGGTCTTCGAGATGTTGTAGGTACCGAGCACTTCCGACGGTCCGAACGCGGCCGTCGACGACGTGATCATGATGGCGCCTTTTTTCTTCGCCACCATGTCGGGCAGCACCATGTGACACAGCCAATGATTGGACTTGACGTTGCTGGCCATGATCTTGTCGAACGCGGAGTCTGGGATCTCCGACGACGGTCCATAGAAGGGATTCACACCGGCGTTCGCGACCAGGATGTCCACGGCCCCGAGTGATTCGTGCGTGAAATCGACCAGCGACTGCAGTTGCTCCTTGTAGCCGATGTTGCAGGAAAAAGGCAGTGCGCGCTTCTCGCCGACCTTGGCATTGATCTCCTCGCAGGCCGCTTCGCATTGATCGAGCTTGCGGCTCGACACCACCACCTTTGCGCCGTGTTCGGCGAGCGCAGCCGCCATGGCGAGCCCCATACCTTTCGAGGCGCCAGTCATCACGGCGACGCGGCCGTCGAGGTCGAAGAGACCCATGTGTATCCCCTTTGATGTGTTCTGTTAGGCTGCCGGCGATCTTAACAAGGGGGTAGGGGCGTGTCAGACGACCGCGACGTGGGCGGCCGGTATGCGAAGTACGTGCTCGGCGTGCTGGTGATCGTCTATGTCTTCAACTTCATCGACCGCCAGATCCTGTCCATCCTTGCCGAAGAAATCAAAGCCGATCTCGGTATCTCCGATGGCGACATCGGCTTTCTGTACGGCACGGCGTTCGCGGTCTTCTATGCGGTGTTCGGCATTCCGCTGGGCAAGCTCGCCGACGTTTGGGTACGCACGCGATTGATCTCGATCGGCCTCGCGTTCTGGAGTTTGATGACGGCGTTATCCGGTACGGCGCGCAGCTTCTCTACGTTAGCGACGTTTCGATTCGGCGTCGGTATCGGTGAAGCGAGCGCATCGCCGGCGGCCTTCTCGCTGCTCTCCGATTACTTTCCGCCGCGGCTGCGCGCCACTGCCATCGCGATCTATTCGAGCGGCATCTACATCGGCGCAGGTATCGGGCTCTTTCTCGGTGGATTGATCGTCGACGAGTGGCGGACGGCGTTTCCCGATCCTGCGAGCGCGCCGTTCGGGCTCAAGCCGTGGCAAGCAGCGTTCTTCGCGGTGGGCCTACCAGGACTGTTGATGGCCTTGTGGGTTTGGACGCTCGGTGAGCCGCGGCGCGGCATGAGCGAGGACTTGATCGAGGCACATGTGCATCCGGCGCCCTTTCGAGCGGCGTGGGATGAGCTATTGACCGTGCTGCCACCGTTTACGCTGTGGAGCACGGCGCGTCTCGGTCGCCGAGCGCTTGGAATCAACCTCGCGAGTGCGGCCGCAATCGCAGCGCTGGCGTGGCTATTGATCCAGGTTGTAGGGAATGCGACGCAATGGATCGCGCTGGGTGTCGGCATCTACGCCACCGTGTCGTGGATTCAGAGCCTCGCCGCGCGCGATCCGGCGACGTTCGCGATGATTTTCAGCTCGAAAGCGCTGTTGCTGCTCGGCTGCGGCTTTCCGTTCATCTCGTTCGTGACCTATGGCCTGGGCTTCTGGGCGCCACCGTATCTGCTGCGTGCGCACGGGGTCGATCTCACCGAGGCAGCGACCTTCCTCGGCTTGTCCGCTGCGCTAGGAGGGTGGATTGGCGTGACCTTCGGCGGCGTGCTGGCCGACCGGCTGCGGAGGCGTTTCGTCAACGGCCGTCTGTACATCGGCGTGGCGACACCGATCGTTTCGCTACCGATCGCATTGGTGTTTCTGTACACGGACGATTTGTGGGTCGCCTATGGTTGCAACTTCATGTTCTCTATTTTCTCGCCGATGTGGGTCGGGGCCGCGGCAGGCACCGTGAACGATCTGGTCATGCCGCGCATGCGGGCCGTTACCTCGGCGTTTTACATCCTGATCATCACGTTCGTGGGCTTGGCGCTCGGGCCGTTCATCATCGGCCAGATCAGCGATCACTTCATCGCTGTTGGCATGAGCGACGGCGATGCGCTGCGCATCGGCATGCTGTGGGGGCTCGCGGCATTTGCCGTGGCGCTGGTGTTGCTGGTGATGGCGACGCGACATCTCCCTCGCGACGAGGCGAGCCGGCTCACGCGGGCGAAAGCAGCGGGGGAGGCGGTTTGAGAAATAGGTAACTGTCCCAAATCTTTTAGCAGCTCGCACTCCAGAGTACCGAAGGCGCTTATTCGATTCGGCTTACCGCAACGATGATGCCCGACTGCAGCTTCATCGAGTAGCTCATCAGCGCTTTCTTGATCGTGACATTCTGACCGGTACGGATGCGAGTTCGACCAGCTTCGTTCTCGACCCACACTTGGCCGTTCGCCAGTTGGAACACGGACTTTCCACCGGTCGTGTATGACACTTTCTCGATGCGCGATTCGATGACGAGGTCTTGCTC
>QJXZ01000135.1 GCA_003248125.1 Gammaproteobacteria bacterium | reverse complement strand
CGCCGATCACACCGTGCTCGCTGTCGACCACGAACACGCCGCATTGCCACCGCTGCCCAGGCTGCCGACCTCTGCATCGGCCGACGCAATCGTCGAGCGGATCCGTGCCTGCGGTGTCGCTGGGCTCGGCGGCGGCGGCTTTCCAACCGCGACGAAGTTGCGCGCCGCGCGCGATGCGGGCGTCGGCACACTGATCGTCAACGCAGTCGAATGCGAGCCCTGGGTGACCGCAGACGAAGTGCTGCTGCGCGAGCACAGGTGCGAAATCGCGAGCGGCATTGGTATCGCGATGTCGGCCTGCGGCGCTGGTCGTGCGGTACTCGTCGTCGATCCGCGCAATTCGGCGCTCGGCGCGCTCGATGACGACCCGTCGCTCGCGTTTGAAACATACGCCGCGGCGTTGCGCTACCCCGCCGGATCGGAACGGCAACTCATCGAGCAGTTCGTCGGCACGCCACTCGCCGCCGGCGCACGGCCGCCATCGGTCGGCATCCTGGTGCTCAACGTCGCCACGATCTACGCCATCCATCGCGCGGTGGTCGCCGGCGAACCGCTCACTGAGCGCCTGGTCGCGCTTACGGGCGACGCGCTCGAAGCGCCAGGCACGGCGTGGGTACCGATCGGAACCCCTGTCGATGAACTCATCGACTGGTGGCAGCCGCAGGCACGGTCTGCACGAATGCTGCGCGGCGGACCGCTGACCGGCATCGAGCTCGAACCGCATGCGGCGGTCGACAAACGCACGTACGCAGTCAGTTTCGTCACCGAGTCGCCCGCGCCGGTACCGTGCATTCGCTGCGGGCATTGCAATGAAGTGTGTCCCGAACGGTTGTCCGTCGATGCTTTGCACCTCGCATGCGCAGCCAGCGACGACGCCGCACTCGAACGACTCCACATCGATTCGTGCATCGCCTGCGGTGCCTGCGAAGTAGTGTGCCCGAGTCGGCTGCCACTGCTTGCGGAGCTGCGCGCCGCGCAAGCAACACACGTTGCCCGCGACCGCGCGGCACGTGCTGCCGACCGCGCTCGCCGCCGCTACGCACGGCATCTCGAACGTGCTACGACGATGGCAGAGCGCGAACGCAATGCACGCCTGCGACGCCGCACCGCGACGCGAAGCTGGCTCGACGTCGAATGATCGACACCCGCGCAACCATGGCAGTCGTCGCTGCCACGCTCGCGCCCGGCATCGCCGCCATGGCGCATTTCTTCGGGACCGGCGTGCTCGTCAATGTCGGCCTTGCGGTGTCGGCCGCCATTGCAGTGGAGGCGTCGGTGCTGCGTATGCGAAGGCAATCGGTAGTGGCGGGACTCGGCGACGGCAGTGCAGTTGTGACCGCACTACTGATCGCGATCGCAATGCCGCCGGCCGTCGACGGCTGGTTGGTGGGCCTCGCGGTGCTCGCGGCGCTCGTGCTCGGCAAGCACGTCTACGGCGGCCTCGGTGCCAACCCGTTCAATCCAGCGATGGTCGGCTATGCACTCGTGTTGGTGTCGTTTCCCGCGGACCTTGCAACATGGCCTGGATCCGAGGGCGTCGATCAGCTCACCGGCGCCACCGCTCTCGAAACGCTCAAGCATCGCGGCGGCGAAACCATCGCCGACGTGTGGACCGCGGCGCACGGCTTCGGCGCTTGGGGAGCGCATGGTTTCGAGTGGATCAACGTCTGGTTCGCGGTCGGCGGACTCGTGCTGCTCGGCTTGCGACTCGTCGACTGGCGCATACCGATCGCCATGCTCGCCACGCTGACGGTGCTCAGCGCTCTCTGCTACGACGGCGGCAGCTCCGCCAGTCTAGGCTCACCTGCCTTTCACCTGCTGAGCGGCGCCACCATGTTGTGCGCCTTCTACATCGCGACCGATCCAGTCACATCGCCGACTCAGCCACGCGGCCGCATTCTGTTCGGTGTCTTGGTGGGCGCGCTGCTGTTCGTGGTGCGCTGCTTCGCCAACTATCCCGACGGCGTCGCATTCGCGGTGCTGCTCGGCAACTCGATGGTGCCATTACTCGATCGCCCCTTAGCACAATCGGCGAGCGCACGATGAGCAACGAAATTTCCAACAGCGCGTTGCGGCTCGCGGTGCTGGCCGCGATCGCGGTCGGTGGTGTGCTGATCGTCGCGCAGGCGCTAGCGCCGCGCATCGCGGTCAACGAGCGCGCCGCACTGTTGAACGACTTCGAATCGCTCACCGGCGTCGTGCTCAAGGACGACGATCTGCCGGGAGCGATCGGGCACGGCTTCGACATCTGCCGCGACGGAATGGCGTTGCGCGTGCTGATCACCGCGGTACCCGGCTATGGCGGACCCGTCGAGCTCGCGATCGCCAGCGACGGCACTCAAATTCGCGGCGTACGGGTGCTGAGGCACGAAGAGACGCCAGGCATCGGCGACATCATCGCCAAGCACACCGGACCGTGGATCGCACAGTTCCGCGGGTTGCCGCTGGCACGGCCCGCCGACTGGTCGGTCGATACGGTGACCGGCGCAACCATAACCACGCGCGCCGTCATCGCCGCGGTGACCGACACCGTACGCAACGCGCATGTGCGGCCGTGTGCCTCATGACCACGGCGCGCGCGCACTTTCGCGAGCTCCTGTGGCAGCAAAATCCGGCCGCGGTGCAGTTGCTGGGGCTATGCCCGCTGCTGGCAGTGAGTCAGACAGTCGCAAACGCGATCGGCCTGGCGGCCGCCACGCTGTTCGTGCTGACCGGTTCCAATCTGGCGATTGCGTTGTTGCGACATCAAATTCCTCAACCGGCGCGCTTGCCGGCGTACATGCTGGTGATCGGCGGCTTCACGACCATTGCCGTGCTCGTGCTGCAGGCGTTTTCCTACGACCTGTTCGAACGCATCGCGCTGTTCTTGCAGATCATCGTTACCAACTGCGTGATCCTTGCACGTGCCGAGCAGGTAGCCAGTCGAGTCGGTGTCGGCACCGCGATCGGCGATGGCTTCATGACCGGCCTTGCATTTGCGATCGTAATCGTCACGCTCGGTGCTGTGCGCGAGATAGTGGGACACGGCACGTTGTTCGCTGATATGAGTTCGCTATTCGGGGCGACCGCGGAAGATTGGCGAATCGATGTCGCCGAACGCGGCATGCTCGTGTTCGCGCTGCCGCCTGGTGCCTTCATCGCATTCGGATTGCTGCTCGCCGCACGCAACGCCACCATAGACCGATGAATCGAGCAAAGCGTGCCGCGATCTTCGAGCGTCTGGCCGCCGCCAATCCAGCGCCGACCACCGAGCTTGCTTACGATTCGCCGTTCGAATTGCTGATCGCAGTCGTCTTGTCGGCGCAAGCGACCGATGTCAGCGTCAACCTCGCCACCGAAAGGCTGTTCCCGGTTGCGCGCACGCCCGCGGCAATACTCGCCCTCGGCGTCGACGGGTTGAAACCTTTCATTCGCCACATCGGCCTCTTCAACACCAAGGCCGCCAACATCATCAAGACCTGCCAAGCGTTGCTCGAACGACATGGCGGCGACGTGCCGAACGATCGCGCGGCGCTGGAGGCATTGCCGGGTGTCGGCCGCAAGACCGCCAACGTGGTGCTGAACACGGCCTTCGGTGCACCAACGATAGCGGTCGATACCCATGTATTCCGGGTCGCCAACCGCACCGGCCTTGCGAAGGGCAAAACCGTGCGGATCGTGGAGGACAAGCTAGCCCGCAGCGTGCCAGCGGAGTTTGGCCGCGATGCCCACCATTGGCTCATCTTGCATGGTCGCTACGTGTGCACCGCGCGCAAACCGCGCTGCCGCGAGTGCGTCATCCGCGATCTGTGCGAGTACCGCGCGAAGGAGCTTGCGTAGCGGAAATCGGGGACAGTTTACCTATTTGCTACTCCCGGGTTGGTCGGCCAAGGTGCGAGTTGGAAATAGGTAAACTGTCCCCGATTTCCTCCGCCTACAAATCCACCAACTCGACGTCGCCCGGGACGAGCGGCTCGCCCAGGAAGTGCCGGCCGACGCGGGCGAAGCGTTCGCGGCCATCACTCGCGAGCAGGTAACGGCTGCCGACCCGGGCGGCATCGCGCATCGCGCCCGCTGCCGCCAACGCAATGCGCACCGCACTGGCGGTGGTCACTGCCGAGTCGACCAGACGCATGCCGGGGCCGGCGACGTGGCCGAGCAATTCGCCCAGAATCGGAAAGTGCGTACAGCCGAGCAACAGGCAATCGGGCGCGATGTGATCGTGCAACCAATCGCCCAGATAGGCAGCGATCACACGCTCCGGCACCTCGCCTTGCACCCAGCCTTCCTCGGCGAGCGTGACGAGCAACGGACATGGCCGTGCGAGCACGCGAGCGGCGGGTCGACGGGCGAGAATGGCGCGCTGATACGCACCGCCGCGGACCGTGCTTTCGGTCGCGATCACGGCGATGCGCCCGGTCGCGGACGCGGCACAAGCCGCCTCGGCGCCGGGATCGACGACACCGAACACCGGTAGCGGTCGATACGCCGTCCGCAGCGCATCGAGCGCCACGGCCGATGCGGTGTTGCAGGCCACCACCAGCGCCTTGATGCCGCGCTCGACCAAGAGCCGTGCAGCCTGCACCGCATAACGTTCGACCGTGGTCGCGCTCTTGGTGCCATACGGCAGGCGTGCGGTGTCACCGAGGTAGACGAACTGCTCGAACGGCAGCTCGGCTTCGAGGGCGCGCAACACGGTCAGGCCACCGACCCCCGAATCGAACACGCCGATCGGGGCATCGGCATCGATAGTGGTCATTCGGATCGCTCAGATGCCGCAGCTAGCGCGGGCATTGTAGTCGCAGGCGGGATCAGCGACTCACTTTGCGCGGCCGGCGCGCAGCTCGCGGATCTTCTTTTCGATCATGAGATCTTCCTTGCGCTTTAGGTGCCGGGCGGTGGCAATGTCGATGCCGCAGCGCGCGCAATGTTCCGCCTCGAGCTGCAAGTGACCGCAGCGCGGGCACTCGACGTGCGCTGCCGTGATGTCATTCAATGTCGCATCCGGCCGCTTGGAGTCGATCTTGAATTTGGCGGCCTTGTCGTCGGGCGTGCGGTCCTTGATGCGCGTCACTGCACCCAGTTCAGCGAGTTGCGATTGCAGCCGTTCCGCTTCGTCGCGGGTCAAACCGCTACGAATGACAACGGTTCGGCCGCTGAACAACTGCGCGGCCTTGCGCTCGTCAATGCCGAGCTTGCGCGCAAGGTGTCTCCTCACGACCTCGGCATCGAGCCCTCGACTCACCTCACCGCTGTACAAGATTTGAAACTGCGCCACGACTCGACTCCATGCGCCTCTACCAGCGGACCGTCACCCTGGTCCACCTGCGTCGCTGAAATCATAGGCAGCACGCCAATTCTCGAACGTGACGTCGTTCGCACGCGCATGCGCGCCCCATCGCTGAATGCCGACCGCTCATCGCAGGCCGACGTCCGTGATATGGTTGTCGGCTCGAGGAGGATTCCGTGTCCGAACCCACTGCCATGGCAGGTCGCTTTCGCGGTTTCCTGCCCGTCGTCGTCGACCTCGAAACCGGTGGCTTCGATGCCCAGGGCGACGCGATCTTGGAACTCGCGGCGGTGCTGCTCGATTTCGACGGTGCCCTGCTCACCCGGCACCACACACTGCACCATCACGTCGAGCCGATGCCCGGCACCCGCGTCGATCCCGCGTCCTTGAGCTTCACTGGCATCGACCCGTATCACCCGCTGCGCTGCGCGATCGCGGAGGAGGAAGCCATGCGCAACCTGTTTCGCGAAGTCCGCAATGCGATCAAGAAGCACGGCTGCAATCGCGCGATTCTGGTCGCTCACAACGCGGCGTTCGACCATCAGTTCATTCACTCGGCAGCCGACCGCAACGGATTGAAGCGCAATCCGTTCCACCCGTTTTCGTTCATCGATACGGCGTCGCTCGCCGCCGTGGCGTATGGCCACACCGTGCTCGCTCAAGCCTGTCAGCGCGCCGGGATCGAATTCGACAGCAAATCCGCCCACTCGGCACTTTACGATGCCGAGGTGACGGCAGAGCTATTCTGCGCGATCGTCAACCGCTGGCAGCGCCTCGGCGGTTGGCCACCATGACGGTGTTTGCGGCGATGTGCTACCTGACCTGAGTCAGGTCGCGGCGCTGTTCGCGGCGCGCTCGGCGGCCGCCTTGATGAGGGTGGCGAGCTCGCCGGTCTGGTACATCTCGGTAACGATGTCACAGCCACCGACCAACTCACCGTCCACGTATAGCTGCGGGAAGGTAGGCCAACTGGCATAGCTCGGCAGCGCAGCACGAATCTCGGGATGGCTCAGGACATCGACGTAGGCGAACTTCTCGCCACAAGCCATCAGGCATTGAACGGTCTGCGCCGAGAAGCCGCATTGCGGCGCCTGGGGTGAGCCTTTCATGTAGAGAATGATCGCGTTGCCTTCGATCTGGCCGCGGATGCTCTCCATCACGTCCGGGTTGCTCACGACGGTTGTCCTCGCTTGACGAAATGCGCAGCATTGTACTGCACGGCAACAACAACCCTCCAACAACACCTGAATCTATGCCTATGTCGGAATTCGACGAAGTCGTAGACCGGACCGGCACTGCGAGTTCGAAGTGGAACCGGTACGGCGCCGACGTGCTGCCCTTTTGGGTGGCCGACATGGACTTTCGCACCCCCGAATTCATCCGGCGGGCGATGCATGCCCGAATCGAGCATGGTGTGTTCGGCTACACCGAGGCATCACCGACACTCCTCGAAGCCGTGATCGAGTGGCTGGACGAGCAGTTTGCGTGGCGCGTGCAGTCCGATTGGATCGTCTGGGTGGCCGGTGTGGTGCCGGCCTTCAACATGGCATGTCGCGCAGTAGGCGCACCAGGCGACGGCGTGCTGATGCCGGTGCCGGTTTACTACCCTTTTCTATCGGCACCGCGACATGGCGACCGCCAGGCGATCGAGTGTTCGCTTGCGCTCAGCAAAGGCCGTTGGCAAATGGACCTCGATGGCATGGCCGCCGCGGTCACCGCGCGCACGCGGTTGTTGTTGTTCTGCAATCCGCAGAACCCGACCGGACGCGTATATAGCCGCGAAGAATTGGTGGCGCTCGCGCGATTCTGCGAACGTCACGACCTGCTGATTTGTTCCGACGAGATCCACTGCAGCCTCATTCTCGACCCGGAGCGCGAGCACGTGCCGATCGCGAGCCTGTCCGAGGACATCGCCGCGCGCACGATCACGCTCATGGCGCCGACCAAGACGTACAACACGCCCGGCCTCGGCTGCAGCTTCGCGATCATTCCCGATGCGGCTTTGCGGCGCCGCTTCAATGCCGCGCGGCTCGGCCTGGTGCCCGGCATCGGCCCGTTGTCGTTCGTCGCCGCGGAGTGTGCCTACCGCGACAACTCGGACTGGCTGCCGCGCCTGCGGCGTTATCTGGCCGCCAATCGCGACCTGCTCGAGCACACCGTGGCCCAGTTGCCGGGCTTGCGCATGACCCACGTCGAAGGCACCTATCTCGGTTGGCTCGACGTCCGGCAACTCGAACTCGAAGCGCCGCACGCGCATTTCGAAGCGCACGGCCTTGGTCTTTCCGACGGTGCGCAGTTCCACGGGCCGGGCTTCATGCGCTTCAACTTCGGCTGTCCGCGCGCCACACTCGAAGAAGGATTGCGGCGACTCGCGAACGCGGTGAGTGCTGTTCAGCGACCGTAGCCGCCGCCACCGGGCGTTTCGACGATGAGCCGATCGCCGGGCACGGCCGTGAACTCGGTCTTGGCCGGCAAGGCGCGGCCATTCAGCAGATTGCGGCCAGGCGCACCGGCACGGCCGCCGGCGAGACCCCAAGGCCCATGCCGTCGTCGTTCGGTGAGTAGCGTCACTTCGGCCGGCGCCAGGAATTCGAACTCGCGCACCAAGCCGTCGCCACCGCGCATTCGACCCGTGCCGCCCGACCCCGAGCGGATTTCGTAACGGCGTACCCGTAGCGGGTAGTGCGTTTCCAAGCTCTCGACCGGCGTGTTGAGCGTATTGGTCATGTGCGAATGCATGGCGTTACTGCCGGCGCCGCCGGCGTATGCGCCGGTACCGCCGCCGATGGTCTCGTAGTAATCCCAGCGCCCGCGGCGATCGTGTCGGCCCATCGCGAGATTGTTCATCGTGCCCTGACTCGCGGCCGGCATGAGCGCGGGAAGCGCTTCGGCAAGGGCGCGCAACAGCACATCCACGATGCGCGTCGACGTTTCTACGTTGCCGGCCGCCACCGCCGCCGGTCGCTCGGCATCGACCACGCTACCTTTGCGCGTCACCAGCCGAATCGGTTTCAGCGCGCCGGCAACCCCCGGTGTCGTCGCCGGCATCAGGCAGCGGAACACGTAGAACACGGCAGCTGCGACTACCGCGCGCGGACAATTGACGTTGCCGGCCACTTGATCATCACTGGCCGAAAAATCGGCACATACGCTATGTTCGTCAATGCTGAGCGCCACGCGAATCGCGACGTCCTCGCGGCCGGTGCCGTCGTCGTCCAGCACGTCGACTGCTCGATAGGTGCCGGCCGGCAACGCCGACAATGCGCCGCGCGCCAGCCGTTCGGCATAGCCGTTGAGTGCAACGACGTGCGCGGCAAACGCATCCACACCGAACCCGAGCGTCACCACGCGCCGCGCGCCCAAGGCACAAGCGCTGATTTGCGCGAAGAAGTCGGCGAGCTCTGGATCCGCGCCATACGCGTGCGCATCGGTGTGCACGCGCCCGGTCAGCGCGTCGAACAGCGCGCGGCCGTCTGAAGTGAACTCCCCTTCGCGGCGCGCCAGCATGGGCGCAATGACGATGCCTTCCTCTTCGAGCGTGCGCGACACCGGCATGGACCCCGGACGTTCGGCACCGATGTGCGCATGGTGCGCGCGCGTGGCGGCAAAGCCCGCCAGCGCCTCGTCGATGAAGAACGGCACGACTGCCGTCACGTCGGGAAGGTGCGTGCCGCCGAGATAAGGATCGTTCAAGAGCACTACGTCGCCTGCCCGCCATTCGAACTGCGCTACCACGTCGGCCATGGCGAAAGCCATGCTGCCCAAATGCACGGGAATGTGTGCCGCCTGCGCGAACAATTCGCCCTTGCCATCGAACAGGGCGCACGAGAAGTCGAGCCGGTCTTTGATGTTGGGTGAGAACGCCGCACGTTTCAGCACCGCACCCATCTCGTCGCAAATCGATTGCACGCGCGACGCAAACAAAGCGATCTCGATGCCATCGATCGATGCGGTCACGTCAGTCGGGTCGGTCACAGCGTCTCACTACGGTACAGAAGGGTGCTATTGAATTGGCTGCGGGAGCGCACTAGTATCGCGCCTTCGTTCGGAGGCAGCCTATGCTGCCTTTTGTCGTTTAAGGGCCTCACGCATGACGACACTCATGGAGACCTACGCGCGCCTGCCGGTGACCTTCAGCCACGGCGAAGGCGTGCACCTCTACGACGAGCAGGGTAACAAATACTTGGATGCGCTGACCGGCCTCGCCGTTACGGGCCTCGGTCACGCCCATCCCGGGGTGACTGCCGCCATCGCGGCGCAAGCCGGCAGACTGCTGCATACCTCCAACCTCTATCAAATCGACGCGCAGCAGCGCCTGGCCGATCGTCTGGTTGCCCTGTCGGGCATGGAACGGGCCTTTTTCTGCAACTCCGGCGCAGAGGCCAACGAGGCCGCGATCAAGATCGCGCGGCTCTACGGCCACAACAAAGAGCCGGAGGTCAAAGTACCGCACATCATCGTCGTGGAGAATTCCTTCCACGGTAGAACGATGGGCACCCTCACGGCGACGGGCAGCCGCAAAGTGCAAGCGGGCTTCGAGCCGCTGTTGGCCGGTTTCGTGCGCGCGCCTTACGACGACGTAACGGCAATCGAGACCATCGCCGCGAACAACGACGACGTGGTCGCCATATTGCTCGAGCCGGTGCAGGGTGAGTCCGGCATCGTGGTGCCGAAGGCGGGCTACCTGGCCGCACTGCGACGCATCTGCGACGATCACGGCTGGCTCTTGATGCTCGACGAAGTGCAGAGCGGCAACGGTCGCACGGGCCAGTACTTCGCCTATCAACACGAGAACATCCTGCCGGACGTGGTCACCACTGCGAAGGGGTTGGGCAACGGCATCCCGATCGGCGTTTGCCTCGCCCGCGGCATTGCGGCAACGACGTTCAAGCCAGGCAATCACGGCTCGACGTTTGGCGGCAACCCGTTCGCCTGCGCAACGGCACTTGCAGTGCTCGAGGCCATCGAGCAGAACGGCCTCGTCGAGCGTGCCGGTGAGCTCGGCGATCGCATGTTGAACCGCTTCCGCAAGGCACTCGATGGCGACAATCGCGTGGTCGAGATCCGCGGCAAGGGACTGATGCTCGGCATCGAGCTCGCGCAACCTTGCACGGAGTTGGTGAAGAAAGCGCTCGCGGCCGGCCTACTCATCAACGTCACGCACGAACGCGTCATTCGCCTCTTACCACCGCTCGTACTAACGGACGCCCAAGCCGACGAGATCGTCGATCGGGTGTGCGCACACATCCGCGAGCTCGACGGAGCCGAGTGATGACCCGCCACTTCCTCTCGCTCCTCGACTGTACGCCGGAGGAGCTGAACGCACTTGTTGGTCGAGGTATCGAGCTCAAGCAGTTGCGCGCTGCCGGCAAGGAGCACGCCCCGCTCAAGCACAAGACGCTCGCCATGGTCTTCGGCATGTCGTCGACACGCACGCGCGTCGCATTCGAGGCAGGCATGCAACAGCTCGGTGGGCACGCGATCTTTCTGTCACCCCACGACACGCAGCTCGGACGCGGCGAGCCGATTGCCGATACCGCCCGGGTGCTCTCGGGCATGGTCGACGCGGTGATGTTGCGCACGCTCGATCATGCCGACGTCGAGGAGTTCGCGAGTTACGCATCGGTACCGGTGATCAATGCGATGACCGACCGATTTCACCCGTGCCAACTACTAGCCGACGTGCAAACGTTCGTCGAATGCCGCGGCTCGATCGAGGGCAAGAAGGTCGCGTTCGTCGGTGACGGCTACAACATGTGCAATTCGTACATCAATGCCGCACGGCAGTTCGGTTTCGAACTGAAGATCGCGTGCCCCGAAGGGTTCACGCCCGATCCCGCACTGCTTGCTACAACGAACGCCGCAACGTTGGTCGAGTCGCCGCAAGAAGCCGTCGAAAATGCCGACCTCGTGGTCACCGACGTGTGGTCGTCGATGGGCCACGAAGCGGAGCAGAAAGAACGGCTCGAGAAGTTCGCCGGCTATCAGGTTTCGCCCGATCTCATGAATCACGCAAAGCGCGACGGCTTGTTCATGCATTGCCTACCGGCGCACCGCGGCGAAGAGGTGAGTCACGACATGTTGGAAGACCCGCGCTCGGTGGTGTGGCAGGAAGCTGGCAATCGATTGCACTCGCAGAAGGCGCTGCTGGAGTTTTTGATCGCGGCGCGGTGAAGGACACGTTGAGGGTCCGCTTACATGGCCGCGAGAGAAGGTTCGGATTGACTGGCGACTGGCGAGTACTACTTCACCTGCCCCGATGGACGGCCGATCGGCGCCCAACCGGCGCGAGACACACCGAATCGTGGGGAAGAACAACCACCCATCGCCGAATCAGCCGATCCGGAGCTCCTCGAGCCGGATCGGCTTTTCGATGCCGTAGCCCTGCGCATAGTCGACGCCGATCTCTTCGAGCTGTTTCAAGATCTTGTCGTTTTCCACGTACTCGGCAATGGTCTTCTTACCGAGATAGTGGCCGATATCGTTGATCGAACGCACCACCGCAAAATCGTCTGGGCTCGAGTCCATGTTCTTGACGAACACGCCGTCGATCTTCACGTAGTCGACGGGCAGATTGCGTAGGTACGAATACGACGACAGGCCGGTGCCGAAGTCGTCGAGTGAGAAACGGCAGCCAATGATCTTCATGCGGTTCATGAAGTCGCGGGCGTTGTCGAGGTTGGCAATCGCTGCCGTCTCGGTGATCTCGAAGCACACCTTGCTGGTCGGTGCCTGCGTGTTCGAGAACTGCTCGAGCACGAAGTCGGCGAATGTCTCGTCGTTGATGGAGTGCCCTGAAACGTTGATCGAAAATGCGCCGAGATCGTCGAGCTGATTGCGGTGGTCCGCCATCCAGCGCAGTACGTTTTCGATTACCCAGCGGTCGACCAACGTCACGCGGTTGTATGTCTCGGCCGCCAGTATGAATTCCGACGGCGGCATGGGATCGCCGAGCTCGTCGGCCATGGTGAGCAGAATCTCGAAGTGGGCCGGCGCCTTTTCATTGTTGCCATTGCTCACGGCTCTGATGCGCTGGCAATTGAGAATCAGGCGGTCGTCGTCCATCGCCGCATCGAGCTGCGTGACCCACTCCATGACGCCGCGCCGCCGCAACATGCGCGCATCGCCGATTTCGTACTCTTGGACGCGGTTGCGGCCGGCGTCCTTGGCCGCGTAGCAAGCTTCGTCCGCGGCGCGCATGGCTGTGTCGGCGTTCTCGGTAGCCTCGTCCACAAACACGAGTCCGAGGCTCGCCGACAGCGCGTAGTGCTTGCCTTCCCAATCGAAGCGCTGCTCGCGCACCAGCTGCAATAGCCGTTCGGCCATGGCGCGCGCGGTTTCGGTCTCGACGTCCGGAACCAGCACGCCGAACTCGTCGCCGCCGAGTCGCGCCACCTTCGCGCCGGGAATGCCGACGCCTTCGGCGATGCGCGTGCCCACCAACTTCAAGAGCGCATCACCTGCCGTGTGACCACTCGTGTTGTTGACGATCTTGAACTGGTCGAGATCGAGATAGGCGAGCGCGTGTTGCTTGCTCGTCGCCCGCGCCACCTCGATGGCATCGTTGAGCGCGCGCTCGAACTCCTTACGGTTGAGGAGATTGGTCAACTCGTCGTGACTTGCCTGATAGGTGAGCTTGTTGTGCATGTTCTGCAGCATGCGCTGCGATGCCCGCTCCATGAGCGGCAGATCGACGTCGTCCAAGATCGTGATACGGCCGGCATGCAGGCCGTCCGCCATCTGCTTGAGCTCCATGTCCTTGGCTTTGATGCCTTTGCGATTGACCAGCACGAACGAACCGTAGTCGTCGCCGACGAAGGCAACCGAAAGAATCAAGGGACGACCATCGTCGTCCGTCATGGCCAGCCAATCGCCGACACTCAAGCGCCGTGCACGGTCGAGCGCCCTATCCCAAACAGTACGGATCTTCTCGTCGTCGGTGTCGATGCGCGGATTGGTATCGGGCAGCACCCCTTTGAGGCCGAGCGCATCGGGCAGCTCGTCCGCCTCGACCCGACGCGTGCGCACTTTGGCCTTGCGGCCCGTCGTGTCGCCGATCAACGCATCGGAGAGGCCCATGATGAGCGGCGTGCGCTTGCCCGGCTCGAACGAAATGCTATTCAGGCCGCTTACCACTCGCTTCAACAGCGATTCTGGCTGGACGAAGCCAGGATCGGCTTCCTTCACTTGCCCCGTCAGTTGCGCCTGCAGCTGATCGGTGGTGGCCACGGCATCGCGCCATTCGTTGCTGTCTGGGCCATGGCGCAGGAACGTGTGCACGAGCAGGTTACGCCAACCCGGATTGAGCAGGTTGAGCAGCAACTCCGGCACTTCCCTGTCACCGATCTTCGACTCGAGCTCCTGCACCACGGCGCGCCTTGCGCGTGCCAACTTCTGCTGGCCCTCACTGGAGCGCACCGTGCGTTCGACATTGCCGCGAAACGCTTTCGCTTGCCGGTCGACGAGCGGATTGAGCTCCGAGAGCACGTCCTCGAACACCTTCGGGTTCTTGTCGTAGTCCTTGACCACACGCTCGAGCAACTCGTCCACACGCCGCCCTACTTCGCGGTCGATGCCGAAGCGGATGTCTCGGGCATTGCCGATGCGCGCGAGCTGGTTGAGAACCTGCACCGCCGAATGCGGCTGCTCGGGCTCGTGATCGAGAAACTCCGGATCACGTGTGGCAAGTTTGTTGAGCGTGATCTCCAGACGCTTGACCCAATCGCGGACGCCATCGGTCAGGAATCGGTCTTGCTCGATGGAGTCGACCAAGTTCTCCATGACGTCGAGGGTGTCGTAGTGCTCTTCGGCAAAGCCTTTCTGCTCGCCGTGGCGCTTCTTCAAGATCTGCACCAAACGCGGCTTCAGACGAACATCGCCAAGCGTCGCGTCGCCGAGTTCCTTCTGCACTTGCGCCATGGCATCCAGAATGTCGCCCGTGCCGTAGCGATCCTCGGGCCGTGAGTCGGCACTCGCAATGCGGACGTCTTCTTTGACACCGCGCGACTCGCGCGCACGGCGGCCGAGCTGCAACAGCTCGCGCGCCGCTTTGTAGACTTCGGCTGTGCCGCCGCTTTGCGCGGCAAACGGGTTGTGGGTGATGTTCGGCGACACCGCCACACCGTCGGCGGCCATTGCGGCATCGCGTACCGATCGCTCCATGTCTTTGTACGCAGCCGGCTGCGCGCGCGGTGGAGGTGCGGGGCGACGCAACGAGCGCGCCATCGCCGCACGTAGCTCTTCGACCGACGGGAAGACGCGGCTGTCTTCCAACATCTTGGCAACCGCCTGATAGACATTCGACAGCAGCGGCGTCATCACCGCCTCGAACTCCCGGTAGATGTCCTGCTTCACTTGCCGGCGCACGTCAATCTCGGCGATCGCTTCGTCGAAGGCCCAGGCGAGCGCAGCGGGGCCGATCGGTACGACGTCTTTGTGGCCCCAAGGTTTCGCAATCAAGGCGAGCCGTGCACGAATGTCGAGCAACACGTCGGTGTGCCGGTTCTCGGCTTTGGAGATGATCTCCGCGATCGACAACCACTCTTCGAACTGTTCAGTGTCCACCAGCTCGAGCTTGGTGGTATCACCCGCTTCGCGGCGCCGACGCTTCTCGAGTGCGGATTCGAGTTCCGAGACTTGCTCGATCTGCGCAATCACCGCACGGCCGAATCGGGTGCGAATCTGCTCGCGCCGCTTCTCGAGCTGATCCAAGCCCTCGAAATACATCATCTGCGTGGCGTTGGTGCCGGCGTCGCGAGCGCGCAGCAGCAGGTCTCGATCCGCTTTCTCGAAGAAGTTCTGCATCAGGCGCGTTGCGGCTCGCGACATGATGCGCGTGAGTTGCTCCTTGACGTGCTCGGCATCGGTGTCCTTGATGCGCCGATCACGCAAGAATTGATCGGTCAGTTCCTGCGCCTGCGCGCCATCGTCCGCGGCTTGCTCACCGCCTTCACCGCGCGTCAGATCAGCAGTGCTCGGCGCCACCATGCCGGACGCAACCGCGAAATCCATGAGCGCCTGAAACGCGCCCTGTGCCATGGGCCCCTGGAAGCGGATACCCATGCCGCTACCGTTGCCGAGCAAACGCGCGACGGTTGCCTGCATGCGGAAGTGCTTGTCCCCCGTCGGCGTCGGTACCGAGAAGTGCACCGACAACGGATCGTTACCTTTGAATTCGGCACCGGTGGCGGAGAGCGAGCGGCTACCGCCCGTACCGACCAGCATCATGCCGCCTTGGCAGAAGTCCCGAATGGAACAAAGCCAGGAGCGCCCCTGCCGGGGGTGGACGAGTGCGCCGATCGAAATGGGTTGTCGAGGGTGGGCTCGCCGGTCCACGGTTTCCCTACTAAGTCGGCGGCTGGCGCCGTCTTTGCGTCGTCCTTACGATGTGGGCGAGCGTAACCGATCGCCCCGAGGCGGTCATCTAGCGGCCGCGCCGCGCGCGGCCTCGGTCTCAATTTCGGGGGCGACTACGACACGATTTCGGCCCTGAGTCTTGGCCGCATACATGGCCGTATCGGCGCGCGCGAGCAACTGCTCGACGGCTTCCCGCATGCGGTAGGCGGCAATCCCTACCGACGCGGTCACGGCGAAATCCGGCGCGTCGGGGTGGATGACCATGAGCTGCGTCTGGCGCCGCAGCCGCTCGGCCACTCGTACCGCATCGGTGAGCGTGGCATTGGTGAGCACCATCACGAATTCCTCGCCACCCATGCGGGCGACGAAGTCCTCTTCACGCACCACGCGCCGGGCGATGTCGGCGAACGCTCGCAACACATCATCGCCCTGGCGGTGACCGAAACGATCGTTGACTCGTTTGAAGTGGTCGAGGTCGACGTAGCAAACCGCAAAGCTCAACGTATTGCGATCGGCGAGCGCCTTCTGGCGCTGCAAGTACTCCATCAGCTGACGGCGGTTGTAGAGACCGGTCAAATCGTCACGCATGGCGAGTTCGCGCACTTTCACCAACGCCACCTCGAGTTCGCGGCTGCGGCCCTCGAGCTCGACCTTGAGTCGGCGCACTTCGTTGGCCACCAGCACGCCGCCAATCAGTGCGAGGGAATACCCGAGCCAATTGAACAAGGCGCCTTGTGCATCCCCCATGACACCGGTGGGAAAGCCCACCGCGACGCCGAGGCTGTAGGTGATCCAGACGGCCGCGAACAACTTGCCGAGCTGAACGCGCTCGAGATGCAAGGCGCTGAACGTGAGCCCGAGCAGCGATGCCGCGAGCAGCAACAAACGCAGCGGACTCGTGGCCAAGACGGCGGTCGACAACAGCGCGACTGCCGCCCAGATGGCGGACGGCATGGTGGTGCTGAGCCGGGCGCGCGGGATGTCGAGATCGACGGCCGCGCCGAAGACGAGCAACGCGAGTCCAACGAGCGTCAGCGCGCCGGCCACCGCAAATGCTGCGTCGGGCAGCCGCAACATACCGAATGCGTGCGCGCCGTAGACGAAGCTCGAGTAGACAATCAGCATTGCGCTGATCGCCACGAATCGCCGCATGCGCAGCATCCGCGTGTACAGATGCTCGCGTACTGCCGTCGCCATGCACGAACTCGACGTGAGATGAGCCGATTCTACGGGCGGACCCTTTGCTCAGATGTTGCCGTCGCGGGCAACGCTTGTAACCGCTTTGTAATCTGTCGCGCGGCCGCCGGCCGTGGCGCGCGCCGCTAGCCGTGCAATGTGCGCGCCACGGCCGCTTGCCAACCGCGGGCGAGACGGGCCCGCTCCGTGGCATCCAATGCCGGCGCAAACGCCCGATCCTGCTGCCACAGCGCGCCGGCGGCGTCGATGGTCGGCACCAGGCCGGCACCAACCGCGGCGAGCATCGCTGCACCGAGGGCGGTTGTCTCGGTCACCACGGGTCGTTCCACAGGCGCGCCGGCCAAATCGGCGATGCACTGACAGAGCCAATCGTTCACGACCATGCCGCCATCGACACGTAGCGTGGTCACCTGCGCGCCGTCGCGCGCCAGCGCATCGAGCAACTCCGCAGTCTGGTAGGCGACACTCGACAGCGTTGCCGCGACGATCTGCTCCGCGCTGGTGTCGAGCGTCAGACCGCAGATGAGACCGCGCGCATCGGCACGCCAGTGCGGCGCACCGAGCCCTGTGAATGCCGGTACCACGTAGACGCCGCCCGCGTCATAGCCGACCGCCTCCGCCATCGCTTCGGTGGCTGATGCACTGTCGATCAAGCGCACCCGATCGCGCAACCACTTCACGGCTGCGCCCGCAACGAAGATGCTGCCCTCGACGGCAAACGTGGGCCGCCCGCCGATGCGATAACCGACCGTGGTCAGGAGCCCAGACCGAGAACTCACCCGCGCGCTGCCGGTATTGGTCATCACGAAGCAGCCGGTGCCGTAGGTGCTCTTGGTCATGCCCGGTGCAAAGCAGCCCTGCCCGACGAGTGCTGCCTGCTGATCGCCGGCGACACCGCGAATCGGAATCTCGGCACCGAACCATTCGGCGTCGGTGACGCCGTAGTCGTCGACCGAATCGAGCACGCGCGGCAACACCTCGGGCGGTACTTCGAAGTAACGCAGCAGCTCCTCGTCCCACGCCTCTCGCTCGATGTCGAAAAGTTGTGTGCGCGACGCATTCGTGGCATCGGTAGCGTGCACGCGACCTTTCGTCAGTCGCGACACCAAGAAACTGTCGACCGTACCGAACTTGAGCTCACCTCGACCGGCACGTTTGGCGAGCCCAGGCACCTCGTGAAGCAGCCAAGAGAGCTTGGTACTCGAGAAATACGGATCGACCACGAGTCCGGTGCGCGCGCTGATCAGCGGCGCCATCCCGGCGCTGCGAATGGTCTCGCAGCGCGCCGCCGTGCGGCGGTCTTGCCAGACGATCGCGTTGTGCACCGGCGTCCCGCTCGCGGCCTCCCAAAGCAGCGTCGTTTCGCGCTGGTTGGTGATGCCGATGGCATCGATGTCACTGCCGGTCAGCCCCGCATTGGCGAGCGCGTGGCGCGCGGTGTCGAGCACCGTCGCAAAGATCTGCTCCGGGTCGTGTTCGACCCAGCCATCGCGCGGGAAGATCTGATCGAACTCGCGTTGGGCAACCGCCAATGCAGTACCGCGTTCATCGAACACGATCGCGCGCGAGCTCGATGTGCCCTGGTCGATGGCGAGTATGCGGCCCATGGATGGCTCCGGTGACTGGCGAAAGGCGCAGGCTACCAGAGCGCCGTGCGCGAAAGACGGTGGCACCGGGGCCCGGGCGCGGGCGCCCTACGGGCAGAAGCGACCACAAGATGTTGTGTCACCGCCCGGCGCCGAAACCGGCCTCGAATGAGGCGATTGGGCGCGGAACTTGCACGCACAGGGCTGTGCACAGGTTGCCCACTCGTACTGCACAGTCGATCCACAGCTTGCAACTTGCATCATGCGGCACGACCGCATTATCTTGTATCCCCCTTGCCGCGAAACCCAACATGTTGGGTTTCGCCTCGCGTTGACCGACGCTGTCATGGTGCTCGCTGGAGGGGCCGAGAGCACTATCGGCGACCGCAATGGCGAGGCGCGAATACGGCGTGACGTCACGCCGCGGCAAGGGAAAAGGCGGGTTCAGCGACGAATCGAGCCACCACAAGCGGTTGTGGTTCGCCGAATCGACCCATCCATAACGCACAACGACGCACCGGCACCGGGGAGAACCAACCAACCATGCAGACGGACACGCTCACCAGCACGCGAGAAGCCTCCGAACCACGCACGCCACCGCTATCGCCGGCGCTGACCGCAACCGCGCCGGGACAACTGCGCGTCATCAAACGCAACGGCACCGTGGTGCGCTACGACGACGACAAGATCGCGGTCGCCATGACCAAGGCTTTCCTCGCCGTCGAGGGCGGCACGGCCGCAGCATCGCCACGCATCCGCGAGCTGGTGCGCGCGCTGACCGACCAGGTGTCCGCCACCTTCGAGCGGCGCTTTCCATCCGGGGGCACGTTGCACATCGAAGACGTGCAGGATCAAGTGGAGCTGGCGCTGATGCGATCCGGTGAGCACAAGGTGGCGCGCGACTACGTGCTGTATCGCGAAAGCCGTGCGCGGGCACGTGCGGAGCGCGCGCAAGCGGTGCCCGTTCCGCAAGTGCAGATCAACGTCACCAAGCCAGACGGTACGCGCGTACCACTCGATGTCGAACGTTTGGGCACGATCGTCGGCGAGGCGTGCCAAGGACTAACCGATGTCGATGGCGACCGCATCATTCGCGACTCACTCAACAACATGTACGACGGTATCGCGGAGAAGGACGTCGGCACATCGGTGCTGATCACCGCACGAACGCTCGTCGAAGAGGAGCCCAACTACACGTTCGTGACCGCGCGAATCTTGCTCGACGAGTTGCGCAACGAAGCGCTTACATTCCTCGACGTTCGCCGCACCGGCGCCGACGAAAACGACCACCGCGCAACCCAGGGCGACATGGGTCTCTTGTATCCGGAGGCGCTGCGCACGTTCATCGACAAGGGTGTTGCGTTGGAATTGCTGTCACCCGAACTCAAGCGCTTCGATCTCGACGCGTTGGGCGCGGCACTGAAGCCCGAACGCGATCTCGACTTCACCTATCTCGGTCTGCAGACGCTCTACGATCGCTACTTCATCCACTGGGACAACGTGCGCTTCGAGTTGCCGCAGATCTTCTTCATGCGTGTTGCCATGGGCCTCGCGGTGGAAGAGGACGACCGCAATGCGCGCGCCATCGAGTTCTACAATCTGCTGTCGTCGTTCGACTACATGAGTTCGACGCCGACGCTGTTCAATTCCGGCACCATGCGCTCACAGCTCTCGTCGTGCTTCTTGACCACGGTTCCCGACGATTTGGACGGTATCTACAAGGCGATTCACGACAACGCCATGCTGTCGAAGTGGGCGGGCGGTCTCGGTAACGATTGGACGCCGGTGCGCGCGCTCGGCGCCTACATCAAAGGCACCAACGGCAAGTCGCAGGGCGTGGTGCCATTCTTGAAGGTCGTCAACGACACGGCGGTCGCCGTCAATCAAGGCGGCAAACGCAAGGGTGCAGTGTGCTCTTATCTCGAGACTTGGCACCTCGATATCGAGGAATTCCTGGAGCTCAGGAAGAACACCGGCGACGACCGGCGTCGCACGCACGACATGAACACCGCGAACTGGATTCCTGATCTGTTCATGAAGCGTGTGTTCGAGGACGGCCAGTGGACGCTGTTCTCGCCGAGCGACGTCGCCGACCTGCACGATCTCTATGGGCAAGCCTTCGAACACCGCTACGGGCAGTACGAGGAGATGACGAAAAGCGGTGAGTTGCCGCTGTTCAAGCGCGTCAAAGCACGCGATCTGTGGCGCAAGATGCTGTCGATGCTGTTCGAAACCGGCCATCCTTGGATCACCTTCAAGGACAGCTGCAACATTCGTTCGCCGCAGCAGCACGTCGGTGTCGTGCACTCGTCCAATCTGTGCACGGAGATCACGCTCAACACGTCGAAAGACGAGATCGCGGTGTGCAATCTGGGCTCGATCAATCTCGCCAAGCACGTCCAAGACGGCGCCATCGACATGGACAAGCTGCGCCGCACGGTGCGTACTGCGGTACGCATGCTCGACAACGTCATCGACATCAACTACTACTCGGTGCCGCAAGCGCGGGCATCCAACATGCGCCACCGGCCGGTGGGCCTCGGCATCATGGGCTTCCAGGATGCGCTGTATGCCTTGCGTATCCCGTACGCCTCCGATGCCGCCGTGACCTTCGCCGATCGCTCGATGGAAGCCGTGAGCTACTTCGCCATCGAAGCGTCGAGCGATCTGGCCGAAGAGCGTGGCGCTTATCAAAGCTTCGAAGGATCGCTCTGGAGCCGCGGCATCATGCCGCTCGATTCGTTGAAGGCACTGCAGCGCGAACGCGGCGACAAGTATCTCGATGCCAACTTCGACGAAACGCTCGACTGGAGCGCGCTCAAGGCCAAAGTGAAGATCAACGGCATGCGCAATTCCAACGTGATGGCCATTGCGCCGACCGCGACCATCGCCAACATCACCGGCGTATCGCAATCCATCGAACCCACGTATCAGAACCTGTACGTGAAATCGAACCTGTCGGGCGAATTCACGGTCGTCAATCCGTTCATGGTGCATGACCTCAAGGCGGCCGATCTGTGGGACAAGGTGATGGTCAACGACCTCAAGTACTACGACGGCAGCCTTGCAGCCATCGAACGTGTGCCAGAGGAATTGAAGGCCCTGTACGCAACGGCGTTCGAGATCGAGCCGCGCTGGCTAGTGGACGCAGCGGCGCGACGCCAGAAGTGGATCGACCAAGCGCAATCGCTCAACCTCTACATCGCCGGCGCTTCCGGCAAGAAGCTCGACATCACTTACCGGATGGCGTGGCTCAGAGGCTTGAAGACCACCTACTACCTGCGCGCACTGGGCGCGACCAGCGCAGAGAAGTCCACCGTCGATCGCGGCAAGCTGAATGCGGTAGCCGCCGATACCTCGGCGCCGGGCGCCGAGTTCAGCGATCCCGCGGAGGTGCCACTCGCATGCTCGATCGACGACCCCGATTGCGAAGCCTGTCAGTGACATTCAGGGAGGAATGAACATGTTGAGCTGGGACGAATACGACGAATCCGAATCGCTACAACACGTAGGCGGCGTAACGTCTGAGGCGCCCGCGCCGCGCCCGACGCGCAGCGCACCACCGCCGCCGCCGATGCCAAAGGCGCAGGCTTCGGCGACACGGGCCGCCACCCCAACGCGTGTGGCCGAGGTGGACATGGCACCTACCAAGCCGTCGGCGCCAGCGGCAGTCACCGCGCCTGCCGCAACGGGCGTGCAGCCGGCGGGCTCTGATCTAGAGCGTGCACGCGCAGCGGTCGCTGCGCTCGATGCCAAGGCCGAGTTCCGTGCCAACGACGAGTCGACCGAGCGGGTCACCGTCGATCAGAAACGCATGATCAATTGCCGTGCCGACCTCAATCAGTTGGTGCCCTTCAAGTACGACTGGGCCTGGCAGAAGTATTTGGACGGCTGTGCCAACCACTGGATGCCGCAGGAAGTGAACATGACCGCGGACATTGCGCTGTGGAAGTCCGAAGGCGGGCTCTCCGACGACGAGCGCATCATCGTCAAGCGAAGTCTCGGTTTCTTCTCCACGGCAGACTCCTTGGTCGCCAACAATCTCGCGCTCGCCATCTACCGCCTCATCACCAATCCGGAGTGCCGCCAATACATCTTGCGGCAAGCGTTCGAGGAAGCGATCCACACCCATGCCTACCAGTACGTGATCGAATCGTTGGGCATGGACGAAGGTGAAATATTCAACATGTACCACGAGGTGCCATCGGTCGCCCGTAAGGCGAGCTGGGCGCTCAAGTACACGCGTGAGATCTCGGATCCAACCTTCACCACCGGCACTCTGGAAACTGACCGGGATCTGCTCAAAAACCTGATCGCCTACTACTGTGTGCTCGAAGGCATCTTCTTCTACTGTGGCTTCACGCAGATTCTGTCGATGGGCCGGCGCAACAAGATGACGGGCACGTCCGAGCAGTTTCAGTACATCCTGCGCGACGAGTCGATGCACGTGAACTTCGGCATCGACGTGATCAACCAGATCAAGCTCGAGAACCCGCACCTTTGGGATGACGAGATGAAAGCGCGTGCATCGCAGATGATCCTCGAGGGCACGCAGCTCGAGATCGAGTACGCACGAGACACCATGCCGCGCGGCGTACTTGGGATGAATGCCAACATGATGGCCGAGTATCTGCAGTTCATCGCCAACCGCCGACTCGCGCAGATCGGTTTACCCGAGCAGTTTCCGGGGGTGAAGAACCCGTTCCCCTGGATGTCGGAGATCATGGATCTGAAGAAGGAGAAGAACTTCTTCGAGACACGGGTCACCGAGTATCAGACCGGCGGCGCGTTGTCCTGGGATTAGCAAGCCGGCTCCCGATTCTGTGGGAGCGAGCTTGCTCGCGATCGGCCGCGTAGAATGATCCCGCTCGAGGGGGATCGTCATGCGCAAGTGGATACTCGCCGGCGCGGTACTCGTCGCGGCCCTCGGCCTTTATGTCTGGCTGCGCGAGGCGCCCGCGCCCACGCCGCACGTCGCTAGCGACGCCACGCTTCGGCAGACCCAACTCGGTGCCTTGGTCGGCTACGTCGCGGGCAATGGCGCGCACGTATGGCGCGGTGTGCCCTATGCAGAGCCACCGGTCGGAACATTGCGATGGATGGCACCGCGGCCGCCACAGCCATGGACAGGACATCGCGAAGCGCTGCGCTCCGGATTCATGTGCATGCAGTTCCCGTCGCTGCTAACCGGTGCCGGACCGACACCGAAATCGAAGACCCCCATCGGCAGCGAGGATTGCCTCTATCTCGATGTGTACGCGCCGGCCGAGGTCATGGCACCCGTGCCAGTCATGGTGTGGATCCATGGCGGTGGCAACACCATCGGCCTCGGCGGCACCTACGACGGCAGTCGACTCGCGGTCGAGCACGATCTGGTGGTGGTCACCATCAACTATCGGCTCGGCCCATTTGGCTGGTTCAGCCATCCCGCGCTGGCCGACGAAGGCGTGACAGCCGCAGATGCCTCCGGCAACTACGGCACCCTCGACACCATCGCCGCGCTCGAATGGGTACAGGATCACATCACCGCGTTCGGCGGCGATCCCAATCGGGTGACGATCTTCGGCGAATCTGCCGGCGGCACGAATGTGCTCGCGTTATTGGCGTCGCCACTGGCAACCGGCCTCTTTCACCGTGCCATCGTCCAGAGCGGCGGGCTTTCGCTCACGAGTCGGGCGCGTGCCAGTAACTACCGCGACGACGTCGAACCAGGTCATGCGTTCAGCGGCCGCGAAGTGGTGAACACGTTGCTCGTCAGCGACGGCCGCGCTGCCGACCGTGACGAAGCCAAAGCGTTGCAGGATGCGATGGCAGCAAATGAAATCCGCAGCTTGCTAATGGCGAAGTCGGCAGCCGAAATCATGGCAGCTTACTCTGAAGGTATGTACGGCGTGATCAACATGCCGAAACTCGTGGCCGACGGCGAGGTGCTGCCAGACCAAGGATCGGCCGCCGACATCTTCGCGGACGCCACGACGTACAACCCCGTGCCTGTGATGCTCGGCACCAACCGCGACGAGATAGCGCTGTTCTTGGTGCGCAATCCACGTTGGACCGAGACACGCTTCTGGTTGTTTCCGCGGCTGAAGGACGTCGACGGCTATCGCCGCTACGTGAGCTATCAATCGCGTGCGTGGAAGGTGCGGGGCGTCGACGAACTCGCCAATTTCCTCTCCGCTGCGCAAGGTGGCGGCGTGTTCGCCTACCGTTTCGACTGGGACGAGGAACCATCGGTCATGGGTTACGACCTGGCAACCGCGTTGGGCGCGGCGCACGGTCTCGAGATCGCCTTCGTGTTCGGCACCTTCGACCTTGGCTTTCGCCTCTCCTATATCTACCCCGCTACAGAAACGCGCGATGCGCTGTCGCGCTCGATGATGTCGTATTGGGCCGCATTTGCGTACGAAGGAGATCCCGGGCGTGGCCGAAGTGGCAGCGAGGTGCCGTGGACACCGTGGGGTGAGAACGGCGATCGCATGATCGTGCTCGACACGGAAACCGATGGCGGCATTCGCATGAGTGATCAAGAAGTGTCGTTTGCTGAGCTGCGCACCGAGTTGGTGGCAGATGGGTCGTTCACCGATATCAAGACGAAGTGCGAGCTGTATGCGCAGATCTTCGGCCACACGGCATGGTTCGATGCCGTCGAGTACGGGTCCATGGGCTGCAGCGAGTGGTCAGCCGAGTCGTTCATGATGCGCCATTCGATGGCCACGACACCGTGAGCGGCGCAGGTGAGGCTTACCTCGGTCTTCGCGTCCGCACGGGCCGTGCACTTGCGCTTGCCATCGGCGGCGACCGTGCAGAACCGACGGCGATCGCACGCGCAGAGGTCGAACTCGGCGATCCCAAGCACCCCGACAGCCGACAGCCCTTCCACTTGTTGCTCGATACCGAGCTCGGGCGCGGCGAGGCGCGCGCGGAGCGCGCGGCGAATCAAGCACGACGAGCCGGCGGCCGGGCGCTCGACGCGTTCGTGCGCGATGCCTTGGGCCGTCGTCGGCTGCAAGCCGTCGCCGTAGTGGCGAACAGCAACACCCCACCGGAACGGATCGGCAATCTGCACATGCGTGCACATGCGCTCGAAGGCTGGCTGTTCCGTGAGATCTGCGAGCGGCTAGGCGACCGCGTCGGCATCGAGCCGGTCACCTACCTGGTCGGCGAAATTGCGGCGCTGCAAGGTCCCGCGCTCGCGGAGGTGCTGCGTCGACTGGGTGCCGGCTTCGGCCGGCCCTGGAATCGCGATTGGAAACTGGCGGCGAGTGCCGCTTGGATGCAGATGCGCGAGTGATGCCGACCGCCGATGGCGGCCGGCACCTCCCTTGCGCTCAGATCGGTATGCGGACGGTCGCCATCACCAAGTTGTTGGTGAACGAGTCGCGGTCCTCGTACTCGTAGTGGATGTGCACCTGGCCACCGTTGCCCATCTCGAACTCGGCACCGACACCGGCGCGGATGATGTTCTCGTCCGCCTCGACACCGGGGGTATTGAACACGGGCCCACCGCCGACGAACGCCGACGACAGCGTCGTCCTGTCGGTCATGGTGTCGTAGGCATAGCCGACGTGGCCAGTAATGACTCCGCTGTCGCCCACTGCCATGGCCAGTTCGGCATCGATGCCAAGAATCAGCGATTCGGCCTGGGTGTCCTCGACGCGCAGGTTGAGGTCGCCCGCACCAGACTCGGTATAGCTCTCGTCCTCCACCCGCGTGTAGGCCGCGCTCACCGATGGCGTGAAGGTCACGCCGTCCATGGCAAACGCCTGCCCCAATTCGCCGGCGATGCGGCCGTAGAAGCTCGAGTAGTCGCCCGCCGCGACCCGATCGAGGTCGGCGAACACGATGTGGCGGCGGCTGTCGTTCTCGCTCGTGCCGAGCATCGCCATCACGTCGACGTAGGCACCGCCGATGTCGCGGTAGCCGTACAACGCCGCATGGAACACATCCGACTCGATGCGGTCGTCGATCAGGGTCGAGTCGGAATTGATCTCCGGCGCCGAATAGCCGACGGCACCGCCGACGTTCCAGCCGCTGTCGGTCATGCGGTCGTAGCCGACCACGAGACCGTAGCTCTCGGTCTCGTACTCGGGATACTCGCCGACGTCGTCCTGCTCGCCGGACGTGCCATACATGCGCACCCAGAGGTTCTGATCGTGCGAGGCATCGTCGACCACACCGAGCCGACGGCTGTCCATGCGTGCCGCCACCACGCTCGACAGGCCGGAAATCGCTAGATTCGCCGCTTCGATGCCGCGGGTGACCATCACCGGCACCAACTGTGCCGCAGCGCCGGCCAATTGCTCCGACTGCGGTAGCGAGCCCAAATTGGCGATCACGGTCGCCATGTCGCCACCGGCTTCGCCGCCCTGGATGATCGAATCGATCACACCGGCCGCCGGTAGCGCCCAGGCAGGACCGTTCTCCTCGACCGCTTCCGCGACCAAGATGTCGCCATCGACGTGGATGTCGATGCCGCCCTCGCCATCGTCGCTGGCGGTGAAGCGCCACAACGCACTGTTGTCGGTGACCGAGTAGCCACCGGCCGGCGAGATCAATGTGCCCGCTGAAACCACATTGTCGAGAATGCCAGAGGAGACCAGCATGTCGTTCGGGCTGACATTGACCGCCAACGCGCCACTCGCCGAGAAGTCGGCGGTGCCGTTGACAACGAGCTGGCCATACTGGTCCAGGCTATAAGCACCGAACTCCAGCACACCTTCACCGGATTGCGTGTAGTCACCACTAATGTAGCTATTGTTCGGCGCAAATGGGCGATTGATCGGTATCGACAGCAGCCCCGTGTTGTTCAGCGACGTATTGCCATACAAGAGCACGTGGCCATACAGGTTGCCGGAGTTGTCGACCACGGCCGGCACGCCTTCGGATCCGCCGCTGTTGACGACCACCGCAATGCCCGTGCCCGGTCCAAACGGTGAGTTCGCGCTCACCGTGCCGCTGTTGGCAAACGTGGCGTTTGGCGACAGAAAATTTGCGTACATGCCGACCGTGCCGTAGACGACGCTATTCGCGCCCTCGACATTGATCGTCCCGGAGTTGGTCACGCTGGCGCCCGCCTGCACATTGTTGGCGTAGATGCCGACGGCAAACGACTCCGATGCATCGACCAGCACATTGATCGTGCCCGAATTGACAATCGAGCCATATACGGGGTCGAAGCCAAGAAATATGCCGGTAGCGCTAGCCCACCCTTCACTGCCACTCGCGGTTGCAGTGACGTTGATCGTGCCGTCGTTGGTGACCTCGCCGCTGGAACTGATGGTCCAGCTGGTGTAAATACCGACCGCGTACGCCTCGCCGCCATCGCCACCCTGGTTGGCCGAGACGTCGATCGTGCCGTTGTTGGTGATCTCACCATCCATGTAGTAGAACGCGCCGATGCCGCCGGCAGTGACCCAAGAAGAGTTACTGGCCGCAGCGCTGACGCTGATAGAACCGTCGTTGGTCAATGCCGCACCTTCGCCGAAGGTCGATTCCACCACCACGCCCCACGCCTCCGCACCGTCGCCGCCGCTGGCCGTCACATCGACGGTTCCCGTATCGGTGATGGTCAACTCGCCGAACAGGCTATCGTCGACGCGGATGCCGTTGGCGGTAACGAAGTCGCCTGTGCCATTGACGGTGATGCTACCCGCGTTC
>QJXZ01000280.1 GCA_003248125.1 Gammaproteobacteria bacterium | reverse complement strand
GCAACGATGGCCGGGGGCAGACGCACGTACTTCTTGCCGAGTCCGTCGCCGATCGATGCACCCCACACGCGATCGACCTTGAGTTCGGCCTTGAAACGTTCGAGCTTCGCGGGCTCGTCGACGTCAGGCTTCTTGTCGACCCATGGTAGCCACGAAAACCAGCTACACCCGCCGGTGAGAAGAGCGCCGAGAACGACCGCGCCGAGCTTAAGGCGCATCAGCTGCACCTGCTGACGTCAAATCGGCAATCTTGAGCTTCAGTGTGGTGCGAGAGCCGTCGGCACCTTCCACGGCGGCGGCTGCCTCATATGCCGCCAACGCTTCGTCGCGCTTACCTTCGGCTAACAAGATGTCGCCCTTCAGCTCAGCGGCATAAGAACGAAAGCCCGCACCCTTGACGCCTTGCAAGGTCGCAAGGGATGCGGCCGCGTCGCCAAGCTCGCGCTGCACCCGCGCCAGCCGTACGCGCACCAAATCGGCGACGTGAGCGTCATCTGCATTCGCCAGTGCTTGGCTCAATAAATCGCGCGCGCTGTCGAAGTTGCCGGCTTTGGCCGCATCGGTCGCACGATGCAAAAGACTGAATACCTGGTAGGTCGTTCCCGCATACTCGCCGTCGAGCACCGCGACCGCCGCCGAACGCGCATCGGCGTCGGCATTCTGTTGCCGCAAGTCGATGTAGCGTTGATAGGCTGCCGAGGCGCCCTCGCGCTGCTCTTGGACGTAGTCCGAATAGGCTCGCCAGCCGATCACACCGGCGATGACGACCACGAGCCCGACGACTAGCGCCGTGCCATTGTCGTCCCACCACTTCTTCAGCGCCGCGACTTGGTCGTCTTCGTTTAAGTACTCCGCCACTGCTCATCGCCTCCTAATCGAACACCCGCGAGCCCGTCATGCCAATGCCGTTCACGGCCTAAGACCCAGCACGTGCGAGGCGCGCGACCAACTGTTCGCGCGGTAGCGTTTCTTGCGGCAAGTCCGCACGCAACCACTTGAGCGTGACCTGTTTCGAGGTCACCTCGTCTTCACCCAGGATCAGGGCGAACTGCGCACCGCTCGCATCGGCACGCTTCATCTGACTCTTGATCTTGCCACCGCCCATGTGTACCCGAACACGTCGCCCAGCGCGGCGCAGCTCCGCCGCGAGCTGCATGGCCGACGCGGTGAAACGCTCCTCGAGCACGACGCAATAGCCATCGAGCTTCGCGTTGGCGACAGTGGCATCGACTGCGTCGACGAGCATCGCCAGCCGATCCACGCCAATTGCGAATCCGGCACCTGGTGTCGGTTTGCCGCCCAGCATTTCGATCAGACCATCATAGCGGCCACCCGCGCACACCGCCCCTTGCGCGCCGAGCGCGTCCGTCACCCACTCGAACACCGTGTGTGTGTAGTAGTCGAGGCCACGCACCAATCGGGGGTTTACGACGAAATCGATGCCGAGCTCGCTGAGCAGCGACTTCAATCCCTCGAAGTGAGCGCGCGACTCGTTGTCGAGATGGGCCGAGATCATCGGCGCGTCGGCGAGCAAAGCCTTCGTGGCTGGGTGCTTACTGTCGAGAATTCGCAACGGGTTGCGATCCAATCGGCGCCGGCTATCCTCGTCCAAGGCGTCGCGATGTGGCTCGAGAAACGCAACGAGCGCCGCTTTGTACGCGGCGCGATCGCGGGCGGAACCGAGCGTATTGATCTCGAGACGCAACGAACTACCGACACCGAGCGCTTCGAATGCAACGTGGCAGAGGTGCAGCAACTCCGCATCGACATCCGGCCCCGGCATGCCGAATGCTTCGACACCGATCTGATCGAACTGCCGATATCGCCCTTTCTGCGGCCGCTCGTACCTGAACATCGGTCCCGCATACCACAGGCGCTGCTGCTGGTTGTAGAGCAGGCCATGCTGCAGGCACGCACGAACACAGCTCGCCGTACCTTCGGGCCGCAGCGCAATGCTGCCGCCATCTCGGTCCTCCAGCGTATACATCTCCTTCTCGACGATGTCGGTCGACTCGCCGACGCCGCGGCTGAACACGTCGGTCGATTCGAGCAGCGGTAGGCGAATCTCCTCGTAGCCGAACACGTCGAGCACTGCGCGCACGCGTTCTTCCACTGCGCGCAGGCGCTTCGCCTCCGCCGGCAGCAGGTCACGCATGCCTCTAATCGATTGGAAAGCCATTTCAATCGGTTCCCAACACCACGGATGCGACGTTGTTGCGGGTATAGCGCGCGAGCGGTACAGGCTCGCCGTTGAACGTCAAAGACACACCGGGGCCGTAACCCAACAGAATCCTGAAGGGACCCCCACCAACGAGATGCAATGTATCGCCACTGCGCGACAAATTGCTGTACAGGCTCTGGCCGGCTCCGTCCTTGATCTCCACCCAGCAGTCCGAACTGAACGACAACTCGAGCCGATCGTCGCCGATGGGTGTGATGCGCCGCGCTGGCGCGACCGCAGGCGCAGGGTGTTGCTCGGCATCGGGCACCACGACCTCGGTCGCCGCCGGCGGGCTAGCAGCTACGACGTCCGACTCGGCGACGGTTGTCGACGGCATGATTGCCTCGGTTTCGGCTGCGCCACTCAAGGGCGACGAACGCCCGCTCGTTGCGCCGACTTCGGGCGCCGACAACGCCGGCGCGGCGACCGCCGGACCTGGGGGCGGAGTCAGCGCCGACCTTTGTGACAACGAGGGCTCTGTTGCCTGGTCCGATTCGGGCCACACCATCACCAGGGCGATCGCAATCGCGGCAATTGCGATGACCACGGTGCCTGAGAGCACGGCGCCCGGCTGGCGCTGGAACATTTCGCCCAAGCGCCCCACGCCGCCCGCCGAGGCTTCGCGGAGCAACGCAACCGGTGGCGCCTCCGACTCGGGCTCCGTGAACTCGCCATAGTCGGCCACCACCGTTTGCGGATCGAGTCCGAGCAGCTTGGCGTAGGACTTCACATAGCCGCGCGCGAACGCCACCGCATGGAAGCGATCCCATCGCTCACATTCCAAGTCGTCCACCGCGCGCAGCGTGAGATTCAGCGAATCCGCGACGTCCTGCTGGGTGTAGCCGAGCGATTCTCTCGTGCTGCGTAGCACGCTACCTGGCCCGGGAGAGGCGCCCTCTTCCGTCACTCTCTACTCGCTTCGTACATCCGGAACTCGTCCGATCCCGGATACAGGTTCTTTAGCGCGAGCGCATAGCTTGCCACGGCATTCTTGTCGTCGAACACGCGTCCCAAGCGAATCCCGAGCCAGAGACTACGGGCATTGTGTCGCGACTCCCGTGAGAATCCGTCGAAGTACTGTTTCGATGTCGGGTACACGCCCTTTTCGAAGTAGAGGTCGGCGAGCTCGAGCATGCTGCGTGCCTGCTTCGAATTGAGCATGAGGGCATGTTGGAAGGATTGCTCGGCAGCATCGGTCAAACCGAGCTTGAGTTCCGTGAGTCCCAGGTTCTCGTAGGCCTGAGGGCGCGCCACATAGCTTGGATCACGTATTGCAAGCTCCAGCTGCTTGCGTGCGTCTTCGAGACGCCCTTGTGAGTACAAGAACGTGCCGTAGTTGTTGCGTGCCATCGAATCCTCGGGCGCATAGCGGATGGCACGCTTGAAGCTCGACTCGGCCAACTCGTTCTCGCCTTGAGTCTGATAAACCATCGCGAGCAGGACGTTCGCCTCGGCATTGGTGGGATCGATGTCGAGCGCCGCCTCTAGCGGCCTTCGCGCGCTCGTCACGTCGCGTTGCTCGAGATATCCACGTGCCAGATCGAGATGTGCCTTGACGCGATTTTCGTCCGAATCCGGCTTCGGTAGCCCGCCACTCTCCGTGGTGACACAGCCAGCCAGTGAATACAGCGCAACAACCATGAGCAGTCGTTTCGCGTACGGCCTCGTCAGCAGCGTCATGCGACCTCCGTGGTCGGCAAGCGGGCGCGGTACCGTTCGGCGCGGCGCGTTCGATCGGACACCGCGCCCACCAGCTGACCGCACGCGGCCGCGATGTCGTCGCCGCGCGTCGTCCGCAGCATCGTCGCGTAGCCCGTTTGCATCAGGTGAGTCTGAAAGTCCCGAACCGCGGCCTCATCTGGGCGTTCATAGCCGGTGCCCGGAAACGGATTGAACGGAATCAAGTTGATCTTGCAGCGCAAATCACGCAGCAATTTCGCCAGCCGTTTGGCATGCGCCAGAGAATCGTTGACACCACGCATGAGTGTGTACTCGATCGTAATGTGCCGACGTTCCCCCAAGTACGCCACGTACTCGCGACAGGCTTCGAGTAGCTCGGCGATGGGGTATTTGCGATTGATCGGTACCAGTACGTCGCGCAGCGCATCGTCCGGAGCATGGAGCGATACCGCAAGTGAAACTTCGGAGCGGCCGATGAGGCGTCGAATGGCAGGGACTACACCTGCGGTGCTGATGGTCACCCGGCGTTTCGATATGCCGAACGCGAAGTCGTCCATCATGACGTCGGCGGCCGTCACGGCAGCATCGAAATTCAGCAGCGGCTCGCCCATACCCATCATGACCACATTGGTCACGCCGCGCTCATCGCCTTCGCGGCGCATCTGATCGTCCACCAGCCATACCTGCGCGACGATCTCGGCAGCCGTCAAGTTACCGTTGAACCCCTGTTTGCCAGTGGAACAGAAACTGCAGTCGAGCATGCACCCCACTTGCGTGGAAACGCACAGGGTATTGCGGCCCCGATCCGGTATCAGCACGGTTTCGACGGCGTTGCCGTTACCGACCTTCAGCACCCACTTGCGCGTTCCGTCCACCGAACGATGCTCGGCAACGACCTGCGGCAAGTCGATCGCGCTGATTTCAGCGAGACGATTGCGCAGCGCCTTCGACAAATCGGTCATGCCGTCGTAGTCGCGTACGCGGCGGTGATAGACCCACTTCATCAATTGCGCCGTGCGATAGCGCGCCTCCCCCGCCGCTTCAAACAACGCTTCGACGCCACGCCGGTCGAGTCCAAATAGATTGATGGGAGGCTGGTCGCTCATCGCTCGTCAGCGCGCACAGAGCTCGTCCGGCTCGAAAAAGTACGCGATTTCTCGCGCTGCAGACGCGGGCGCATCCGAGCCGTGCACGGCATTGGCGTCGATCGACTCGGCGAAGTCGGCACGTATGGTGCCCGGCGCCGCTTCCTTCGGATTCGTTGCCCCCATCAATCGACGATTCACCGCAATGGCATTGTCGCCCTCGAGCACCTGCACCATCACTGGACCCGAGGTCATGTACGCGACCAAGGCATCGAAGAACGGCTTACCGCGGTGCTCGGCATAGAACCCCTCCGCCTTGTCCTTCGACAGCCGCATCATGCGCGCCGCGATGATCTTGAGCCCACCCTTCTCGAAGCGGGAATAGATCTCGCCGATGATGTTGCGCGTCACCGCATCGGGTTTGACGATGGACAAGGTACGTTCGACTGCCATGGCTGATCTCCTCTGTCCAAACCTCGGGGCGCGGGCCACGAGTTCATGCTATGTGATTGATATTTCAGGAATTAATGCGGCGTTGCGGGCGCGTATTATACGCGTTTCACGGAGCCCGGGGAGATCGGTTCGCGCGACCTTCAGACCGCCCGGTCAGGCAGCATGGCGCTCCCGCAGCTTGCGCACCACGTCGACCACCCGGTCGGCCGCATACTCGATCTCCGCACGCGTGGTGAAGCGCCCGACGGTGAATCGGAGCGAGGCGTGGGCGAGTTCATCGTCCAATCCCAGTGCGCGCAACACATAAGAGGGTTCGACCGTTGCGGACGTGCAGGCCGAACCAGACGACACGGCGACATCGTCGAGTGCGGTCAGCAAGGTTTCGCCATCGACCCCGGCAAAAGCCACGTTCAGATTGCCCGGTAGGCGCCGCTCGACGTCACCGTTGACGCGGACGCCATCGAGTATCGACAAGCGCGTCCACAACAGGTCTCGCAATTCGCGTATACGCTTGTTCTCGGCCGTCATGACCTCACGCAGAATGCGTGCCGCTTCGCCCATGCCAACGATTTGATGGGTCGGGAGCGTGCCCGAGCGCATACCCCGCTCATGACCGCCGCCGTGCATCTGCGGCACCAAGTGCACGGGCGGATCGCGGCGCACGAACAGTACGCCAATCCCCTTCGGCCCATACATCTTGTGTCCAGACAACGACATGAGATCGATTGGCATGGCACGTAAATCGATCGCAATCTTGCCGGCGCTTTGCGCGGCGTCGACATGATAGAAGACACCACGCTCTCGGCACACGGCACCAATGGCGGCAACGTCGTTGACCACGCCGATCTCGTTGTTGACGTGCATGATCGACGCGATCAGCGTATCGGCACGAATGGCGTCGCGAACGCTTTCGGGCGTCACCAACCCGTCGCTGTTGGGCTCTAGATAGGTGACAGCGAATCCCTTCGATTCCAGATACTTGCATGTGTCGAGTACGGCTTTGTGCTCGATGGCGGATGTGACGATGTGACGCCGGCCACGACTGCCGCCGCCATAGAACTCGGCAACGCCCTTCAGCGCCAAGTTGTCAGACTCCGTGGCGCCCGACGTCCACACGATTTCGCGCGGATCGCAGTTGATGAGCCGCGCCACCTGTTCACGGGCTTCCTCGACAGCTTCCTCCGCGCGCCAACCGAACACATGCGAGCGTGACGCCGGATTGCCGAAGTTGCCCTCGGTCATCAAGCAGTGACTCATCTTCTGTGCGACGCGCGGATCGACCGGCGTGGTCGCGGAGTAGTCGAGATAAACCGGTGTGCGCACCGCCATCGTCAATTCACCACCCGGATTACGCTCGACATCGAATCCTGGCGCCGCGCAATGGCCCGCACATCACCCCGTTCGATCAAGCTGGCAAGCGTGATTTCCGAGAGGAACGCATCGATGCGGTCGGACAGGTCCATCCACAGTTCGTGCGTGAGGCACAACATGCCATCCTGGCAATCACCGCTGCCGCCACAACGCGTGGCGTCCATCCCCTCGCCCACCGAGGCGATGATGTCCGAGACGCTGATCGCAGCGGTCGGGCGTACCAACACATAGCCGCCGCCCGGGCCACGCAGACTCGCGACCAAGCCGGCGCGTCGCAAGCGTGCAAACAGCTGTTCGAGATAGGACTGTGATATGCCTTGGCGGGCCGCGATGTCGGCGAGTGTCACCGGTCCTGCGCCACTGTGCAGCGCGAGATCGAGCATCGCCGTCACGGCGTACCGACCTTTGGTGGTGAGCCGCATTGCCACCGACTGCCGCAACGAGACGCGGCAGTATGCAATACCCGACTAATTCGGTCCACTATTCGTCGCCGCGGTGGAGCCGCGATCCGAGCTTGCGCTCGATTTCGGTCAATACACCGCGCAGCATCTTCACCTCGGTATCGTCGGGGCGAATGCGGGCGAACATCCGCCGCAGCCGGGTCATCGTTTGACCGGGGTTTTCCGCATCCAGAAATTCGATTTCGCACAGCACGCGCTCGAGATGCGCCAAAAACGCCTCGATCTCCGCGTGCGTGGCAGGCAGCCGGTCCCAACTTGCTGCCGTGCGGCCGACGCGACCGGCACTGAGCGCGGCCCGCCGCACTTCGTAGGCCACCACCTGTACCGCCATGGCCAAATTCAACGACGCATATTCGGGATTGGCGTCGATGCAAACGTGGGCGTGACAACGCTTCAACTCGTCGTTGTTGAGACCGTTTGCCTCGCGGCCGAACACCACCGCAACCGGCTGGGTCGCGGCGACCGCCGCAATCTCGCGGGCGGCGGCAGCGGCGTCCATTGCCGGCCACGGTATGCGCCGCTCGCGACCACTGGCGCAGAACACTAGGTGGCAATCGGCGACAGCCTCATCGAACGTTGCGACCACGCGCGCGTTCCGCAACAGACCCGTACCTCCAGCGGCCCGCCACTCCGCCTGCGGATCCGGATATCGCAACGGATTCACCAGTACCAGTTGGCTGAGCCCCATGGTGTGCAGGGCACGCGCAGCACCACCGATGTTGCCCGGATGGCTGGTCTCGATGAGCACGATGCGCACATTGTCGAGTGTTTGCATGGCGGAATTATAGCGGCGCAGCGCCATACGCCGGCCCACGCGATGCCGCGCCTGCGAGTATGTACGCCGGACGCCAAAGCGCATTGCGCGGGGTCGTCTCTATTGAATTGGTCGCACTACGGCACTAGCATCCGCGGCCGCCTTCCAACGCCGATTCGACATGCATCCGATGTGCAACATGGCGCTTCGCGCCGCGCGCCGCGCCGGGCAAATCATCGTCCGCGCCATGGATCGCATCGACCGCGTGAACGTGCGTGAGAAGAGCCGCAACGACTTCGTCTCCGACATCGATCGCGAAGCCGAAACGGCCATCATCGACGTGTTGCATCACGCCTATCCGCAGCACGGCATTCTCGGCGAGGAGCACGGCGAATCGTTCAGCAATCCCGAGGAAACGTGGATCATCGATCCGCTCGACGGCACCACCAACTTCTTGCACGGCATACCGCACTTCGCCGTGTCGATCGGCTTTCGGGCGCGCAACCGTCTCGAGCATGCCGTCATCGTCGACCCTGTGCGCAACGAAGAATTCGTCGCCTCGCGTGGCGCCGGCGCACAGCTGAACGGTCGCCGGCTGCGTGTGAGCGCACGCACCAAGCTCGAGGATGCGCTGCTACTCACCGGCATTCCATTCCGTGACGTCGAAAAGAATCTCGATGCCTACATGGCAATGCTCACTGAGTTCACGCGCCACGCTCGCGGTATTCGGCGCGCCGGGTCGGCGGCACTCGATCTCGCCTACGTCGCGGCCGGTCGCGGCGACGGTTTCTGGGAGTTCGGGTTGAAGCCGTGGGACATTGCGGCCGGCGCTCTACTCGTCATCGAAGCGGGAGGGCTCGTGAGCGATCTTGCGGGTGAGGAGAGGTACATGACATCGGGCAACGTGGTTGCCGCCAACCCGAAGATCTTCAAGGCGATGTTGCAGACCATTCGACCGCACATTTGACCGCCGCTCGCGGGTGCAGTCCCGTCCGCGATTGCGCGTTGCGCACGAAGGTCAAGGCCGCGCGTCCTGCTCCTTCTCCGGTAGCATCAAGTCCTCGCGACTGATACCCATCATGACCGTGACGTTTGCCGCGATGTAGATCGACGAGTAAGTACCAACGCCGATACCGACGATCAACGCCTCGGCAAATCCGCTGACTGCCGAGCCACCGAGCAAGAGCAAGGCGCCGACCACGAGCAACGTGCTGCCGGAGGTGCCCAAGGTGCGGTCCAACGTCTGATTGATCGACACGTTGATGGTCTGCACTGGCGTGGTCTTGCGCAGTTGCCGGAAATTTTCCCGAATCCGATCGGCAACCACGATGGTGTCGTTGATCGAATAGCCGATCACTGCAAGTACGGCGGCGAGCGAGGGCAGGTCGAATTGCCATTGGAACAACGCGAACGCGCCGAGGGTGATGATCACGTCGTGCACGAGTGCGACGACTGCACCGACAGCGAACTTGCCGGTGAAACGGAACATGATGTAGAGCATCACCAGCGCCAACGCGGCGACCATGGCGAGCCCGCCGCTTTCGCGCAGTTCTTCACCAACCGCAGGGCCGACGAATTCGACGCGCCGCACCTCGCTACCAGGCCAACCCTCGAGCAAGCTCTTGCCGATGCGGTCGCCGAGTGTCGCCTGGTCCTCGTCGCTCTGCGGCGGCATGCGCACCAAGAGGTCGCGCTCCGAACCGTAGTTCTGCACCACGCCACTCGAGAAGCCGCTGTCGGCCAGCCGCGTGCGCACTTCAGCGGCGCTCACCGGCGCCGTGAACTCGAGCTCGACCAAGGTCCCACCGGTGAAGTCGAGACCGAAATTGATGCCGCGCAGCGCGAGCAGCACGAGTGCAGCGACCACCAGCGCCATCGACAACCCGAACGCCAGGTTGCGCACACCCATGAAATCGATGTCGAGATCCCGGAGCGACTTCATATGTAGAGCGTCTCTAGGCGCCGGCCACCGTGGGTGAGATTCACCATGGCTCGTGTGACGGTCACGGCCGTGAACACCGACGTAACGATGCCGATGGCCAACACGACCGCAAACCCCTTGACGGGTCCGCTGCCGATGGTGAGCAGAATGATCGCGACAATGAACGTGGTGATGTTGGCGTCGAGGATGGTGACGAACGCGCGCTCGAATCCGGCTTGGATCGCGGCCTGCGGTGGACGCTCGACGAGTTCTTCACGGATGCGCGAGAAAATGATGACGTTGGCGTCCACCGCCATACCCATCGTCAGCACGATGCCCGCAATGCCGGGCATTGTAAGTGTCGCACCGAGCACCGACATCACGGCCACCAACATGATGAGGTTGAGCACCAACGCGACGTTGGCAATCACCCCGAACACCTTGTAGTAGAGCACCATGAACAGTACGACCAGCGCCAGCCCGATCAGCGCGGCGTTGGTACCCTGCTCGATGTTCTCTTCGCCGAGGCTTGCGCCGACGGTGCGCTCTTCGACGATGTACATGGGCGCCGCCAATGCGCCAGCGCGCAGCAACAGCGCCAAATCACGCGCCTCGCCCAAGCCCACGCCGGTGATGCGGAAGCGATAACCCAATGCCGAGCGTATGGTTGCGACGTTGATCAGGCGTTTCTCTTCGACGCTGTAGTGCTCGACCACCTGCTCGCCATCTCGCTCGACGATGCGCGATCGCGGTTTCAACTCCTTGAACAGGATGGCCATCTGATTGCCGACGTTGTCCTTGGTGGCATCGTGCATGCGGTCGCCACCGGCGCCGTCGAGCGTGATACTCACCTGTGGCAAGCCGTTCTCTGGATCGTAGTCCTGAATGGCATTCGTCACGCGATCGCCGGTGACGATGTTGCGCCGCTCGAGCACGACCGTCCGACCTTCGTAGGGGTAGCTCTCAGTCTCCACGCCGCGCGCGTCTGGCGGAGCCACCAAACGAAACTCGAGATTCGCGAACTTGTTGAGAATGCGTTTCGCGTCGGCGCTGTCTTGTACACCGGGCAAGTCGACCACAATGCGCGTGCCACCGAGTTTTTGCACCAACGGTTCGGACACGCCTAGCTCGTTCACGCGGTTGCGCAAGCTGGTCAGGTTCTGCGAGATCGCGTACTCCTCGATTTCCGCGACCTTCTCTTCGCGCAGCGTCAGCCACAATCCTGGCCGGCCACCGACGTCGCGCGGCAACACCAAGAAATCGCCATAAGCCTGTTGAATGGCCGCTTGCGCGTCGTCGCGCGTACCCTCGTCGAAGAACGGGATGTCGATTCGCGTGGCGTCGACCCATTCGCCACCCGGCACGTAGCGCAAGCGCTGATCGCGCAGTACTTTGCGGATGTTCTCCTCTTCGCTCCGCATGCGATCGCCGAGTGCCGTTGCCATGTCGACCTCGAGCAGAAAATGCACTCCGCCGGAGAGATCGAGTCCATATGACATCGGCTTGCCGCCCATGTTCTTGAGCCATTCGGGCGTGGTGGATGCCAGATTGAGCGCAACGACGAATTGTCGTTCGCCTTCGGGGTTGAGTGCGGCTTGTAGAATCTCTCGACCGCGCAGCTGTGCATCGCCGTCGGTAACGCGCACCAACATGTTGCGCCCTTCGACATCGATGCCAGTGACGTCGATCCCCGCCTTGCCGAGCACATCCCTCGCTCGCGCATCGAGGTCTGCAGGCAACCCGATATCTGCGCTATCCGGACGAATCTGCAGCGCATAGTCGGGCGGGAACAAATTCGGCGCCGCATAGACGATGCCCAACGCGACCACGCCGAAGATCAGCAGGTACTGCCAGATTGCATAGGTATTCGGTGTGCGTGCTCGCGCACCGCTCAAACCGAGAATGCGCTCAGCGATACTCATCGCGTGGCAACTCTCGAACCGGCAGAATCACTTTTCATCCAGCGACTTTAGCGTCCCTTTCGGCAGCGTTGCGCCGACCGCGCTCTTCTGCACCCGAAACTCGGTATTCTTCGCCACCTCGATCTTGACGAAGTCGTCCTCGATCTTCGTGATGCGGCCGACCAATCCACCTGCCGTGACGATCTCGTCCCCTTTGTTGAGACCACTCATCAGAGCTTGATGCTCTTTACGCCGCTTGCTCTGCGGGCGCCACAGAAGAAAGTAGAAGATGGCGACGAAGCCGACCAGAAGCAGGAGGTCGAGGTAGCCGGGACCGGCACCCGCGCCGGCATCGGCTGCATAAGCCACCGTTTCAAACGGATTCATGTTCGGTGTTCCAACCGTCTCGGAGGGATTTGACGAGGGACGGCAATGTACCCGCTTCAATGGCGGCGCGCAAACGGGTCATGAGTGCTTGGTAGTAGTAGAGATTATGGATGGTACCGAGCGTACCACCGAGCATCTCGCCGCAGCGATCGAGATGATGAAGGTAGGCGCGCGAAAAGGACGAACACGTGTAGCAGCTGCAATCCGCGTCGAGCGGCGCATCGCTGGTGCGATGTCGGGCATTGCGAATGCGAACCACGCCACGCGAGGTGAAGTAGTGGCCATTGCGGGCATTTCGTGTCGGCAACACGCAATCGAACATGTCGACGCCACGGCACACTGCATCTACCAGGTCATCGGGGGTACCGACACCCATCAGGTAACGTGGCGCGCCAGCCGGCATCGCAGGAATCAACGCGTCGAGTACGCCGCGCATCTCGTCCTTGGGCTCGCCCACCGATAGCCCGCCAATCGCATAGCCTTGGAAGCCGATCTCACGCAGTCCTGCCAACGACTCCAATCGTAAACCCTCGTACATGCCGCCCTGAACGATTCCGAACAGCGCCGCTTCACTATCAGCGTGAGCCGAGCGCGAACGGACGGCCCACCGTAGGGACAGTTCCATCGAGGCGCGCGCTTCGTGTTCCGTCGCGGGATAGCTGGTGCACTCGTCGAACACCATGACTATGTCGGCACCGAGATTGCGCTGAACCTGCATCGATCGCTCGGGCGACAGGAACACCTTGTCGCCATTGATCGGTGATGCAAACGCAACGCCCTGCTCGTCGATCTTGCGCAGCTCGCCCAAGCTCCACACCTGGAAGCCGCCCGAGTCGGTTAGGATGGGCCCCTTCCATTGCATGAATGAGTGCAAGCCGCCGAGACTGCGCACCACTTCGTCACCGGGCCGCAACATCAAGTGGAACGTGTTGGCGAGCACGATTTGCGCACCCACGCCTTCGAGCTGAGCAGGCGTCATACCTTTCACGGAACCGTAGGTACCCACAGGCATGAATGCGGGCGTGTCGAATGGACCGTGCGCCGTGACCACCACGCCGCGGCGCGCCGCACCGGAACTGGCGAGCACTTCAAAGCGCATCGGCGGCCTCCACGCGCGACGTAATGAGCATTGCATCGCCGTAGCTGAAAAAGCGATAGCTTTGCTCGATCGCTCGCGAGTAGGCGTCGAGGACGAACCGCCGGCCTGCGAACGCACTCACCAGCATCAATAGCGAAGACTCCGGCAGATGGAAGTTGGTGATCAGCGCATCGACCGCCCGAAAGCGAAAGCCTGGGTAGATGAAGATGTCGGTTTCGCCTTCGAACGAGCCGAGTTCGCCGCCGAGCGCCGCGGACTCGAGCGCGCGCACGACCGTCGTGCCGACGGCGATCACCCGGCCGCCTCGGGCACGACACGCATTGACCGCCTCTACGACGCATGTCCGTACCTGCAGCCACTCACTGTGCATGCGATGCGCTGTCAGATCGTCCACTCGCACCGGCTGGAACGTGCCCGCGCCGACATGAAGCGTGATCGATTCGACGGCTACTCCTTTGGCGCGAATGCGTTTGAGTAAGTCCAGGTCGAAGTGCAACCCAGCGGTCGGCGCGGCCACAGCCCCGGGCTGATTGGCGTACACCGTTTGATAGCGCGTGCCGTCCTCACACTGGTCGGCGCGCGCAATGTACGGTGGCAACGGCACGTGGCCCACGCGCTCGAGCACCTCGAACACGGGTGCCGCGAAACGCAGTCGATAGCGATCGTCTTCGCGCGCCACTACCACCAACGTCTCGCCCGACTCGAGGGTGACCGTGCGCCCCGGCTTGAGCGGTTTGCTGACACGCACCAAACACCAGGCCTCGTGGCTGGCGACGACGCGCTCGACCAGAATTTCAGCGCGACCGCCGCTGTCTTTCCGCGCAAACAGCCGCGCGCGGATGACGCGTGTGTCGTTGACGACAATCAGGTCGGCCGGCGTCAACCACTGGCAGATGTCGACGAAGCGTGTATGTGCGATCGTCCGCGATTGCGGGTCGAGCACCATGAGGCGGCTGGCAGCGCGCTCGGCCGCAGGTGCCTGGGCAATCAGCGCCGATGGCAGCTGGTACGCGAAATCCGACCGTGTGAGCATCTTCGTCATTGGCTTTACCGACCAATGGGCGCGCGAGTGTAGGCGAGTTGTGAGATCGGGCCAAGGCGCCAGCGTATCGCGTTGACCCCTTCGCGGGCGTTCGGCTACGCTTCCGCGCCCGCGGCCCCGGCGGTCGCGTTTCGTGAGCCCATGCCTGGGTGGCGAAACTGGTAGACGCGCCAGACTCAAAATCTGGTTTGGGCAACCAAGTGTCGGTTCGACTCCGACCCCAGGCACCAATCCCAACACTTTCCAAAGGTCTGGCGTTACGCGCCAGAGCGTGTGACGCCCACTCAAAATCCGGTTTGGGCAACCAAGTGTCGGTTCGACTCCGACCCCAGGCACCAACAAGACACACTGCCCCCTTTTTTTTGACGCAACCAACCTAGACTAGTCATTCAGGGCGGGTCAGCCATTGATCGCCATAGGGCAGTCCGCCTTCCGGCGCGTCATCGCAACGCGAGCCGCAAAGGTTCTGGTGCAGGATCCAAGTAGGCGAAGGAAGTGGACTGGGTGATGCCGGTAGCTTCGGCTAGTTCGCTTATCTTGTGGCCCAAGTACGCGCGCCAGCGTGGGCCCACACCCAATTCGTCGAGCATTGTCTGAAACCGAGGATCGCGCACTACTCTGGGGTCGAAGTACGTCTGCATATTGGCCAGATAAGACCAAAGGTACTGTAGGAATCGCGGTTCCAAAGCGCGCCAGGCGCGGGCGCCTTCATCAATTTCGCCTAGTACGAAATAGGCAAAACCCCTGTCCATGCTATTTACCTGGCGGCTAGCGAGCGCCTCGGCCAGCGCCTGACTATCGAGGGGTAGACGGCCCAGCAGCGCATCGCAACGGATTCGAGCACTTGCCGCCCAGCCCCCTGAGCTGTCGATCTTGTTCAGACGTTCAATGTAATATTCTGCCGAATCCGCATCACCAATCTGTGCATACCGCGTCGCCAGGCCGTGAATCGTATCGGCCAGAAACGGCCGGTCCGCGAGGAGCGCCTCCGCTCGTCTTATGCGCGCTGCTGTGTCCCCGAAGGCTTCCAAGAGTGCCATTTGATCGGATAGATCCCACGACATCACGCCTTCATCGACTTGGGGCGAATTGGCAACTATCGAATTCGCCCGAGCGACGTATTGGCGACCCTCTTCGACAAACCCGGCGCCCACAAGTATCCGATGGAACTGCATCAACGCGTCTACCTGGTTTGGGTTGGCTGACAGGGTTCGTACGGTACGCTCAGCCAGCTCCCGCGGCTCAGAAAGAAACGCATGCGCCGCGACTCGGTCCAGAACGTCGAGTGTCCTTTCATCGACTTCCCATCGCTTCGCTTCAGTTGCCAACGCGACGATTTTGTCGCGGAACTCGATCGCTTGTTTGGCATCAATGGAAGCCAATCTGCGATACCTCCACGCCAGACTCGTGTAAGCGGCCTCAAAACGCGGATCTTCCGTCAGTGCGGCGTGCAGCAGTTCAGTCGCTTGCGCAATCTTCGCAGGTTGCAGATCGCGGTCTAACCAGTGAGCGTCCAACCACAGGTGCCAGGCATGCAGGTTGGCGGTGCCCTGCAAGGCCATGAACCGCCTGCGTTTCTCATCCAACAGAGTGATCACGTCGGTCACGGTGGTCTGGACGATGCGCTGCCGGGTGGCGTCGAAGGTCGTGGCAGTACCCTCATGACCATATCGGTCAACATGGGTGACCCCTTGCATCCCAGGCGTGAGCGTCACGACCAACTGATCACCGATTCGGTTCAGTCTTACCTCGTGATCCAATGGCGACCATCGTTCAACCCACGCCCGATGCAACGGCTTCACTGCTGGCTGTTGCGCAAGGGTTTCCGCCAATTCGTCGATAGTCGATGTCAACCACGGGTCTCGATCGTCGTTCGTCACGATGCGAACGCCCTTCCCATGGACCTCGAACTCGAGGCTGTATGGCTGCATTACGGACACTACAACGCCAGCCAATATGAGAACTCCTGCCGCCGCCCCCGCAATCACCAGCAGCCGAGTCAATCGATTGAAAGTGGCCGAAATGCCTTCCGCCTTGACGGTATCGTCCGGCGGCACGACGAAGGGCTCGATCAATAGCCGATAGCCTCGGCGCGGAAGGGTCTGAATAACACTAGGATGCTGCGCGGTGTCACCGAGCGCTTCGCGCAGTTCCCGAATGGCCTTGTACACCGAATTGGGGTCGAAATGATTCCCGGGCCACACCTCCTCGAGAAGCGTGTTGGCAGAGATGACGTCCCCCGGCTGCGCCGCGAGCAACTTGAGCACCGCCATGCTGCGCGGATTGACGAGCACCTCCTCCTTGCCCCTGCAAATCAGGTTCAACTGCCCGTCGATCAGGTAATCACCCAAAAAGAAGCACCGGGATTCCACGCGATACCCTCCCGATTGCACCCTGCTGGAACCCGCTTATCAAAATGCGCCAGTCGTCGAGCGTTTGCAAACCCACGAAGGCGCACTTGGCTACCGACGCATCCGATTGTTTTTTATGGAGGATTTTTTTGGCAGGAATTCCGCAGACCGAAGTAGTAACAGCCCGCCTATATTCAAAGGTCGTGAGACTTGGTCGCGATCTGTCATGCAACGTCGCGATCGCGAAGACACCAGGTCTCCTCTCGGAGGGGCATCATGAAGACACCACTTTCCTGTTTCGCTTACCTGGCATTGCTTGCAGTGGTCGGAGGATTTTCTCAAACCCACGCGCATGAAGATTGCGTCAAGCATCCCGAGGGACACCCACACTGTCCTGGCGACCCAACTGGCGGTGGGAGCGGGGAGCAAGTCACCTGTGACGCGATCTACTACGGCGGGTCCAATGACCCCGCTACAGTTCCGCAGTATTGCAGCGCTGCCGATGGTAGTGGGGGGCACTGTATGTTGGATCCGCCAAATGACAACACGCCGGGGTGGTCCATGAGCCAGGATTGTCAGATCAACTCCACGCTCGTCGTCCCTCCTGAGTTCCCGTTTTTGTCGGGACGTGGGGTGCACACGCTGTACCTAGGCGACGATGTGATCGGATGGCTACCGGGGGGTGGTGATGCTGGCATTAGAAACGGTACCAGTTCCATTCGCGTGGCCGACATGAATATTTTCGGACGCGCGGGTACCGTAACTGGTTGTGCGGCGGACGGTAATGACGGAGTTTCCACGGCTGTACGCCTCAACCCCGATTTGCCGGGTGATGCCGGCCCCGGATTGCCCCGAATGAGTGTTGCCAACCTGACTATCCGGACGGAATACGCCGAAACGCGCTTCTGCAATGCAATCGAGTATGCGGGGACGGATGGGGAGATCGCCACACCATACTTCGCGGGCGGCGCTAGCGGGAACGTAATCGAGTCAGACGCCTACGAACGCTACGGAATCTTGCTGAGTGCAATCAATACGACGGACAACGTGACGGGCGACTACGACGTGGCCAGCATCAGCGAAAATGATATCCAGTCGTCTGACGTTGGCGATGCTGCGATCATGGTTCAAGACGTGGAAAGGGCGAGCCTTGCCAACAACACCCTACATGCCCCGCGCGACGGCGTGGGCCTGCACATACTTCGTACGGGGACAGCGGATGCAGACTCGAGTCTAGGCGACTTCTTGGAGTCGCGTCCGATTGTGTTGGAGAAGAACTCAGTCGATGTTTCAAACGGAACGGCGACAGGATTCGTCATAGACACAAGTCGAGTCAACACGAACCGCGGCAACAATGTCGATGGTTCAGGATTGTCGTATGAGGTAGTGAATCCTCCATCGGACGATACGGAAGGCGTCGAATTTCCAACAACTGGGAAACGAATCAACACCTGCAACGGTAGTACTCCGATAACGGCAGCGGGGCAAAACTGTTAGTTCGCAGGGACAGTCACCTGTTTTGAAACCAACGCCGCGGTAATGAGCGGCGCCGGTGTCCGCTTGACAGTACCCAGCCGCGACACCACCGGGGCCAGCAGACTCCACCCAAGATTTGTTGGGCAGCGGGCGTCCGGCTACCAGATGCCCGGCACCAAGCGCCAACGAACCCGAGCCTGATACTCGCGATAGCCGACAAGACGCTCCCCGAGCGTTCGATCTTCGCGCGATGTCCGCGCAACGAAGAAGAGCGTACCTAGGACCGCGGGCAGCAAGGCCCAGATGGACCCGAGCGCGAACGGAAGAGCCAGGTGGGCGAGCAACGTGCCCGCATAGCCGGGATGCCGAATCAGCGCATAGGGTCCCGAGGAGACGACCGTGTGATGGCGATCCTCCTGGATCCGCACGAAGGTCGCGAAGAACGGGTTGGAGCAGACCGCCCAGTACGCGAACCCATAGCCGAGCGCAAAGACGAGAAGCGCCACCACCTGAACGGATTGCGCCATCGGGAAGGCAGGGCCGAAGCGAATGGCATCGAGGCCAGCCACGATGAATGTACCGGGCAACAAAGCCAGAACTCCCAGCGTTGCGAGCACCACGTCGCCACGATCCACGCCCGGCCCAGGATCGACCCGCTCCCGGATGAGCTCAGGGTCGAGCAACGCCAAGGCGGCCACCTTAGGCGCGGAGTAGACGGTAAGAACTCCCCACGCCATGGGCCATGAAAGGCTGCCGGCCGCGCCGAACAGGCACGCTGCGAATAGGAGTAGCTCGATGACGATCGCTGCGGTGGCGCGAATCAAAGTTCCACCTCACGGCCTAACGTTGCCGTTGATGTTGTGAGCATAGCCGGCGCACCGAAGGCTCGAGCATCGCAAGGACTTTCGCAGTCACCTCGAATTGTACGTCACGCCGGTCACGTCCCCTCCCAACTGAATGTTAGGCGGCAATGTCATTGATGTACTTTTCATTGAGATAGCTTACGAAATCGGGGTTGCATCGCTGACGGCCGTATTTCATCCACCATTCCCTAACGCCAGGACGGGATATCCAGAACGCCATGATTGATTCCATTTCGTAGAAGTCGTTGTCGGACAGAGTGCCCACACGTTTTTGATAGTGACCTGCCGAGAAAAACCAAAACGCGTTTAGATTGAGATTGGAAAAGCGGATGGATTCCCTTCTGTCTAAGGACGCCAGGTCCCGGCCGCCACGGTCCCAGAGATCGTAGAGTTCCGGATCATTGATCAAGTCACGATTGAAATCGGTAAGGAAGCGAGTCGTTGTCAATTTTGCTTCTACTGCAGAGGCGATGGTGTTGTTCCGCATCTGCGTAGCCAAATAGATGAGCGAGGCGATCACGCCCAACGCCCCAAGTGATTCAGAAATCGCGCCGATGGCATCCCAGTTCATGATTGTCCCCCAGGCGCCTAACGTCTCGCGTCAGCTGCCCGCCAAATTGACGGCAAACGTGCCATCGAATTTCAACGCTCGACTCGGGCGCCTGTCACCAAGACGCTATATCGTCGTAGTCCACAATTCCGACGGAGGCGCGGCTTCTGAAAAACCGTTTTCGTAGACGCGGGAAGTCGGCGACTTCGGCATCCCTATGTTCACCGCCCATGAGGTAAACAAGCTCTTCGTCAAATGGATTCCTGAGATGGTGTCCGACAGACGGCGTGGGGAATCCCATGAAATCTCCCGGACCCACCTCGAATTCGTGGTCACCAATCTCGGCGATGCCACGCCCGGCGAGGATGTAGAGAAACTCTTCCTCATGCTGATGCGAGTGATACACGAATGACTCCTTGCCTGGAGCCACTCGGCCTTGCATAACGACTACCCGCTTCAAACCGGTCAGACTGCCGAGCGGACGCAAGCAAATCGAAGAGTTTTCATTCAACGGATGGCTACGGTATTGGTCGACTTTGTGCTCGTTGGCTCGAATTAGATTCTTCGTTTCGTTCGGCATGCCCGTTCCCCCTTTTCGTAGAGAATCAAATCGTACCGCAACACCTCGATGGCCTACCCAACTCGTGAAGCGTCAACAGGACGAGCCACGTAAAGCGGAGTGCCGCTGTCAGCGCAATGCGTGACATGTTCGTTGGTCGGCTTCGACTTCATGTTATGCGCAGACGTGGCACTAGTGGTCGACGTATCCATGGGCCCAGTCTCTCTTTGGATCGGAATTTCTAAGATCTATATCGAAGTCTGCACGACCTTTGAGGGGAAGAAGGATATTGATCCACCCGGCCAGGACATCGTCACGGTCGTTGGGGTCGAAGTCAGTGTGTGTCAGGGTTAAATCGGTGCCTCCTGCTCCATCCTCATTCAGCTCAAAGGTAACGAGACCGCCATAGTCGAGAACAAACAGTCGAGGTTCCTCTCTTGCGACGATCTTGCTCTGCCATCGATTGCCGTTCTTCGCCTGAAACTCGATTACGCCATCCTTCTCGACTGCAGATTCAGACCAGAACGAGCGCCTCCCCTGGTCCGTCGATAGAAGCTCATACACACGCTTCGGGTCGGATCTCAGATGAAGCCTCCAAACAACTGTGTCTGCGGTCGAGGGAAGCGTCATCTCACAAGGTCTCCCTACGCGCATCTCGCGGTTCTGGCGCGGTGGTTGCGCAAGCAAGCTCGCTGACAGGTTGCCAAGTCCGGGTGAGTGCAACGAACGACTTCAACTTCATGTCAAGCGTCTTCCGCACTACCCGCGTTCACCAGAAGTCCAACGAAATGAATCAGGGCAATCATCAATAGCCAAAGAATGTTGGAAACGAGCAGGAAGGCCTGGCCACCCATGTAGCCCAGACCCGATGCTAGCGCAGTGCCTATGAGAAGCACGCCACCTGCGAACGTAAAGGAAACTATGCCCTTCGGTAGTTCTAGTGCAGATGCTCCGCGAGTAATGGTCTTGTACAAACCTCGGAGCATGATCACGAGGTGAAATACCGCCACCAGTACGGTAGCAATCGGGAGTGCATTCTCTTGTTTTGCCGCGGTGCTCACCAACATTGGAATGAACGCAGCGAAGGTTACTGCAAGGCTCAATTCGAGGAGCTGTTCTAGCTGAAAACGCTCTTGATCGGTCCAAGCGCCATAGGCGCGCCTGCCGAGAACAGCGATCAATCCGCTAAATCCCGTGACTGTTAATCCGAGGGCTGACAGGCCAATGAAGATCTCTGGCTCAGGTAACACGTTGGTCATGACGCCCAACACCAAGATAAGTCAGGAGTCCACCTCATCGATTCGCTAGGCGCCCGCCTAATGCTCGGCGCGGTTATCACTCGAATCCATACCATAGCTCGGGAATACGTTGCGATGCACGGTTTTACGAGACTCGACATATCGCGCTACACGCGGAGTTAATCTTCCGACAGATTCGTACCATGCCTTACCTCCGTTGGTAGCCAAGCTCGATACGAAACGATCACCAATCTCGTGCAACGTCTCGTCATCAAGCAGGCCATCTTCATGCAGTAAAATTCCGTTGTAGAGATTACCCTCAAACCTGCTGATCAGATTGTTGAAGCGGAACTTGTTCTCATCTGAGAGTGCATCGAAATCTGATAGACCGGTGCGAATGATGGTGTTGAGTTCCGCATCACTCCCCAACTTCCACGCATGATCGTAAAACGTGTCTATCAGGGCCTGCCGTGAGGAAGCCCTCTCGGATCTAGTGTTTTGTCCAATCTGACGAGACAAGTAGAACAACGTGATTACGACGGCAACCGCCCCGAGAATTTCTCCAATCGCACCAATTGCATCCCAGTTCATCGTGACGCACTCCAAGACGCCTATCCAACTTCCGACCGAGCAAATGCTGGCGGTTTGAAATCCATCGTGCGATCTACTTTCGTCGTAGTGATGATCATCTCGCCAGCCCCGTTTCTTCTCAAGCCTGAGCGCCACCACAAACTTCTGCGGCTGCCGTGAAAGGCAATTACGGACTGCCGGAGGTTCCTATCGCCGCAAGTACTCGAAGCCGAGTCAATCAACGACTTGCCTTTCCAACGCTTGGAAAGCCTTTACCAAGCTGCTGGTCGATGTCTTCTCGGCCAACACTCTGGCGTCGACGACTGCGCGAAATCCCGGATCGAAGGACTGCGAGAGATGTTCCCACATGCACCTCGGCTCGCGCGTCGACATCGCCCAACGAAGCAAGTCGAGATGTTGTTCGAACTGATGCCGCGACACCGCGCCAAGCTGGTGTTCCTGCCAAATCCTCTCGAACGTCCGCATGATCGTTAGAAAGCGCTCGACCATGTGGGCTCGTTCCTCCGCAGTCAGTGGCTCACCACGTTGCGCCTTCATGAGGTAAGCGATGTACCGTTCATTCTTTTCGGTCAAGGCCACCACGTCCTGCACCGATCTGAGCGCAGACGCCTTCATCGCTTGAGTACTCTGGCGTACTTGAATTGCCAAATATCCCAGCGTGATCAAAACGGCGACCGCTCCCAGCGTCTCGCCAATCGCGCCTAGCGCTTCCCAATTCATCGCCCGCCCTCCGGTGTTCGATTAGGAAGGCTAACACCGCAGCCATGGCAGAGTGCCAGCGGCGCGCACGTCTGCCTTCTCTTCGAGGTCCGCTCCCGACCAAGGCGACATCCGGGCGGCCGACTCGTGATACACATAGGCGGGTCAATACAACGCGGGAAAGAAAATGACGACGTTTGAGAAGTGGCGCGCCGGGGGGGAGATCATTGGACTGTTTTCGCTTGTGGCATCGCTGATTTTCGTCGGACTGCAAATACGACAGAGTCAACAGATCGCACTGTCACAAGCGTACCAGGCACGGTCCGACCAGAGCATGGCGATTTTGTTGGCGGGCATCGAGGACGAAACCGTCCGTTCTTTCTGGAACAAAGCCAGGGGGTTCGTGAGCGACGACCTTACCGATCGTGAGCGCGCTGTTTGGGTGCAGCTTGCGGTGGCGAGGATGGTTCATTGGGAAAACATCCACTACCAGTACACGAGCGGATTCGTCAGCGAGGAGCACTGGCAGACTCAGCTGGCTGAAATTCGACGCCTGATGCCATTTCCTGTGTTTCGTCGCACGTATGAGACAAACCGGGAATCCTGGCGGGCCTCCTTCCGTGAGGTGCTCGATGGCGCGCTCGATGGACCGCCGTAGTCTTCAGGCGAACTGCTATCGCTAGCCGAGGTCGGACGTGCGATGCACGTCGCTGCGCGCTGATCGCTGCACGCGCTTGCGGACCGTCAGCGCCTCAACCTAGCCGGCTCTACGAGAATTCGCGCACCAAAGGTCTGCGCACGATCGACCGCCACGATCTCCTGATCGACGAAGCGCTCGCAGCGAATTCCTCTTCCGCGCAGCGTTTCTGCCACCGCCCACGGATCCGCCGCCTGCAATACGATCGCGAACATGCCCTCGCCAAACTCCGACAAATGCGCCGCGATCGCGGCGCCATATTGACGCCCCTCGCTCACGACTGCGGTGAGCTCGATCGATCCACCTGCGGGTGGCAATGAAACGGCGCAATGTACGCCGCGCACTTCGTCCTCCACGGGCGGTTGCGTCGCGATGCCGAACTGCGCGCCATAGATGGCAGCCGCACGGCCGATGTCCTCGACCGCGATGATGACCCGCATGATTCCCGACAAGCCGAGCGCTCCACCTTCGCTGATTCGTACCTGATCAGCTTCGGGCACGAACGAGTCGACGGGGTAGACGCGAATCAGCACGCCGCACGTGGACTTCGGGTGCACGTCGCGACCCGCCGCGCCCGGCATGAGAGGCAATACGCCGAGACCACGTGCTGCGAGCACGGTAGCTTCCGCGTCCGGGTCGGGCGCTTCGAGCATCAGTGCAAACAAACCCTGACCGCGGCGATCGAGAAACTTGGCCAAGCTTTGGGCAAGCGGTGCTCGGGGATCGGCAGGCGCCATCAGTTCGATGTTGCTGCCGCCCGCAGGCACACAGATGGCGAGACGCGCCCCGAGGCTCGCGCTACTCCGCGCGGATATGTCAGCGACAGGCATACCCAGCACGTCGCGAAACAATCGCACTGCGCCATCGAAGTCGTGCATTGCGATCGCAATGCGCGGCATAGCCGTGATCATTGCCGGCTCGCTCTTATAATCCTCTGTGCGTTCATACACGCACCGTCAGCACGTCGGCATCGACGTGGTGCAGCACGGCCTCCGCGGTGTTGCCGAACACCACACCTTTGACACCGCCGCGTGCGGCCGTGCCGATCACGAGCGCCTCGGCCGAAGTTTCTTCGGCAAGCTGTCCGATCACGAAACTCGCCTTGCCTTCGCGAACGTGCAACTGCTCGATCGATGCGCCCGCTCGGTCTGCTAGCGCATGGACGCGATCGCGAATCTCGGTTTCCACTTCGCCCACCAGCGCCTCGTAGTCGACACCGTCACCGAGTTGACCTACCCAGCGCTCGAACGCTGGATATGCGTTGACGACGTGCAACCGACCGGTAAGCGCCCGGGCGAGATCGCCGGCTCGTTCGAGCACGGCGAGGTTCAACGGCTCGTGGTCGTCATCGAGACCGTTGATGGCGGCGAGCACCACCGGATTCTTCACCCACGCGCTCGGCTTCACCAACAAGACCGGGCACGATTCGTTGCGTAACAGGTGCCAATCGTCGAGCACTCGTCCGCGGCCCTGCTCCGGCGCGTGGGTCGCCTTCACGATCAAATCCGGCTTCACGAGATCCGCGACGTCGAGTACACCTTGCGAGACGCGCTTGTGCCAAATCGTCGTCGTTTCCAAATCGCGAAACTGCGGGCGCGCATCTTCCAGCGCGTCTTCCAGCTCTTGCTCGTCGGCCTGCAGCACGTACGTCTTGAGCATCTGGCGGTCGTCCGCGCTCGTCCGTCCGAACTCGGCAAGCTCTTCGAACGCAACACGCACGACGTGCGTCTTCGCGCTCGCAGCCTTGGCGAGCGCCGCCGCCTTTTCCATGACGAATGGCACATCGGCGATGTCGTCGATTGCCACCAGGATGTTGTCGATGCGGCGCATGTTGCCCCCCACTGCACTGAGTCGATCAGTTCACATTATCGCGGCCGAGCCCGCTCCCACGCAGCCTCCGGGACGTTAGGGTTTTCCCCTAGCGGACCGTTGCTCGACAGCGCACGCAATGATTTCCGCGTGATCGAAGGCAAGCTGGGGCAATCCATCGAGCCGCCACCATGCTGCCGATTTCGCATCGCTGCCTGGCACGGGCGCCGGCACGTCGCGTTCGACATCACCCCAATACGCAATGCTGACAACGCGCTCGCGCGGGTCGCGGTCGACGCGGCCGAACGCGTACAACTGCGTCAACGCAATACCCGTGATGGCGGTTTCTTCCGCCAGCTCGCGCTCTGCTGCCGCCGCTAGCGACTCGTCGACGCCGACGAATCCGCCAGGCAACGCCCAGCAATCGCGATACGGCGGCCGAGCGCGCCGAATCAGCAGCACTTGCTCGACGTCGTCGATGGTGCCGAACAGCACGCAATCGACCGCCAGCGCCGGCCGCGGATGAGCGTAGGTGTGGCGGGTCATCGTTGTCAGTTGCCATCCCGCACTGCGCGCGGGACCATGCCAATTCGCGAGTTCACGTACAGGAGCATCGGCCATGGAACCCATCGAAGAGCTCAAGGCACATATAGCGGCGCTCGAGCGACATGTCGCTCACCTCGAAGGCACGATTGCAGTTCTGCTCGAAGAGATCGCCGCGGGGCGGATATTCGAGTCGGCGGCCGGGATTCTCGCGGCGTTCAAGCCGGGCGATTGATATCCGCGGTCAATGAAAGACGTCGCCATCGGGACGCCCCGTGGGCACACGCAAGCCATCGTCTTCGTTGACGTGTTGCGCAGGATCGGCGTTGACGCGCTGATACGCTTCGGTGAGCGACTCGGCGATGCATGCCGGGCACATGCCTTCTGCAACCAGCCCCTCGACTACCATACCGATCACGTCGTACACCGAGAGAGTTTCCTCATGCTCCTCGTTGAACCGCCACAGCGCATCCTCCACGGCACGCACCACGGTCTGAGCTCGCACGTCGTCGCGCATACGCCGCTGGTCTTCGTCGTCCACTGCGCCGGCTCTCTTGCAAAGGGCGCACAGTGTGACACGTTCCAGCCGAGGCGCCACCTGCATTAGGATCACCAAATGCCAAAACCACTCTCCATTCAGCTCTATTCGCTGCGCGCAGAGTCCGAAAGGGATTTTGCCGACGTGCTGTCGCGGCTCGCCGCGATCGGCTTTGCAGGTGTTGAACCCTTCAACCTCTATGGCCTCGCCCCGCGTGATTTTCGTGCCCAAGTGGAGTCGCTCGGCATGCAGATTTCGTCGAGCCACTATCCCTGGGCGAATCGGGCGCCGCTTGCGGAGGTGATCGACGTGGTGGGTGAGCTCGGCCTCACACGTGCGGCCGGCGGATTCGGCCCGGCCGATTTCGCGGACGCCGATGCCATCGAGCGTACCTGCGATACCGTCAATCGGCTGGTAGACGATCTCGGCCGTGCCGGGATCGAGTTGTTTCTGCACAATCATTGGTGGGAGTACCGATTGGTCGACGGACGGCCCGGCTACTACGTCCTCGCTGAGCGATGCCCGCGCGTTCGTTTCGAGATCGATACCTATTGGGCTGCGGATTTCGGCGCACGGGATCCCGCAGCCGAGGTCGCACACCTCAAGGCGCGCACGCCGCTATTGCACATCAAGGACGGGCCACTCATCGAAGGTGAGCCTCATACCGCTGTTGGCAGCGGCAAACTCGATATCGCAGCCATCATCGAAGCGGCCGATCCTAGCGTGCTCGAATGGCTCATCGTCGAACTCGATGCGTGCGCCACCGACATGTTCACCGCGGTGGAAGCAAGCTTCCGCCATTTGGCGTCGAGTGGCCTGGGCCGGGGCCGGGCATGACGCTGACGGTCACGGTATGGGGCGAATTCGTCCACGAGCGCCGCAATGCCGAGATCGCGGCGCTTTATCCGGACGGAATGCACGAAGCGATCGCGCAGTGCATCCGCGCCGGCGTCGACGATGCTGCCGTGCGTACAGCAACGCTCGATCAGGCCGAGCATGGCCTCGACGAGCCGACCCTTGCCAGCACAGACGTACTCATCTGGTGGGGGCATCTGGCACACGAACAAGTGGACGATCGCGTCGTCGATCGCGTGCAGGCGCGGGTGCTCGACGGTATGGGGCTCATCGTGCTGCACTCCGCACACCTGTCGAAGATATTCCGGCGGCTGATGGGCACGCGCTGCAACCTACGATGGCGCGCGGCCGACGATCGAGAGCTGATCTGGACAGTCGCGCCGCAGCACCCCATTGCCGCTGGAGTTCCCCACCCCGTGGTGCTCGAACGGCACGAGATGTACGGTGAGTACTTCGACATTCCACCGCCGGACGAGATCGTGTTCCTGAGTTCGTTCTCGGGCGGTGAAGTGTTTCGCAGCGGCTGCTGCTTCCGGCGCGGCAAGGGTAAGGTCTTCTACTTCAGTCCGGGACACGAGACCTACCCCATCTACCGACATCCCGACATCGCGCGCATTCTCTGCAACGCAGTGCGATGGGCGGCACCGCAGCCAAGTGCCATCGATACGCACACCTCGCCGCGCTCGAACAAGAATTGGTGGGTGAGTGCCTGACTCTGTCTACGCCCAGCGTGGGCTCGACGCCTTCATGAAGCGCAGCATCATCAGCATGCTCGCGCGATCACGGCCGGTGGCTGCATCGGCGAGCACGCTCTCGTACCAGAAGTACTCGGTCTTCGGCGTATCGCTCACAGCCACGATGCGGCCACGCGCCACGTAGTCCTCCTCGACGAAGAGGGGGCCTGCGAGATATTGCACCTCGATGGCGCCGAACAATTCGACCGCCGG
>QJXZ01000346.1 GCA_003248125.1 Gammaproteobacteria bacterium | reverse complement strand
GTGCCATAGGCATCGATCGTCTGGGTCAACTGCCCGAGCACATTGAACGTCGACTGTTTTGCGCGCGTCACATCGCTTGCGCCGGGCGTTTTGACGGTCTCGGTGACCGTTACCGTGACCGCCCCGGCGGTGCCGCTAAAGCTCATGGTCGTAAAACCGAGGTCGGGCCGGTCTTCGCGAGTCACGCGATCGCGGACATCGTAGGTGAAGTAGGTGCAGTTCGTGCTGGCACCGGTACACGTCGGTGTCGCTTGCGTCGAGAAGTAGGGCTTCGAGACGTACTGCGGCCGGCCGCGGTTGTCGAACACGGTGCGCTGCCGGCGATAACCATTGCTACTGGCGAGCGCCTCGACTTCGCTGAGCACGGCACGGCCGAGCACATCGTGATAGGTCACCTGGATCGGCGCTACCTGAGTGGTGCCGTTCATCACCGTGGTGGTCACTTTCAGGGCCGCCACGGCACCCGTGACGGCACTGCAGTCGGCGACATCGCAGCGTGCGTAGCTGCTCGTCGTTTCGGTGCCATCTTGGGCCGTCACCGTAGACATGCGACCGAACGGATCGTAGGCGACGGTGGTCTCGTTGCCGTCCGGATCGGTGATGTCGTTTGCAAGACCGAAGCGCAGTTCGTAATCGAGACTGGTGGTGTGGCTCAGTGCATTGCTGACGCTGTCGGGATAGCGATCCTCGAGGTAAGTACCATAACTCACGGTGCGCGAAGCGATGCCCGCCCCCGAGACCGTCTCACTGGTGAGGTCATTGCCGGTGAAGGTGCGCGTCATCAGCAACTCGAGATCGGTGTCACCGGGCAAACGGTTGGCCGTCAACAGTTCGCGCGTGCCGCTCTTGTAGGTAAAGGTGTTCGTCACTGTCCGACTCGCCTCATTGGTGGCCGTGTCGGTGACGATGGTCTTGATCGGTGCCGCCACCACCCACGGCGTGCTGGTGTTCTGGAAATTCACGGTGCGGGTGGTGATGAGCTCGACGTTCGAGACCGTGCGATCCGGTACGTCACCCCAGAACGACGGTGTAAAACTCGGATTGTCGAGCGCATTACCCACCGTCGTGGTCGATGCCATCTGCGAGACCGTCTCGTACTCGGTGCCGGTGCCGGGACAGGTATCGCCCGACAAGACGCGGAAGCAGGGCGTGAACACGGCCTCCGAGCCGCCAACAGTGGCCGTGCCCTCCAACAACCATTGCGTCGATCGCAGCGGATAGACGTACTTCACGTTGCCGGTTTGTGCCTTTTGCGCGAAAGCGTGCTCGGTGCGGTGGAGTTCGGTGCCGCTCGCAAAATAATCCGTGAACGTCCGCACCTGGCTCACCCGGCCGGCGAACGGAAAGTCGAGCCGCGTCTGCGTGTAGGTGGTCACTGCCGACTGCGCATCGCGGGCACGTACCTCATAGAAGCCGAGAAAGCCGCGGTTCGAGGTACTCGCATAGGCGAGCCCCTTGTAGGCGAAGTGCATCTGCCGCCGGCCTGCGGTCGTGAGTCCGTCGGAGCGTTTCATCTCGGTCGCAACCGCAATGGCGCGCGGCCCGGTGCCGCTCACCGTCATGGTCGATCCGAACGGCGCTTCCGTGTACGTACTGGGGTTATTGGTGGTGGTGATGGCGGTATAGGCGAACTCCGTGACCGCACTCAAGCCATCGGTAAAGGACGTCAGTGAGATCGGGCTGGCTGCGCCGCTCACGGCGGTCCAACCGACGGTCAGCGGTTTGAGGCACGTCGCGCTCGTGCCAGAGGTGTCGTAGCCACACTCCTGGATCTGTTCCAAGCGCATGTAACCGCCCACCAAGTTGCTGTCGAGCCGATATTCGCGCACGGCGGTGCCGTTCATCGACACGCGGATCGTATGCAGATAGGCGTGACGCCAGATGTAGCCCCAGATTGCACCCATGCTGATGTTGGCCAGATCACCGCGTGGACCGTACTTGAACTCGACCGTCGCACCGCCGTAACTGATCGACTTCAGCTGCACCATGCCGTACGGATCGTAGCGATCGTAGGCATAGGTCATCGTGTTGCCGAAGCCATCGGTCACCTGCCGCACCGCCCACAGATAGACGGGATTGGGGCCGAGCCAGCCGCTGGGTGCGGAGAAGCTGAACTTGCCCGAAGCGACCGTTTGACTGTCGGTGGTGTCGCCAAAGGTTGCGACCCGGCCATCGGGATAGCGGACCTCAAAGTACGCACCCACCGCACCACCCGCGTTTTTGCCCACCACTTCGACGAACGATTGCTGCTCAGTGCGGTATTTCGTGTTGGTGGCCCAGTACGATCCGGACACGGCGAGCAATGGCTGGCCGTCAAGGCACAGCCGATCAGTGCTCGTCAGGGACGGTTCCGGCGCACCGGTCAGACCACCGCGGCAGCGGGTGATGAGCGATGGGCCATCCAAGCTCCAGCCATATCCCAAGGTGTCGTCGACGCGGTAGAAGTCGGTGACGTCACCTTTGCGGGCACTGTCGTAACTAAGCGACAGGTTCGGCTTGAGACCGTTTACACCCGGCAACGTGCGGATCGGCACGTTGATGCGCGCCGAGCCGCGCAAACCGACGTCTGCCGTGTACGGGCTGGTGCCGGCAGCCGTCGTCGCCGTATCGATGGTCGGTTCCGCATCGCGTGTGACCAAGACGGTCTTGGCGCTGGCTGAGTCGAACGCACAGATCGTTCTATTCGGCACACCCGGTTCGCTTTCGATCCAACACGTCCAAAGACCAAAGTCGTATTCGCCGGACGGTAAGTTGTTGAACGCATACGTCGTGGTCGGTGGGTTGGCGAACTGCCACGACCCATTGAGCGCCCTAAGCGTGTAGCCCGACGGCCATGTCAACGTAAACGTGCCGGTGGTGCTGGTTGAGGGCCCGGAGATGGTGGCGGCTTGCGTGCACACGCCGAGTACGACGGCGGTCAGCGCCAAGACCATGCGCATTAGGGCACTCATCGTGCACCGCCTTCGACCCTTCGCACGGGTTCGGCGGCAAAGCGGGCATGCAGTGCGGCACAAGTCAGGCCTGCGCTGCGCGGTGCGCCAAGCACACCTTCTTCGAGACAGCCGATCGCGGCGTTCGCGACCTCGGCGGCCAGCGTGACCGCATAGGCCGAACGGGCACCATCACACGGCGAGAAGTCGGGATTACCGAGCCAGGCCGCATCGGCCTCGGTCTTCAAGCACGCGACGTACGCATCTGCGCTCGCCATGCGCGCCTCGGCGGCCGCCTGCTCTTCGGCATTGGGTCCACGGTCGATGAACGCACTGCCATCGAGCGCGTCGTCCGCCCCCACCGCGGTTGCCAAAGCCAGCAACACGCCACACCACGCCAACCTCGCTCGCACACGCACCTCCCGCTCAACGATTCAGAACGCGTCGCAATCGGTTGCGGTGGGTGGATCAGCTCGAGTCGGCGTGCAGCAGATCCCGAATCAGGAAGGAAAAGAGAATGCCGGAGTGAAGCGAACGGTCACGACCCGCGACATGCATGGGATGCGCCTCCCCTGCGCAGGCGCATAGTTTTACTCGCCCCCCCCCCCGTCAATGTCAAGGGAGACTTACAAGGGAGAGTCGTGGCGATCAGGCGATCGCTGAGTTTCGCTTGTGAAATTGCTGGATTTTCGTCACGACGGTGGTGGCAGCCTAGCTGAGTGGCGAATTGCGACGCGTACGCGATCCCGCAACACCGGCAGCACCTCGCGCTCGAACCAGTCGTTTTGTTTCAACCAGCGCGTGTTGCGCGGCGACGGGTGCGGTAGCGGCAACAGCGACGGCGCGTAGGTGCGCCATGCACGCACCGTCTCGGCCAGCGTTGCCCTGCGCTCGGCACCCAAGTAATAGGCTTGCGCATAGCGGCCAATCAAAAGCGTGAGCTCGATGTTCGGCAACGCAGCCCGCAGCCGCGGATGCCAGAGCGGCGCACATTCGGGACGCGGCGGCAGGTCGCCGCCTTTGCCGCGACCTGGGTAGCAGAATCCCATCGGCACGATCGCCACGCGTGATTCGTCGTAGAACGTCTCGGCACCGACACCCATCCATTCCCGCAATCGTTTGCCGCTCGCATCGTCCCAAGGAATGCCGGACGCGTGCACTTTCGTGCCGGGCGCTTGGCCGACGATGAGCAGTCGTGCCGACGATCGGCCACGTAACACCGGCCGGCAGCCGAGCGGCAGGTGCGGTTCGCATACGCGGCATGCACGCACCTCGTCGAGCAATCGCAAGAGGACCTCAGCCATGGGCAGCGTGAACTGAAGTCAGGCTTCGGTACATGAGTCTTCGGCGAGCATGAAGTCGAGCATCAGATCGATTTGCGCTTCGAGCATGGGCAAGCCCGCATGGGTGCGACACCCACGCGCCGCTGCTGCGGCCAGAAATGGCGTCACCGCCGGTGTGATCACGACTTCGGCCACCAGCGATCCGGGTTCGATGAGTGCTGCGTCCATCGGCAACGGATCACTAGGCCGCATGCCGAGCGACGTGGCGTTGACGAATATCTCCGCACCCGTCACATCGTCGACCACGACGTCGACCTTCGGGTGAGCGTTGCGCAACCGCGTCATGAGTTGCTCGGCCGCCAGCCGCGTGCGATTGGCAATCGACAATCGCACGACCCCTGCCTCAACCAGTGCGAATGCGATGGCCGCTGCGGCACCGCCGGCACCGATCAGATGTACGCGCTTGCCCGCGACCGATTCGCCGGCCCGCGCCAAACCGGCCACGAACCCTTGGCCATCGAGGTTGCCGCCAATGACTCGGCCGCTGCGGCTGCGCCGCAAGACGTTTACGGCACCGATGGCGCGCGCGTGTGGCTCGAGTTCGTCGATCAACCCACAGACGTCTCGTTTGTGCGGCATCGTCACCACCGCGCCGCGGAAGTTGCGGATTGCACCCATCGCCGCGACCACGGTGCCGAACTCTCCCTTCACGACGCGCCAAGGCATCAATCGCGCATCTATGCCGCGCGCCTTCAGTCGATCGTTGGCAAGCCTTGGTGTGCTCGCTTGCGCCAACGGGTCACCGACAATGGCAAGCACGTCGGTGGCGCCGGTGATCAGGTCTCGGGTCACGACTGCGCACGGCGCTCGAGCGGCACGAGCACATAGCGCCAAACGATCACGCCGATTGCGATGCCGGCAACGTCGACCAGCAGATCCTTCATCTCCGCAGATCGACTTGGCAAGAAGGACTGAATGATTTCGATCGCAGCGCCGTAGGCCAGCATCCAGAATGCGATCCAACGCGCACCGTTGGCGTCGAAGTACGCAACCCCGAGCGCCGCGCTCAAGTACACGAACGCGAACAAGTGCAGCGCAACGTCGGTCACGGAAAAAGGCAGTGGCACACCCTTCGGCGACAGCGCAAACACCGTCGCAATCACGAATGGAATCCAGAATGCGGTCTTGCGAAGCGCAGCGTACGCTTCAGCTGCCACGCGCCGAGCGCTCGTGGACCAAGTCGACTAGGTACTTGACGTTGTCGACCGGTGTTTCCGGCACGATACCGTGGCCGAGATTGAAGATGTGACCCGGCCGGCCGCCCACCTCGTCGAGTAGCACACCTGCATGCAGTGCGATGGCTGCGCGATCGGCGCACAGCACGATCGGATCCAGATTGCCCTGCACGGCGCGACAACCGAGCATGTCCCAGGTGCGACGCAACGGCGTACGCCAGTCGAAGGCCATTACATCTGGTCCCGCGGCATACATCTCGTCCACCAAGTGCGGATTGCCCGTGCCGAACGAAACGATCGGTACCCGCCCCGTGATGCGGCGCATCAGTGAATTCGCATACGGCGCCACGTAGCGGCGATAGTCGTAGACCGACAAGGTGCCGATCCAGGAATCGAACAGTTGCACCGCGTCGACGCCGGCATCGATCTGCAGCGTCACGTAGTCGGCCACCATGTCGGTGAGCTTCGTCATCAGCTGATCCCAGAGATCTTCGGCCGTATACATCATCTTCTTGACGAAGACGTAGTTGCGCGAGCCGCGGCCCTCGATGGCGTACGACGCGAGCGTGAACGGCGCGCCCGCAAAACCGATCAACGCCGCGTGCTTCGGCAGGTCAGCCAAGATGCCATGCACCGTATCGGTGATGTAGCTCAAGCACTCCGCCGCGGGTATGACGCGCAGCCGTTCCACGTCGGCACGCGTACGTACGGGATTGGCGAATACCGGCCCTTCGCCCGCCTTGTAGTCGAGTTCGAGCCCCATCGGCTCGAGAATCGGCAACAAGTCGGCGAACATGATCGCCGCATCGACACCGAGAATGCGTTGCGCATCGAGTGTGACGCGCGCGGCGAGATCGGGCCGCTTGAAGAACTCGAGGCTCGGGGTCGCACCCTTCACGGCGTGATACTCGGGCATGTAGCGGCCGGCCTGACGGTTCAGCCAGATCGGTGTGTGTGAGGTCGGCTCGCCGCGGCAAGCCTTCAAGAATGGTAGTTGCGAACGATCGGCGCTCATGGCTGACGTCTTCGAGGCCCGCGGCACCTTAGTGACCGGCGTCTGTCGCGTCAACTTCGTGCGCCGCCAACACGCATATGCCCACCCTGCCTTCGAAGCCGCGCACCGCCACCGTTTCCGTCGCCGGTCGCTCGAGCAGCACCGCGGTCGCCGCATCCAGCACGGCGCCATCGTGGGGCGCCAACGCTTGTAAGCGACTGGCGAGGTTCACTGCCGAGCCGATCACGGTGAAGTCGCGCCGCGATCCTCGGCCGATGGCACCGATTGCACAGTGCCCGGACGCGGCCGCGGCACGACAATGCATGGCCAGATCGAAGCCCGCGCGCGCGAAATGCTCATTCAGCAAGCGCACAGCCGCTGGCAGCTCGGTCAGAAAGGCTTCCGCGAGCTGCGCACTCTGCCGCCTTGCCATCATCGATGCCGTCCCGAAGCAGACGAGTGCGCCATCGCCCAAGAATTTGTGCACGACGCCGCCATGCGCGTTGGCAACGTCCACCAGCAAACCGTAGAACTCATCGAGCACGTCGAGTAGGTCTTCAGGCGCCAAGCGTTCGGCGAGCGCGGCGAACTCGGCCAGGTCGACCGCCACTACGGTCACCCAGCGGCGCTCGGTGGCGAACTCACCCGACGCGAGCCGTCGGTCGAGATCTGCAGGCAGAAATTGCGCGAATAGTTCGACGTCGTGTGCAAGTGCCGCTGACCGGTCGGCAAGCCGCCGGCGCGTTCGGTATTGGCGCAACGTCTCTTCGTATCCGAGCGCGGCCAACGGCACGGCGACCACGACCAACGCCAGCACCGCAAGCACATCCGCCGTCAATGTCGCCGCCATCGCCAAGTCGGTCGTCAGCCCTCGACCCGCGAGCCAGCCGAGGCCGAGACACGCAAGTGCTGCACGCAGGGCGCGCGTGCCGCACCGTGCCAACGTACCGGCCAACAATGCAGCCAGCATCGCGATGGTCGGTACGAGCGGAAGACCAAGACTCGCGGCGCTCAGCGGCGTGACGAGATTCTCGATGCGTTCGACGTTCGCGAAGCGGCGCTCGAGCAGCTCGTAGGCGATCGGCAGCAGGCAGAATGCGCCGGCCAACACCCATGCCGCAGGCGCACCGGTCTCGATGCCGATCGCGGTCGGGATGGCGGCGAAGGCGACGTACGATGCCAGCCGAAACGTTCGCGTGCGGCGCGCGAGAGCGTGGATCGCCATGCTTCATGATGATCGGCGCGAATCCCGCTGCGCTGTCGGCGTTCTGCCCGCGCAACCACCAGCCGACCCCGCCAGCCAGCGCCAGCCAGCGTCAGATGTCGGTAGCCGTCGGATCGATGTCGGCGTCGTAGTCGACGCCGGTCAGACCGAAGCCGAAGATTTTCAAGAAATCCGCGCGAAAGCCCTCGAGATCGCCCAACTGCGCGATGTTGTCGGTGCTGACGATCGGCCACCGCCGTTCGACCTCTTCCTGCACCGCGGGCGACAGCTCGCGATCGTCGAGGCGGATGCGGCCGACATCGTCGAAGGGGGCGGGCGATCGGCCGTAGAGCTCGTCACGAAACAGCCGATCGATGTGATCGATGCAGTCTTCGTGCAGGCGCTGATCTTTCATCACCCGGAACAGCAGCGAGGCGTACAGCGGCACCACGGGAATGGCAGTGCTCGCCTGCGTCACCACCGCCTTCAGCGCGGCAACCCGAGCATCGCCGCGGCCATCGAGATGCTCACGCAATTCGTGCGCGGCGCGATCGACATCCTCTTTCGCTTTGCCGAGCGTACCTTCCCAGTAGATGGGCCACGTCAGTTCGGTGCCGATGTAGGTATAGGCCACCGTCTTGAAGCCAGGTGCGAGCACACCGGCTGCATCGAGGGCATCGACCCAGAACTGCCAATCTTCACCGCCCATCACGGCCACCGTGTTTTCGGTTTCCTCGTCGGTGGCGGGGTCGAGGTCCACCTCGTGCACCACGCCCTTGTCCACATTCAACGTCTTGATGTGCTTAACGGCGCCCAACGGCTTGATCGCCGAGCGATGCAGAACGCCGGTACGAGGGTGCAGGCGCACGGGC
>QJXZ01000197.1 GCA_003248125.1 Gammaproteobacteria bacterium | reverse complement strand
GGTGAACAAATACGCCTATGGCATTCGCCTGCCGGTACTGGGAACGAAGGTCGTCGACATCGATCAACCCGAGCGCGGTGACGTCATGGTGTTCATTCCGCCGCACGAGAATCGATACTTCATCAAGCGTGTGATCGGCCTGCCGGGTGATCGCATCGAGTATCGGAACAAGGTGCTGTACATCAACGGCGAGCGCATGCCCCAGGAGTACGTCGGTCAGCAGATGGTTGGCGGGCGTGTCTACTACCGTGAATTCGAGGAGCAGATCGGTCAGGCGTCGCACCGCGTATTCCGATATCCGGCACGCTTCGAGCCGTCAGGAGTCTGGGACGTTCCCGACGGACACTACTTCATGATGGGCGACAATCGCGGAAAAAGTGACGACAGTCGCCGTTGGGGGTTCGTACCGGATCACAATGTGGTTGGAAAAGCCGTCGCGATCTGGATTCACAAGGAGCCGGGGTTACACTGGCCGACGTTTCGACGCAATCAGCTGATCAACTAGGAGAACACGATGCGCCGCCAGCAGACCGGGCTATCGATTTTGGCGTGGCTTGTGGTGCTGATCGTAGTCGGTTCCATCGCATTGCTGACCGTGCGCCTGGCGCCACACTACATCGACTATCGGACGCTCGTCAGCATCATCGATGGCCTGCCTGCGAGCAGCGTTCATACGATGAGCAAGGGTGAGATCCGCGACACGATGCTGAAGCGGATGAAGATCAACAACATTCGCGACCTCGACGTTCGCGACATCCTCGAGATCGACCGCAAACGGGATGGCACGGCGCTGATTCTGCACTACGAGCGCAGGGAGCCACTGGTCTACAACGTCGACCTGGTCGTGACCTTCGACCGGCGTTTCGAATTCCATTGATCGGGTGGCGGGTCGCGCGACCGCGATGGTTGCGAACGTAGATCAAGACGCACTCGAGAAGGCGATCGGGTACCGCTTCGCGGATCGTGGTCTGTTGGAGCAGGCGCTCTCGCACCGGAGTTCGGGGCGAACCAACAACGAACGCCTCGAATTTCTCGGTGATGCCGCGCTCGGCTTCGTCGTCGCCGAGCGACTGTTCGACGAGTTCCCAGACGACCCCGAGAGCATGTTGACCCTGCAGCGCGCGCACTTGGTGCGGCGCAAGACACTCGCGGCGATCGCCCGCAAAATCGACCTCGGCTCGCGCATCAAGCTCGGGGCGGGAGAGCGCGCCAGCGGCGGTCACCGCAGAGAGTCGATCTTGGCCGACGCGCTCGAAGCAATACTCGGCGCGATCCTCAAGGATGGTGGCGTGGGCGCGGTGCGCCGTGCAGTGGAGCATCTTTTTGCCGACCGCATCGACGACATCGCGAACGCCACGGTGAAGGACCCCAAGACTCGATTGCAGGAGTGGTTGCAGGGGCGGGGGCACACGCTGCCAGCGTACACCGTGCTGGAGCAGACCGGTGACGCGCATGCACCATCGTTCCGCGTCGAGTGCCGAATTGATGCGCTCGACGTCCGGGTCGAGGCGGTCGCCGGCAGCCGCCGTGAGGCGGAAAAGAACGCGGCGCGTACAGCACTTGTCAAAATCGGTGCCGATACGCCATGAGCATCGAGACTCGCTGTGGTTATGTGGCACTGGTCGGACGGCCGAATGTCGGCAAATCGACACTGCTCAATCACTTGCTCGGCCGGAAACTCGCGATCACGTCACGGAAACCGCAGACCACGCGACACTTGCTGCTTGGCATAGACACGCGTGGGCCCTGTCAGGCGATCTACGTCGACACCCCCGGTATTCACCTGCCGGGCACGCGTGCAATCAATCGCCAGATGGTACGCGCCGCGACCGCTGCGCTCGCCGACGTCGACTTGGTGGTGATGGTGATTGAACGGCTGCGTTGGACGGAGGAAGACGAACTGGTTCTTCGTCACGTAAGAGCCTGCCGTGGGCCGAAGATCGTGGTCATTAGCAAGATCGACCAACTCGAAGACAAGCGCGAACTATTGCCCCAGATGCAACGCGTGAAAGATCTCGCCTTGTTCGACGCTATCGTGCCGGTCGCCGCGCTGCGCGACGTCGGCGTGGAAGCGCTGCGTGCCGAAGTGTCGGCGCGGCTGCCGATGGGGCCGCACTTGTTCCCGGCGGACCAGATCACGGATCGTTCCGAGCGTTTTCTAGCCGCCGAGATCGTGCGCGAGAAGCTCATGCGGCGGGTGGGTGACGAGTTGCCGCACCGCGTGGCCGTTGCAGTGCAACGCTTCGAGGTTGGAAAGCGACTGGTGCAGATCGATGCCGAAATCTATGTCGAGCGTGAGGGTCAGAAGGCGATCGTCATCGGCCGCCACGGTCAGATGCTGAAGTCGATTGGACGGGATGCGCGGCTCGACATCGAGCGACTTCTCGAGCGGCGCGTCATGCTGAATTTATGGGTGAAGGTGAAGCCGGGCTGGACGCGCAACGAGGCGACGGTGCGTCAAATGGGCTTCGAGTAGTCGAACGTCGCGTAGAGCGGTTCGCGCCAAGCGACTAAGATCCGGGCGCATGACAGGTCGTTCAGCAGACAATGGCGAATTTCGAGTAGGGATCAGCACGCAATGACTCGGCGTATCGTGAACGAGCTCGCCTATGTCTTGCACCAGCGGCCCTACCGCGAGACGAGTGCGTTGGTCGAGTTGCTCACTGTCGAGCACGGCTGTGTCAGCGTGGTGGGCAGGGGCGTTCGGGCCGGCAGGCGCACCGCGCCTGGACTGCACCCGTTCGGGCGGATCCTCGTGACTTGCTCCGGAAAATCGGCGCTGCTGACCCTGACGCACGCGGAATCGCTCGATCGCCATGTGCTTCAGGGCCGGGCGTTGTTCTCCGGACTCTATTTGAACGAGCTCATCCTGCGGCTCGTGAAACATGACGATGGCCATCCTGCTTTGTTCGTGGCATACGAGGAGGCACTTGCCGCGCTTGCTGCGGGCGAGGAGATCGAGTCGGTGTTACGGCGATTCGAGAAAGCCTTGCTTCGGGAGTGCGGCTACGGCATCGACTTCGAGTTCGACGCCGAAACTGGTCGATCGATCGAGCCGCTCCGCTGCTACCGCTTTCAGCCCGACGTGGGATTCGTGGGCGTGGCTGAACGTGCAGACGATCGCAGCGTGTTCTCTGGCGCTACGCTGCTCGCGATTCGCGACGACGGGTACCACGATGCCGACGTACGGCGTGCGGCCAAGCGATTGCTGCGACGCGCACTTGCGCCGCATTTGGGCGATCGCCCACTCAACACACGCAGCTTGTTCGGCGACCACCGGCGATGAGCCCCCTGGCGCGCATTCTCGAGTTACGCATCGAAGCACTCGATGAGGATGGCTTGGGCATCGCTCATCACGATGGTCGAGACGTCAGAGTCCGTGGCGTGTTGCCTGGCGGTGCTGTGGTCGCGCGTGTGGTCAAACGTCGTCGTGGCACTTGGTTTGCGGTGCCGATCGAAGGCGCGGTCGAATGCATCTGCCCCGCGTTCCCCGTCTGTGGCGGATGCTCTACGCAGCATCTCGCCGCGACCCAGCAGATCGAAGCGAAGCAACGTGCGCTGCTGACGCGGCTCGATGGGCAGGGTGTGGCACCCGGGCGTCTCGATCAAGCAGTGTTGGGCCCGTCGTTTGGATACCGGCGCCGTGCAAGGCTCGGCGTCCGCCATCTGGCTGGCAGCGGCGAGACTCTGATCGGATTTCGAGAGTCATTCGGTAGTCGTATCGCCCGCGCTCGCGCGTGCCCCGTACTGGTGCCTTCGCTGGGCAAGATTCTGTCGGAGTTGCATGGCGAAATTGGTGCCCTGTCGATCTGCGAGCATATCCCGCAGATCGAGCTCGCGGCCGGCGATTCCTCGGCCGCCTGCATCGTTCGTCACTTGCAGCCACTCACCGATACCGATATCGAACGGCTCCGCGCGGTGGCGAGCCGTTCGGCGGCACAGGTGCTCACGCAGTCGGGTGACTATTCGACGGTACGCGGGCTCGATGGCGAAGAACCCGCGCCGCTTGCTTATCGGCTCGACCGATTCGGACTTTCCTACCGGTTCATGGCGACGGATTTCGTGCAAGTCAACGCGGCCGTCAACGAGGCGTTGGTGTCGGTCGCCACCCATCATGTGGCTGAGCCCGGGACGCAGGTGTTGGACTTGTTCTGCGGCATGGGAAACTTCTCGCTTGCCATGGCACGACGCGGCGCCACGGTGATCGGACTGGAGGGCGACGCGGCGTTGGTCGAACGCGCGCGCCAAAATGCGTGCTTGAACCGATTGGATACGGTGACCCGATTCGCCGCGACCGATCTCTATCAGGTGTCGACCAAACTCGAGTGGCCCTCGCACGACGACGCGCGCGATCGCGTGTTGGTAGACCCACCGCGCTCCGGGCTCGGGCCGGCGTTGTCGCTGTTGCTCGCGCCACGGGTCGAACGGGTGGTGTACGTTTCCTGTCATCCAGTCAGCTTCGCCTCGGATGCGGCTGCGTTGATCGCTGCTGGATACGGCCTGTCGATCTTGCAAATGTTCGACATGTTTCCGCACACCGGCCACATCGAGACCCTTGGCGTGTTCGATCGTCGATGATCCCGTGCCGCAAACCAGCACGTTGCCCTGACGACGGCGACAGATCGAATACTGCTACCATGCGGCCCGCTCTCTTCGTGCCGCAGATGCGGCATGACCAATCATCACGATCCGATCAGGAGTACCGATGAGACTCATCCTTCTGGGACCCCCGGGCGCTGGTAAGGGCACGCAGGCGCAATTCATCTGCGACGAGTACGGCATCCCGCAGATCTCTACTGGCGACATGCTGCGTAGCGCGGTCGAGGCTGGCACGCCCCTTGGCCGCAAGGTGAAGGTGGTGATGGATAGCGGTGCGCTCGTCTCCGATGACGTCATCGTTGCGCTCGTCAAAGAGCGTATTGCGCAGCCGGACTGCGCCAATGGATTTCTGTTCGATGGGTTTCCGCGCACGATCCCGCAGGCGGAAGCGCTGGTCGATGCTGGTGTCGACCTCGACTATGTGCTCGAGATCGACGTTGCCGATCAGGAGATCATTCGTCGTCTGAGCGGCCGTCGCGTCCATCCGCGCAGTGGACGTGTCTACCACGTCGCCTTCAACCCGCCCCGCCGCGAAGGGCTCGACGACGAAACGGGCGAACCCCTCGTGCAACGCGACGACGACAAAGAAGAAACGATTCGAAATCGACTGCGCGTCTACCGCGAGCAAACGTTTCCTTTGGTAGCGTTTTACAAGGCGCGCGCAGAAGTCGCAGATGTGCGATACGTACGCGTCGATGGCGTCGGAAGTGTCGATGACATCAAGCGTGCGGTGATGTCGGCGCTGAAGAATTGATGCGTCATCACGTGCATTCGTGCATCAAAGTGGACGCGATTACGTGCGTGTGTCTGATCTTGTTCTCACATCGAGGGTCGATGGGTGCACGAGACGACGTAACATAGGACTGGATTTTCGCAAAGTTTCACCTATTATCTGCACCGCGTGTCGCGAGACGCGGTGTGTCTCGTGATGTTCGCAACATCGAAATGCCGAGGAGATGAATGATGGCGAAAGCCAAGAAACGTAAAGCAGCACCCAAGAAGAAGGCAGCCAAGAAGAAAGCCGCCAAGAAGAAGAAAGCCCCAGCTAAGCGCAAAGCAGCAGCTCGCAAAGCGAAAGCGAAGCGCAAGGCAGCCAAGAAGCCCGCCAAAAAGAAAGCAGCGAAGAAGAAGGCTAAGCGTACTGCCAAGAAGAAAGCGGCAGCTCGCAAAGCCAAGGCGAAGCGCAAGGCAGCCAAGAAGCCCGCCAAAAAGAAAGCAGCGAAGAAGAAGAAGGCTAAGCGCACTGCCAAGAAGAAGGCAGCAGCGCGTCGCCCGGCTTCGTTGCGCATCGGCTCGGCCGCCATCGAGCGTGCCGAAGCAGCGGCGCAGCTGGCCAAGGGGCACTAATAACAGGCCTTGGGCCACTGATGAAAGTGATACGGCCTCGCGTGCTTTAGCTCAAGAGGCCTTTGAAAGGAAGTACCTGAACCCGGGCGCCCGCAAGGACCCCCGGGTTTTCTTTGTCCAGTTCGATTAGACAGTTCGCATCGCTGAAGCTAGCGATGCGGTTCGAACTCTGGTCGCCCGTCGGTCGCACCTCTAGGCCACGATTGGTCTGGTCGAGTCGTCCGCGTTGGTATTCTGCGCGGCCCGGTTCGTGGTCGATGGGTACTGTGGCGACGGCATCGATGCGCACAAGCGGCGTCGGTGTGCTGCCTGCGAGTGCTTCGAGCATCGGCCGCACAACCAGCAGCAAGGTCACCACGGTCGATACGGGATTGCCAGGCAGCCCGAAGAAGTGACAGTGTCCCGCGCGTCCGTAGGCGAGTGGCTTGCCGGGTCTGAGCGCGAGTCTCCAGAAGTCGAGCGAGCCAACCCGTGTCCATGCACTGCGAACGAAATCGGCGTCGCCGACCGACACGCCGCCGGAAGTGATGATTGCGTCGTGCCCGCGCACGGCTTGCGCGAACATGCTCGCGATCGCCGATTCGTCGTCGGGCAGGATGCCGAGGTCGGTCACGGTGATGGGTAGGGGCGCGAGCAGCTGCGCTATGACCAGCCGATTGGATTCGAAGATCTGACCGGGCGCGAGCGTCGTGTGAGGCGAAGCGAGCTCATCGCCCGTCGAGAACACCGCGACCCGCAACCGCGGCCATACGGCAACCTCCGCGATACCAGCGCTTGCGAGCGCTGCCAAGTCGAATGCGTTCAAGCGTCGGCCCATCGCAATCAGTGACGCGCCTTCATGGACGTCGTGTCCAGCTGGTCGTACCCAGCGTCCCGGGCGTGGTCGTTCGTCGAAACGGATACGACCATCCGAGGCAGTGACGTTCTCCTGCAGAACGACACTATCCGATCGGGCCGGCATCGGTGCGCCGGTGAACACACGTGCAGCGCGATTTGGCGCGAGCGCCTGTTGCATCGGATGGCCGGCGCGACTCACACCGTTCACGGCGACGACGAATGGTGGATCGTGACCGAATACGTCGTCGCCGCTCGCCACCGCATAGCCGTCCATGGCCGATGCAGTGAAGGGCGGCACGTTCATCGGTGCGATGACTGCATTGGCGGTCACGCGACCGTGGGCTGCGGTGATCGCTACCGTCTCCGGTGGCCCGGCCGGCGGCGTGACCGCGGCGACCAACAATTCGCGCGCCGCGTCGATGTCGAGCATCTCTCGCGTACTGATATCCATAGCTGGGGCTCGAAGCAGTACTCGACTTAGAATGCCGTCCATCGGCATGGTGAGCAATTGGGCGATTGATCATGGTGGCGCCGCAGTCGATTCTCGGCTTCGATACGGCAACGGCGGCGTGCACCGTGGGTATCGACCACGGTACTCGAATCGATGTGGAGCACCGGGTGGTCGATCGTGAGCACAATCAGCTGTTGCTATCGATGATCGAGACGCTGGTTGGGGCCGCTGGCCTTGACGCGGTGGCGTTCGGCCGCGGCCCGGGATCGTTCACCGGCGTGCGAATTGCCGCGGGTGTCGCGCAAGGCATCGCGCTGGCGCGCAACCTTCCGGTGATCTTGATTTCGACGCTGGCAACGATCGCAGCGGGCGTCTTTCGTCAGGATGCGAAGGCCGAACGGGTGCTGGTTTGCACGGTGGCGACCCGCGACGAAATCTACACGGCCTGCTATCAACGTGGCGAGGACGGCATGCCGTTGCCGCTTGCGGACGAACGTGTGGTTGCGCGTTCATCGTTCGCTTTCGATCCGGCGGTCCGGGGCGTGGTGATAGCGGGGGACGCCGCGCCGCGGATCATGGCGGCCGCGGCAACGGACGAAGTGCGTCTTGCGGATTGGCAGCACCCGCACGCGTACGATTTACTCCGGTTGGCGCGCGTGCAGCTCGCTGCGGGTGACCACGTCGATGCAGCCCACGCCGTACCAGTCTATCTGGAAGGCATCAGCCGCTTTCGCAAAGAGACTGGCTGATGCGCGTCATTCCGCCGTCAGTCGCTACGCTCGAAGTCTGTGAAACATCGCATGGCCTCGAGCTCAAATCGTCCGCGGACACGCGCGGCGTTGCGCTCGATATCGAGGCGTTGGCTCGCCGCGTGCGGCAAGGACACCGTGGCGCGTTGGCGCGGGCGTGTGGTACGACACGGCAGCCGCTAGTGCTCGATGCGATGGCTGGGCTCGGCTTGGATGGCATGACCCTTGCTGCGCTCGGCTGTCGGGTGGTCATGCTCGAGTCGAATGCACTCGTACATCGAGTGCTCGTCGATGGTGTCGCCCGTGCGGTAGCTGCAGTCGTCGCCGCAATCGCCGCAGTCGATGGTGCGCGACCCGAAGTCCGCAATGTCGATGCAATGGGCGTGCTGCGGGGCGGTGAGCGCTGGGATGTCGTCTATCTCGATCCGATGTTTCAACGTCGCCGGAAAGGCGCGTTACCGAAGAAGGGGATGCAGCTCCTTGGGCAGGCCGTGCAAGGCGATACTGGGTCGAGTGTCGAGGATCTCGTCCGGGCCGCAGTCGCG
>QJXZ01000360.1 GCA_003248125.1 Gammaproteobacteria bacterium | reverse complement strand
TGCGCCAACGCATCGTGTCGACTTGGTCATGCGCCGGTTGGTCGGTGCTAAATGTTCGCGGCGAACGCTCGTCGCGACGGCTGTATGTGCACAGAAGCGAGGTGGGACGCGTGGCGTTCGCCCGTCTACAGCGACATCTGATCGCGGCGGTGCCGCGGGTTACGCCGCTCTGGCGGTTTGGCCGAGATCAGCGATTGCGAAGCACGTCGAGAGGGTCGGTGACGCTGGGATAAAGCACCGTATCGTGCCCGTTCGGCTTGGGGCTCGGGTAGTCCAGCGTGTAGTGCAGGCCACGACTTTCGCGTCGCGCCCGTGCCGAACGTACGATGAGCTCGGCGACGTGAATGAGGTTTCGGAGCTCGATCAGGTCACGGCTGACGCGATAGTTGCTGTAGTAGTCGTGCACCTCTTGCTTCAAGAGATCAATGCGATGCAGGGCGCGCTCCAGCCGTTTGTTGGTGCGCACGATACCGACATAGTCCCACATGGCCTGCCGAAGCTCGTGCCAGTTGTGCGAGATGACGACGTCTTCGTCGGAGTCCGTCACTCGGCTCGCATCCCATTCGGGAATGTCTAGGTTCGGTGACTGGTCGTCGAGGTGCTTGCGGATGTGATCTGCCGCCGATTTCCCGTACACCAAGCATTCGAGCAATGAATTGCTGGCCAGACGATTGGCGCCGTGCAGCCCGGTAAAGGTGGTTTCGCCGATCGCGTAGAGACCCGGTAGCTCGGTGGCCCCGTCGAGATCCACGACCACGCCGCCGCAGGTGTAGTGCGCAGCTGGCACCACCGGAATCGGCTCACGGGTGATGTCGATGCCGAGCGCTCCACAGGTGGCGTAAATGTTAGGGAAGTGCTTCTTGATCAGCGCGTCGGGCTGGTGCGATATGTCCAAGTACACGCAATCGATGCCGAGGCGCTTCATCTCGTGGTCGATGGCGCGGGCGACGATGTCGCGCGGCGCTAGCTCTGCGCGCGGGTCGAAGCGTGGCATGAAGCGCTCGCCATCGGGCAGCATCAGCGCGCCGCCTTCGCCACGTACCGCCTCGGAAATGAGAAACGATTTGGCATGGGGGTGGTAGAGACAGGTCGGATGGAATTGATTGAACTCCATGTTCGCGACACTGCAGCCGGCCCGCCAAGCCATGGCAATGCCATCGCCGGTCGAGCCATCTGGGTTGCTCGTGTACAGGTAGACCTTGCTTGCACCGCCAGTGGCGAGGATCACGAAGCGCGCTTCGAACACTTCCACCTCGTCGCGCTCGCGGTGGTAGACATACGCACCGATGCAGCGGCGAGGGCCGCCCGCACGGAGTCGTGTGGTGGTGATGAGATCGATGGCGATGCGGTTTTCGAACAGCTCGATGTTGGGGCGGCGCTCGGCTTCTCTGGCCAAATTGGTCGCAATCGCATGGCCGGTGGCATCGGCAACGTGCAGTACACGACGGAACGAATGGCCGCCTTCCTGGGTCAAATGGAAGCCGTTACCGTCGTGGTCGAAATGAACCCCCCAATCGATCAATTGCGATATGACCGCGCGCGCATTGCAGACCACGTGCCAAACGGTCTTTTCGCGGCACAGTCCGGCACCGGCATGGATGGTGTCTTGGACGTGCTCGTACTCACTGTCCTGAGCGTCCGTGACGGCAGCGATGCCGCCTTGCGCCCAATCGGTGGAGCCGGCGGCGAGATTGGCCTTGCTCAGCACGGCGATGCGTGCGTCGCCGGCCAAATGCAAGGCTGCCGCGAGGCCCGCGGCACCACTACCGATGACGAGCACGTCGTGTCGATGGCGAGCTGGCACGGTAGTCGCGGGCGTCATGGCGTGGCTGGGTAGTATAAGGTAAGGGAGATATGCAGAATAACCGCCCTTTGCGTGCAGTCGCCGCCGAGTTCGACGACATCCGGCGGGCAGAGGTGTTGCGGTCCGTGACCCGAGATACCGACAAGGAACTGGTACGTCGCGTCAAGAAGGGCGATCGACAGGCCTTCGATCTCCTGTTTCAGCGCTATCAATACAAAATCCACTCACTGGTGGGGCGCTATGTACGCGATGTGGGTGAGATCGACGACGTCGTCCAGGAGGCTTTCATCAAGGCCTTTCGTGCACTGCCGCGGTTTCGTGGCGAGAGTGCGTTCTACACTTGGCTATACAGGATCGCCGTGAACACAGCGAAGAATCACTTGGTTGCACGCGGTCGGCGACCGCCGGACGTCGACGTCGATGTCGCGGATGCTGAACAATACGACGCCGGCGATGCATTACGCGAAAGTGAGAACCCGGAGAACAGTTTGGCTCGCGATCAGCTCAAACTTGCCATCGACGAGGCGCTGGCCGGGCTGCCTGACGACCTGCGCAGTGCGGTAACTCTGAGGGAGTTCGATGGTCTAACCTACGAGCAAATCGCCGAGATCATGGAATGTCCCGTTGGTACCGTGCGCTCACGCATATTTCGTGCGCGCGAGGCCATCGAATCCAAGATCGGACCGTTGTTGAGTCGGGCGTGAAGAATCGCACCGGAAAATCCCAAGAGCATGCAGTGATGTCGATGAAACTGAAGGAATCGCTCTCGGCGGCCATCGATGGCGAGGCCGACGAGTTCGAATTGCGTCGCGTGTTCGACGAAATGAATCGGGAACCAGGTCTGCGCACCATGTGGCAGCGATTTCATGCGATCGGCGCACTGATGCGCGGCGAGGCTCGTGGCAAGCCGCTATCGAGCGAAGTTGCATTGCGTCGCATGTGGGCGGCCATCGACGGCACCGAGGAAGACGGCACGAATCGCAACCCCGGGCGTCCCCGGATTCCCGGTCGCGAGCCTTGGTCGGCGCGCATGATCGGTGCCGGAGTGGCAGCCGCAGTGGCTGTCGCGGTACTCATTGGCTTCGGCGGTACGTGGAACGAAACCGACATCGATGCGCCGGCAATTGCGTTCGACGGCACGCCAGTCATAGGTGTTCCCGCGACCCCGGCGGCCGACTCCACGTCGCCCGCATCGCTAGAGCGCTTGGTCACTGCCAACGCTGCCGCTATCGCGTCGACGAACGACGAACCCCGGCTACGGCCGTTCCCAAGCGAAGCCGATCTGCTCGATGCACGCGCCAAGGTGTTGCAGCACGTTCACACTACGGCGCTCAACCGCGCTGCGAGTCCTGTTCCGTTCGTCAAGGTCGCGGCGTTCGAATCCAGATGAGGCGCGGGGCTTACGCCGCGCTGATGATCTTCGTGGTTTGGCCCGACGTCGGCGCAACGGCGGCTGAGCGGTCGGCCCAGGAGTGGCTCGCGACCATGAACCAGGCGTTCGCGGAGCGCAGCTACGACGGCGTGTTCAGCTATTTCGACGGCGCGGACGTGGCTTCGCTACGAATCGTTCACGCCGTCATCGACGACGTTCAACATGAGCGCCTCGTGCATTTGAACGGTGCACCCCGTGAAATCGTGCGCCGCGGCAACGAGGTGGCGTGCATCCTGCAGCCTGGTGACGAGATGCTCGCGCTCGAAGCCAGCATTCCGTCTGGGCCGTTCGCGCGCGCATTCACACGATCATTCGAAGCATTGACTGATACGTACGATTTGACCGTGACCGGCACGGACCGCGTCGCCGATCGGAGCGCAGTCGTGGTGCGCGTGGCGCCACTCGATCAAGATCGCTACGGATACCGACTCTGGCTGGATGCCGAAACGGGCCTCCTACTGCGTTCCGAGATGGTCGACATGACAGGCGCGCGGCTCGAGATCTTCCAGTTCGCCCATGTCGCAATCGACCAACCCATCGATGCGGAATTGCTCAGGCCGACCACGCCGACCGGAACCGTCACGAGTCATCTCGATCTCGTCGCCGACTCGAAGCTGCCACCGTCGCCAGCGCAATGGCGTGCCTCGTGGGTACCACGTGGCTTCATGATGGCGGCCTGGGACATTCGCCGTACACCGGCCACACAACGGTCGATGAACACCCTCATGTATTCGGACGGACTGGCGACGTTCTCCGTGTTCGTCGAAGAGATGCCGGAATCTGGTGCGGCGAGCCTGGTATCGCGCACTGGCGGTACGGTGGTGGTGACGCACATGGCGCGAGGTGCGGACCAGGCCGCCTATCTCGTGACCGTGGTCGGAGAAGTGCCGCTTGCGACGGCGCAACGTGTTGCGCGCTCGGTAGACCCCGTCGGTGATTGAAGCGAGTGCAGTAGAGCGCACCGCACGTGTGCGCAGGACACGCGAGGGTGCGCTCGTAGCCGACTTGATGGATGGCTCGGCGGATTCGTGCTCGACCTGCGATGGCACGTGCGCGGCTTCGACGGTCCGCGTGCCGATCGTGCTGCCGCCGGATGCCAATCTGCCGCCGGGCGCCTTGATTTCGATAGCGGCGCCCCACTACTTGGTGCGGCGGGCTGTGCTCACGGTGTTCGGTGTTCCGCTGCTCACGGTTTGCGCAACTGTAGTTCTAGCCGCGTGGCTGCGCGTGGACGACGCCACCGCCGCCGGCATGGCGTTCACGGGGCTCGCAATCGCCATCCTCGGGCTTGCAATGGCGACGTGGAAGCCCTGGTTGGGTACGACCATACGTAGCACGAGGATAGGTGGTGCCGGCACTTTAGACAGCGACGATGCATTGGTGAACAATGGCGCCCGCTGCACCGTTGGCAGCTCCGATTCGCAATGACAGTGGGATTTTCTATATGAAGCCAGTTGGCGCGCGTGCACTGCTTGCCGCGGTCTGTGTATTGGTCGGCACCGGTGTTGCTGCACGCGAGCTGCCCGACTTCACCGTGCTCGTGGAGCAAAACTCGGCCGCCGTGGTCAACGTGAGCACGGTGCAACGTCCCGGTTCCGGGTCGCACTTCGATATTCCGGATGAACGACTCGATGAGTTCTTCAGGCGATTCTTCGGTCCGGGCAACCGCGGTCCGTTTCCGCCCTCTCGCTCGTTGGGGTCGGGCTTCATCATCTCGCCGGACGGCTATGTGTTGACCAACAACCACGTAGTCGAGGATGCCGAAGAAATCCTCGTGCGCATGAATGATCGCCGTGAGCTCGAAGCGCAATTGGTGGGTGCCGATCCCCGCTCCGATCTTGCGTTACTGAAAGTGGAGGCAAAGGATTTGCCGACCGTGAAACTCGGCAATTCCGCGGGTCTCAAGGTCGGCGAGTGGGTCCTCGCGATCGGCTCGCCGTTCGGTTTCGACTATTCCGTGACAGCCGGCATCGTGAGCGCGAAGGGCCGCAGCCTGCCGAACGAGAACAACGAGAACTACGTGCCGTTCATCCAAACCGACGTGGCGATCAACCCCGGCAATTCGGGCGGACCACTCTTCAATCTCGACGGCGAGGTAGTCGGCATCAATTCGCAGATCTACACGCGCTCGGGTGGCTTCATGGGCGTCTCGTTTGCGATCCCCATCGACGTCGCACTCGATGTCGTCGAGCAATTGAAGGCACATGGCCAGGTATCGCGTGGTTGGCTCGGCGTGGTCATCCAGGACGTCAGCCGTGAACTCGCCGAGGGTTTCGGTCTCGACAAACCGGCAGGTGCGCTGATCTCGCGTGTCTCGAACGACAGCCCAGCGGCTGCGGCCGGGCTCAAGGAAGGCGACATCATCGTCGAGTTCAATGGCAATGCCATCGACCTGTCGGCGGATTTACCGCACGTGGTCGGCCGGACACGGGCGGGTACCAAGGCGAAAGTCGTGGTCGTTCGCGACGGCGAGCGACTGACCCTCGAGGTAACCGTGGGCGAACTGCCGGAAACGGACGACCGACGGCTCGCGGGCGGTGCATTCGGTCCGGAGCCTTCGCGACTCGGGCTCGTGGTTGAAGATCTGACCGACCAAACCCGCCAGCGCGCCAATGTCGATGGCGGAATTCTGGTCCGAGAAGCGAGCGGCGCCGCCGCCGAGGCGGGCATACAGCGCGGTGATGTCATCACGCGCATCGACAATCGCGAGATCGACTCGGTTGCCACCTTCGAAACCGTGGCTGGCTCGTTGACGCCTGGCAGGTCCGTGCCGGTGCTCATCGTGCGCGGTCAGGCGCCGACGTTTTTGGCGCTGCGCGTGCCCGAAGAGTGAGTTTGAGGGCGGTGACTGGGGTCGAACACGTATCCGACTCCGTTTTGGGCTAAACTCGCGCCGCCCGAAGTACCCCACCACACATTCGTGTCCCCTCTCGCGCACATCCGCAATTTTTCCATCATCGCGCACATCGACCACGGCAAGTCGACGCTGGCCGATCGGTTGATTCAATTGTGTGGCGGCCTCTCTGACCGCGAGATGGCGGATCAGGTGCTCGATTCCATGGATCTCGAGCGCGAGCGTGGTATCACGATCAAGGCCCAGAGCGTGACGTTGCCGTACACCGCTCGCAACGGACGCACCTATCAGCTCAACTTCATCGACACGCCGGGTCACGTCGACTTCTCGTATGAGGTGTCGCGGTCGTTGGCGGCATGCGAGGGCGCACTTTTAGTGGTAGACGCTGCGCAGGGTGTCGAGGCGCAGTCGGTGGCCAACTGCTACACGGCCATCGATCAAGGCCTCGAAGTGGTGCCGGTGCTGAACAAAATCGATCTGCCGCAGGCGGAGCCGACTCGTGTCATCCAGGAGATCGAGGACATCATCGGCATCGATGCCAGCCGCGCGCTCGAAGTGAGCGCGAAAACGGGCTTCGGGGTGCCCGAGTTGCTCGAGGCGATCGTCGAGCGCATCCCGCCGCCGCAAGGGGATCCAGAGGCGCCACTTCAGGCGTTGATCATCGACTCGTGGTTCGACAACTACCTCGGCATCGTGTCGCTCGTGCGGGTGGTGCACGGTACCGTGAAGATCGGCGATCGCATCATGGTGAAAACGGTCGGCAAGGCGCAGATCGTGGACGGACTCGGTCATTTCACGCCAAAGCAGCAAGCGTGCGAGACACTGTCGGCTGGCGAAGTGGGCTTTCTGGTCGCCGGCATCAAGGACATTCGCGGTGCACCCGTGGGCGATACGCTGGTGTCCGCAAAGTCGCCGGGCACGCCGCAGCTGCCTGGCTTCGAGCGTGTCAAGCCGCAGGTCTATGCCGGGCTGTTTCCGGTCAACTCCGAGGATTTCGAGGAATTTCGCGAGGCGCTGGCGAAGCTCACGCTGAACGATGCCTCGTTGTTTTACGAGCCCGAGACATCGGAGGCGTTGGGATTCGGATTTCGCTGTGGTTTTCTCGGCATGCTGCACATGGAGATCGTGCAGGAACGTCTGGAGCGGGAATATGGGCTCGATCTCATCACATCGGCGCCGACCGTGGTCTACGAGGTGGTGACCCGAGCCGGTGAGACGATCTACGTGGACAATCCGTCGCGGCTACCCGACCCAGGCAAGGTCCAGGAGATGCGGGAGCCCATTGCGCTCGCCAACATCCTCGTGCCCCAGGAATACGTCGGCAACGTGATTGGCTTGTGTGTAGAGCGCCGCGGTGTGCAGAAGTCCATGCAGTTCTCCGGCAACCACGTGTCGATGATCTACGAGTTGCCGATGAGCGAAGTGGTCATGGACTTCTTCGACCGACTGAAATCCGTGAGTCGCGGATTCGCGTCACTCGACTATGGCTTCGTGCGCTTCGAAGCCGCCGACCTGGTGCGGCTGGATATTCTCATCAACGGTGATCGCGTCGATGCGTTGGCCTTGATTGTGCACCGTAGCCAGGCACAATTTCGCGGCCGGCAGCTCACCGAGAAGATGCGCGAGTTGATCCCGCGACAAATGTTCGACGTCGCGATTCAGGCGGCGATCGGCGGTCAAATCGTGTCCAGGCAGACGGTCAAAGCGCTGCGCAAGAACGTAACGGCCAAGTGCTACGGCGGCGACGTCACGCGAAAGCGCAAGCTTCTCGAGAAACAGAAGGAAGGCAAGAAGCGCATGAAGCAACTCGGCCGAGTGGAGATCCCGCAAGAGGCGTTCCTAGCCGCGCTCAAGGTCGAACGCTGATGGACGTCGACTTTCCGCTCATCCTGACGTGGGCCGTACTGATCAGCGGTGGGATATGGGCAATCGATCACTTCGTGATGAAGCCGCGCCGGGTCCGCGCGGCCGACGCGTATCGGTCGAGCCGCCCGAGCGGCGCCAGTGACGAGGCAATCGACAAGCTCTTGAAGGAGCCTGTGTTGGCCGAGTACGCGCGGTCGTTCTTCCCGGTATTGCTGCTCGTCTTGGTGCTGCGCAGCTTCTTGGTCGAACCCTACCAGATTCCATCGGAGTCGATGGTACCGACGCTCGAGGTGGGAGATTTCATCTTGGTGAACAAATACGCCTATGGCATTCGCTTGCCGGTCCTGGGAACGAAGGTCGTCGACATCGATCAACCCCAGCGCGGGGACGTCATGGTGTTCATTCCGCCGCACGAGAATCGATACTTCATCAAGCGTGTGATCGGATTGCCGGGTGATCGCATCGAGTATCGGAACAAAGTGCTGTACATCAACGGCGAGCGCATGCCCCAGGAGTATGTCGGTCAGCAGATGGTTGGCGGGCGTGTCTACTACCGTGAATTCGAGGAGCAGATCGGTCAGGCGTCGCACCGC
>QJXZ01000199.1 GCA_003248125.1 Gammaproteobacteria bacterium | reverse complement strand
GGACACGTCACTCGCCGCAGACCGTGTCGGCATGCATCGCCGCCAGCCACAGCCTCATCGAGCGTGGTGCAAACCGTGCGGGCCCGCCCTTCGAGGCATTGGCAACTGCACAGCGCCTGTGCGTCGACGGCGAGCGCCAGCGTGATGATCAGACCAATCGTCAAACGCAGCATCGAGCGAACTCCTTGGCAATGCGCTCGAGCCTGGCGTGTCGTGACGACGGAGTCTGTGCGCGATCGACGCGGTGGTGTGTAGGAACCGTGTCCGCGGGGCTAGGTAGCGGCCCAACTGCCACAACGACGATGTAGCAGCCACTGCGCCGCACACGGCAAACATGGCGACACAGGCGATCACGAGTGCCATCTCGGGTCCTACGGCCTCGACGAGAAAGCCGTTGGCGAGTGCACCGATCGGACCGGAGCCCATGAACGAAAAGGCATAGAAGCTCATTGCCCGGCTGCGCTGATCAACGGGCGCCTGCTCCTGCATGATCGTTCGCGACATGCTCATGGCGACGCCGCCACACATGCCCCAGACGAACACGCAGAGCAACGTTTGTTCGAGCGCGAGACCGACACCAACCAGCGCCAGCGCCACCGCGCCGGTCATCTGCGCGAGCAGCAGTGCGCGCCCCTGGCGCTTGAGATCACCGAAGCGCATCAGAATCAGGATGGTGCTGACCAGACCGAGCGAATTGACGGCGTTCAACAGCCCAAGGTCGGCGGAGCTACCGTCGTGCACCTCGCGGATCAGGAGCGGCAGCGTGACGATGTACGAACCCATGAAGCAGATGCCCATCGCACAGTTCTGAATCACGATCGCGCGCATGGCCGGTGAGCGCAGCACGGTCCGACCGCCGTCCGCGATCGACTTGCCGAGACCGAGCCGTAGCGAACGGCCGACGTGGGCACGATCGTCCACGACCGGTAGCCGAGTGAACGCGATCACGCCGCCGGCAAGGGCGAGTGCCTGAATAGCAAGAATGGGCAGCGCACCGATGCGTTCCGCAAACGATGCCAGCAGGAAACCGAACATCTGTACGCCGAACTGTATGACGCTGGCTTGCACCACCGTTCGTTGCACGCTGCCTTCTGCTACCTGATTGAGGAGCCCGTCGCGTGCCGGTGTCACGAAAGCTTGTGCGAGTCCGATGACGATCGCGTAGGCGATCATTGCGTCGAAGGTGAGTCCTTCGAGCGCGATCACGACGAACAAGAACAGCGGGGGCACGGCGGCTGCGCCTTGGGCGAAGGCAGCGATGCGACGACCGCCGTAGTGATCGGCCGTGCTGCCGCCGACGAGCAGCAACATGGTGGTTGGCACGAGCAGACTCATCTGCGCGATGCCGACCATCTCGGGCGATACGCGCAGCACCATGGTGACCAGCCATGCGAACATCACCGACTGGATGCCGAACGCGAAGAACCACGAGGCGGTGCCCGTGAGGTAAAGCTGGAGCGGTCGCAATGCGCGTCAGCCGAAAGACCGTAGTGAGCTCGTGATCGTGTGGTTCATGCACTGGCATCCACGATTTTCACCGCGCGCGCAATGCGCTCGCGCCACTCGGCCGGACCCGTGTCGTGCACGGCCGTGCCATTGCAGTCCACCGCGACCGTCACCGGCATGTCGCGCACTTCGAACTCGTAGATGGCTTCCATGCCGAGATCCTCGAACGCCACCACACGTGCCTTGGTAATTGCCTTCGACACGAGATAGGCGGCGCCACCGACGGCCATCAGATACACCGCACGATGTTTCTTGATCGCTGCGATGCCCGTGGCGCCGCGTTCCGCTTTGCCGATCATCCCGAGCAGCCCAGTGTGCTCGAGGATCATGTCGGTGAACTTGTCCATACGCGTTGCAGTGGTGGGTCCAGCCGGGCCGACCACCTCGTTGCGCACCGGATCGACGGGCCCCACGTAGTAGATGAACTTGCCATTCAGATCGACGCCGTCCGGCAAGCCCTTGCCGGCGGCGAACAAATCCTGGATGCGTTTGTGCGCGGCATCGCGGCCGGTCAACATCTTGCCGGACAACAGCAGGGTCTCGCCCGGTTTCCACTTCGCTACGTCGGTAGCCGTAATCGTGTCGAGGTTCACGCGCCGCGCGGTCGGGCCGACGTCCCACTCGATGGTCGGGTAATCGTCGATCGAGGGCGGCGTCTGCAGTGCTGCGCCGGAGCCATCCAGCACGAAGTGCGCGTGCCGAGTGGCGGCACAGTTCGGAATCATGCAGATCGGCAGTGAGGCCGCATGGGTGGGAAAATCCTTGACCTTGACGTCGACCACGGTCGTCAGGCCGCCGAGGCCCTGCGCGCCAATACCGAGTGCATTGACTTTCTCGTACAACTCGAGCCGCAGCTCTTCGGCGCGCGTGCTGGCACCTCGTGCCTTGAGCGACTGAATGTCGATGGGCTCCATGAGCGACTCTTTGGCGAGCACTGCGGCCTTCTCTGCGGTGCCACCGATACCGATACCGAGCATGCCCGGTGGACACCAGCCGGCACCCATCGTCGGCACGGTCTTCAACACCCAATCGACGATGGAGTCGGACGGATTGAGCACTGCCATCTTCGATTTGTTCTCGGACCCGCCGCCCTTGGCCGCAACGTCGACACTCACGGTATCGCCCGGCACCAGCTCGACGTGCAGCACTGCGGGCGTGTTGTCCTTGGTGTTATTCCTCGCGCCGGCGGGATCCGCAACGATCGATGCACGGAGCACGTTGTCGGGGTGCAAGTAGGCCCGCCGTACGCCTTCGTCGACCATTTCTTGCAAGCCGAGTATCGTGTCCCACCGCACGTTCATACCGACCTTCATGAACACCGTGACGATGCCCGTGTCCTGACAGATCGGCCGATGACCTTCGGCACACATCCGCGAATTGATCAGAATCTGCGCCATCGCGTCCCGCGCCGCCGGAGACTCTTCTCGCAAGTACGCCTCGTGCACGGCATGAATGAAGTCCACGGGGTGGTAGTAGGAGATGAACTGCAGCGCGTCGGCGATGCTGTCGATCAGATCCTGTTGTTTGATGACCGTCATCGGCTCCTCTGGTTGATAGGTGCGTGGCAGGTTTCGCGGTGCAAATCGCCGTTGCGTTTCGTCCTCCGGCGGACCGGTCAGTGTATCAGCGCTGGTGCCGACGCTTAAGGAGCGGCAGCAGGACCAGCGGTGCGGCGACCGACGTTGCCGCGGTGACGATCACCATTGCCGAGTACAGCCAGGTCGATCCGTCGACGAACGGCCGAGCTTGGTCCATGACCACCATCGTGATCTCGGCGCGCGGCACCATGCTGACGCCGAGCAACAGGCCGCCCGTGGCGCCGATGGCCATGCGTGCCGGTAGATACGCGCCAATCAGCTTGCCGGCCACCGCTGCCACGGTCAGGACCACGCCGGGAACGACCGCCGACGCCAATGAAGCCGGATCGATCTGCAGGCCGATGCCGATGAAGAAGAACGGCGTCACGAAGCTCGAGATGTCGGTGAACGACGCCTCTGTCTTCACCGCTTCGGGGTCGTTGCTGAACACCAGCCCCGCGGCAAGGGCGCCGATCGCGAGCGAGAAACCGAGTACACCGGCCAGCGACGCGATCAAGAATCCGACACCGGCGACCAGCAGCATGCGCTCCGGCGGTGCTCGCATTCGTCTTGCGAACGCGGTGACACGATGTTCTGCGAATTGCGCGAAGAGGAGGCAGATCCCGACGAACAAAGCCAGTCGCAGTAGATACTCACCGAGCGTCGAAATCGCACCCGCGAACGCATCGCCGCCTGCAACTATTGTCGGCGCAACTGCGAACAGCAACGCCATGATGGTGACCGCCGATAGATCGTCGAGCTCAGCGACGTCGACCAGCAAATTACCGTTCGGCGTATCGATGGCACCGGCCGCGCGCCAGGAGGCGACCGCGACACCGACACTCGTGGCGGAAAGTGCTGTACCCACCACGAGCGCACCGAGCAACTCCACTTCGAGGATCCAGTACGCGGCTGCAAATCCAGCCGCGAACGAGATGCCCGCCTCTCCGAACCACACGAAGCTCGCCACCGGCAGCTTGCGCGCAAGCGCGGATGGATGGCACTCGAGGCCGATCGCGAACAGCAGCGCCACGATGCCGAGATCCGCCATGAACCGGAAGGCGTGCAGGACTGGTTCGGACAGAAACGGTGCAACGTCGTCGATCAACCGCAGCGCGAATCCGAACGCGATGTACCCGACCAACGGCGGAATGCGCGACGACGACAGCATCGAGTTGATCAGCGCGGCTGCCACCACGCCGGCGCCGACGAGGCCGACGATGAGTGCAGCGTCGATGTTCAGCTCGGACATGCGATCAGAGCTTCAAGTGGCGGCGCAGTTCGCCGAGGCGCGGCCCAGGGTCGGGGTACGGCGCTGCCGTGCCCACACCCCACACTGGGCCCGGCCACGCGGCGTCGGTCGTAGTGCGCGCGATCACATGCACGTGCAGCTGCGGCACCATGTTGCCGAGGGCGGCGACGTTCATCTTGTCGGTGGGTCCGAGGTGTTCGAGTGCCTTGGAGACACGTTCGATCTCGTCGAACAGGTCGATTCGGCGGTCGTGGGGCACGTCGTGTAAGTCGCGTAGCCCGGCGATACGCGGTACCAAAATGCACCAGGGAAAACGCCCGTCGTTCATGAGCAGCAGCTGGCAGAGCGGCAGCGTGCCCACGTCGAAGCAATCGGCGGCGAGGCGAGGGTGCAATTCGAACACTGCGAACTCCGTGAAGCGTGCCCCGCTATACTGCCCGCTTTGCCCGATCGATACACGCGGAGGCGGGATGCGGTACGGCACGCGAAAAGCCAGGATCGAATTGTGGATGGTCGTTGCGATGGTCATGGCGCTGCCAAGCGCGGCAATGGAACTCACCGAACATCAGGCATTCGCGCGCGCCATCTACCAGCAACTGGTCGAGATCAATACCACCGATTCTGTCGGCGACAACACGGCCGCCGCCGAAGCGATGGCGGCGCGCCTAGTCGCTGCCGGATTCGATACCGCGGATGTACAGGTGATTGTGCCCGCGCCCCGCAAAGGCAATCTCGTCGCGCGCCTGCGATCGGCAGCGCCCACTGCCAAACCCATTTTGTTGCTCGCGCACATCGACGTGGTCGAGGCGAACCCCGAGGACTGGTCGCTGCCGCCGTTCGAGTTCACCGAGCGCGACGGATATTTCTACGGGCGCGGCGTGGCGGACGACAAAGCAATGGCCACGATCTGGATCGCCAATCTCGCGCGCATGAAGCGTGAAGGTTACGTACCGAACCGCGACATCATTGTCGCGCTGACCGCCGACGAGGAACTCATCTCGAGTTCGACCAATGGCGTGAAGTACTTGCTGGCCAACCACCGCCAGTTGGTCGATGCAGCGTTCGTGTTGAACGAAGGCGGTGGCGGCATGATGCGCGGGGGCGTTAGGCTCGCGAATACGGTGCAAGCGGCCGAGAAGGTCTATCAGACCTACACGCTCGAGGTCACGAATCCGGGCGGTCACTCGTCGGTGCCACGGCGCGACAATGCAATCTACGCACTCGCCGGAGCACTTACACGTATTGGCGCACACGAGTTCCCGGTCGGATTGAACGAAGTCTCACGCGCCTACTTTCGCGGTACGGCGGCGACCCTCCAACCGCCGGACGACGACTTCTTGCGCGGTGTGCTGTTCGACCCGCCCGATGCCGAGAGCCTCGACTTCGTGCGCAAGATCCCAGCGTACGACGCTCGCCTGCGTACTACATGCGTTGCAACGCGGCTCGAAGCCGGTCACGCCGAGAACGCACTGCCGCAGCGCGCGCGTGCAACCGTCAACTGTCGAATCCTGCCGGGCGTGGTGCCGGCGGACGTGCAGGCCGAGCTCGCGCGCGTCATCGACGACTCGACGGTGACGATCACACCTGTCAACAAGGCGCAGCCGAGTCCGCCGTCACCGCTCCAAGAGGAGATCATGGCACCGATTGCGGAGATCACCGAGGCCATGTGGCCCGGTGTACCCGTGATCCCGGCGATGAGCACGGGTGCGACCGATGGTCTGTACTTTCGCCAGGTAGGCATTCCCGTGTACGGCGTATCGGGGCTGTTCAGCGACATCGACGACGACCGCGCCCACGGCCGCGACGAGCGGATGGCGGTGCAGTCGTTCTACGAAGGTCTCGAGTTTCTCGATCGGCTGGTGCGCGCCTATACCGGCGATTGACTGCGAGCGGCGCCGGAGCGGGGTTGCCCGATTATGCCTGTCGCGGACAAGCCCGCTCCTACATTCATCTGTCAACGCTCGAGCTGCATCACCTCGAACATCAACAGATCGATTTGCTCCATCGCCGAGTGAAGCAGACCCCGTTGCAGGTGCGCGAGCGCGGCCGGATGGCGTTGCTCGGCGTCCTCCAGGAAATCTTGTGACAGCACGTAGACGTCGGTGTCCACAGCGGCGCGCACCCGCCCAGCAATGCGCGCGTCCTGGTGGCGGAGCAACGCTCGCGTGCCGATGATGGCACCGGGCAGCAATGCCGTCAGCCGGAAATCGTGATGGTCTTCCGATCGCACCAACTCGAGCTTGCCGCTGCGTACCAGCAGCAACTCGCGAACCGGGTCGTTCGTTTCGAATACGATGGTGCCGCGCGGGATTCGACGCTCGACGAGGTGCGACGCGAACGTCGCTAGCTCATCGGCGCTGAGCTCGGCAAAGGCGTCGAACTCGGCAAGCGACAGGTCGGGCGAACCGGTCGTGTGTCCGAGCCGCCGCTCTTCACTCGCCTCGAGCGCGCGGTCGAGGTCGGCGAACACGTGATCACTACCGACTAGCGCAAGGACATCGAGCTCGCGCAGCAGCTCGTGCACCGAGAACGATGTGCGATGTTCGAGTTCGCGAAGCCCGCTCAATGAAACGTCGCCGTTCGTCTTGATCCTGCCAATGATGGCGGCCAATACCTGCGCGCCAGAGAGGTCGATGTCACGGACCCGCGAAAAGTCGAAGATGAAGTGATCGGCGCTCGCGAGATCCGCCTCCACGGCCTGCGCGAAGCGATCGGTGGAACCGAAGAACAGCGAGCCCTCGAGTTCGTACACCAGCGTGCGTTGGCCGCTGGCCCGCAGTCGCTCGAGGTCGTGTAGCGGCCGTAGGCTGCGCGACAACACTTGGTCGCCGCGTAGGCGCCGGTAGACCACCGGCTGCTGTACCTGTTGGCGAATGAACAACACGGCCGCGATCGCGCAGCCGACGCCGACCGCGGTGATCAGATCGACGACCACGGTGATGGCGGTGACCGCGATCATGACGCCGAACTCGCCGCGTACCTTCCGTCGCTTCACCAAGCGCAGCGAATATTTGTCGACCATGCCGACAGCAGTTACGAACAACACGCCGGCGAGCGCAGCCAGCGGAATCCAGGCCGCCGTGCCGCCCGCGATCGCGACCAACGCCAAAATCACCAAGGCATGTGTCATGCCGGAGGAGCGGGTGCGTGCCCCTGCCGCAATATTGACCAGTGTGCGCACAGTAGCGCCGGCGCCTGGCAAACCGCCGCCGAAGCCGCTTGCGATGTTGGCGATGCCTTGACCGATCAATTCACGCCGCGAGTCATGGCGGGTCTGCGTTCGCGCGTCGGCAACGATGGACGTGAGCAGCGAGTCGATGGCGCCCAACAGCCCGAGCACGGCGCCCGCCGCGGCCGCGTTCAAGACGTCTGCCAAGGGCAGCACGGTGAGCTGGCCGAGATGCATGACGGGCACGATTCGCGTCAGGTCGGCAACGCTGTGGAATGGGTTCGGGATGGCGCCGATCAGGAGCGGATTCGAATCGATCGTAGCGGGCGACACGCCCAATGCGGCAAACGCCTGATACGTCGCGAATCCGCCGATCAAGCCGATTAGCGATGACGGCAAGGCAGGTGTCAGCCGCCGTGCCGCATAGATTGCAGCGATGGTGACGAGACAGACGCCGACAGCCGGCAGCGCACTTTCGAACGTGATGCTTGCATAGTCGCCGGAGATTCCGAGTGAGGGCTTGATCTGACCGAGGACGATGATCACGGCGATGCCGTTCATGAATCCCGCCACCACGGGGTAGGGGATGAACTTCACCAGCCGACCGCCGCCGGCGAGGCCGATCAAGATCTCGACCAAGCCGCCAGCGGCCACCATGATGGCGAGCGATGCGAGCACCAGCGAAAGGTCGGCACCGTGACCCGCCACGATGCGTGCGACGAACGCCGTGACGACCACGGTCATCGGACCCGTTGGCCCGGTGACTTGGGTGGGCGTCCCGCCGAGCAGCGCGGCGAAGAATCCGGTGATGATGCAGCCGAGTAGACCGACGATCGCGCCGGTCGACGCATACTCGGCACCGAGCGGCGCGAATGCGGCCACGCCGAATGCGAGTCCGAGCGGTAGTGCGACCACGGCAGCGGTCAAGCCGCCGTACAGATCTCCGACGCCGATGCGCAAGTGGTGGTGATCCTAACCTGTGTTGCGTAAACCGCTGGCGATGCCGGCCATGGTGACCTTCAGCGCGCGCGCGGATTCCTCGTCGTTGTTGTCTCGGAATCGCGCGAGCAGCTCGGCTTGCAGCAAGTGCAGCGGATCGAGATAAGTGTTGCGCACGGTCAGTGAGGCACGCAAGCCAGGATCGTGGGCCAATAGCTCACCTGTGTTTCGCAAGTCGAGCAGCGCCTGCTCGAGGCGCCGTTCTCGCTCACACAACGCGCTCACGGCCCGTTGCTGATCGGACGTGGTGAGACGCCGGGCGTAGTACATGACGAGCGCGGTGTCGACCTTCGCGAGCACCATTTCGAGCATGTCCATTTGCATGCGGAAGAACGGCCAGCGCGCGAGCATGTCACGCATCTGGGTACCGTGCTGTGTTGCGGCGTCCGGCAATGCCGCCTCGCCGCCGAGCCAGGCGGGCAGCATGAGCCGCACTTGCGTCCACGCGAATACCCACGGAATGGCACGTAGGCTCTCGACGTCCTGTGTTTGCCGGCGCCGTGCCGGCCGACTGCCGAGGGCGAGCGAGCCGAGTTCGCGTTCCGGCGTCAGTGCTTGGAACAACGCCACGAATTTCGGATCGGCGCGCACCACGCCGCGATAGGCATTGAGCGCGGCGGTCGCGAGCGACGCCATTTGCTCGCGCCAGGCCGGCTCTGGCACGGGCGGCGGATCGAGCGTCGCCTCGAGGACTGCAGACACGTAGCGTTCCATGCTTTCCAGCGCCAAGGCCGGCGTGCCGAGCTTGAAGCGGATCATTTCACCTTGTTCGGTAACCCGAAGGCTGGCAGCTACGGAACCGGGTGGTTGTGAACGGATGGCCTCGTGCGACGGGCCGCCGCCGCGGCCGATGGCGCCGCCACGGCCATGAAACAACTTGAGTCGAACACCGTGCCGCGCGGTCACTTCGGACAAGCGTTCCTGCGCGCGGTATTGGGCCCAGGCAGCCGCTAGCTGGCCGGCATCCTTGGCGGAATCCGAGTAGCCGATCATCACGTGCTGCTCACCGCCTGCGTATTCGCGATACCACGGAAACGACAGCAATGCGTCGATCGTCTCCGGCGCCGCTTCGAGATCGGCCTCGGTCTCGAACAGCGGCACCACCGGGAGGTGGCGTGCGAGCCCGGCGGCACGCAGCAGCAGAATGACAGACAGCACGTCGCTCGGTGCGGTCGCCATCGAGATGACGTACTGCGCGATTCCGGCACCGTTGCCTTCCGCGATGACGGCGCACGTATCGAGCACCTCGGCGACCTCGTCGGAGCACGGCCACTGTTCCGGGAACAACGGTCGTCGGTTGCCAAGCTCGTTCAGCAGGAATTCGCAGCGTGCCTCTTCGCTCCACCTGCCGTACGACTTTCCGAGCCGAGTGATGTCGAGGTACCGCGTGATCTCGTCGAATACCTCGGTGTGCCGATCGGAGCTTTGCCGGATGTCGAGATTGACGAGATGCACACCAAAACACGCAACGCGGCGCAACAAATCGCGCAGGGGACCGTCGGCGATTTGTGTCATCCCGGAGTCGACCAACGACTGATAGCAGAGCCAGAGTGCTTCGCGGAGCTCGCTTGCATCGAAGTAGATCGCGTTGCCTTTCGGCGGCGTGAGGTCGAGCGACTCCGCCCAATCGCGGGTCGCGCGCAGACGTTCGCGCACGTCCTTCAGCAGTGCGCGGTACGGCTCGTGACTGTCGCCCACACGTTGCTTCAGCGCGCCATTGGCGCGTGTGACCGACAGCGATCCGTGCAGTTCCTCGACCTCTCGCAGCAGCAGATCGGCAGCCATCCAGCGCGCGAGCATGAGTACCTCGCGGGTCACCGTGGCGGTCACGTTCGGGTTGCCGTCGCGGTCGCCGCCCATCCAGGTGGCGAACGTCACGGGTGCGGAGTCGAGCGGCATCGGTGCGAGGCCCTTGGCAATCAGCGCCGAATCCAAGCGGCGCATGAAGCGCGGTAGTGCGTGCCACAGGGAATGCTCGAGCACGGCGAAACCCCAACGCGCCTCGTCCTGCGGTGCAGGCCGATCCTGTCGAATCTCGTCGGAGTACCAAGCTTCGGCGATGAGACGCTCGAGCGCTTCACGGTCGCGTCGCGGATTGGCGAGCGCCTGGCCGATTGCCTCGTACTTCTGGATCAACGTGCGACGCAGCACTTCGGTGGGATGTGCAGTCAGCACGAGCTCGATCGTGAGCTTTTCGAGCGTGGCTTCGAGTTGCGGGCTGTCGGGCAGCGCGAGCAAGGATGTCTCCTCGATGCGGCGCGCTTGGTGTTGCTGGTCGGCGATGTTGGCGAGATTCAAGAACTGATTGAAAGCACGCGCGACGTCGGTCAGCTCGTCGGCCGGTATGTCCGCAAGATATCCCGACAGCGCGTCCCAATCCGTGCTCGCGCCGCTGCGTGCCGCTTTTGCCAACGCGCGAATGCGTTCGATGCGATCGACGAAGGCAACGCCACGATCGCCGGCGATGACGCGGCCGAGAATTTCGCCCAATAGACGCACGTCGTCGCGCAGCTTCGGGTCGAGATGCTGCAACGAATCAGGCGTATCGCGTGCGGAACTCTTGCTCATGCGCGTCCAGAGGGGTTTCGCATCGAGTGCGTTCGGCCATAATGCCGGCAATGGACATTCCCTTCCAGGTCAGACGTACCGGACGCAAGAGCCGTAGCATCTCGGTGCGTGTCCACTTCGATGGCACGGTGCGGGTTGGTGCGCCGAACTATGTCGGCATGCGCGACATCCGCAAGGTGATCTCCGAGCACGCCGGATGGATACGTGAGCGACTGCAAAGCGTGCGCGCGACTTTGCCACGCTACGAGACAGGCGCGTTGCATCCCTACCTTGGGCGATCGTATCCGCTCCGCGTTCGGGTGGTGGATGGCCGACCTGGCGTCGAACTGGCCCGTAGTGGGCTGCAGATTCGAGTACGCGACGATGATCCGGCGACGATTCGCAAGCAGCTGCACCGGTTCTATCGCGACCGCGCCGAAGTAGTGCTGGCGCGCAGACTCGAGCGCATCGCGCCGACCCTGTCCTGGGTGAAGAAGACGCCGCAGCTCAAGCTGCGGCTGATGCGCGCGCAGTGGGGCAGTTGCTGTGAAACCGGCCTGGTCACGTTCAATACGCGGCTCGTGAAGGCGCCATTGCGCTTGATCGACTACGTCATCGTGCACGAACTCGCGCATCTCAAGCACCACGATCATGGGCCGGGTTTCGAGCGGTTGATGGACGGGCACATGCCGGACTGGCGCAAACGTCGGCGCGATCTGAACACGCTTGGTGAACGCGTGTTGTTCGACTAGCGGCGGGCCAGTGGGTCCTGTCGGTAGAACGCCCGCAGCTGGTCGTACACGCACGGATACCCATCGGCCAGATCGGCCGGCGCCGTGAAGAAGGCCTCCGTCATAACTGCAAAGAATTCGGCAGCGTCGGTGGCGGCATAGTCGTCGAACGCGAGCGCGTCCGTGCCCTCGTCGGCCTCGGCGGCGAATCGTTCGTAGGCGTCGCTGAATGCGGCTGACCATTCGCGCCGCGGCATGCCCGCGTGGAGCGGCGGTAGGCCGTTCGGCTCGCCGGTCAGCTCGTCCAGTTTGTGGGCGCATTCGTGCAGTACGACCACCGGCTCATCGGGCGCCGTGCGCGGGTCGGTTTCCTGCCAAGAGATGGCCATCGGCCCCCCCGCCATCGATTCGCCGTCGAGTTCCTCGAACCCCGTGTGCACGATGCCATCCTCGTCCTCGACTTCACGATGTGCAACGAATCCGCCTGGGTACATCACCACCGTCAGCCAATCGCGGTACCAGTCGATGCCGAGTTCGAGAATCGGCAGACACGCCTGTGCCGCCACCGTGACTCGCATGTAGTCGTCGACTTCGAGTTCATGCGTGCCGACGAAGGTCTTCTCGGCGACGAACCAGGTTGCGAGCTTGCGTAGCTGCGCGCGCTCGGCCTCGCCGAGCACGCGCAGGTACGGTGTCGATTCGACCACGTCCCGCCATAGTGCGTCGGCGATTGGCCGCCGCGCGAGAATTCGCGCGCGCCGCTTGGCGCGCAGCCACTTCCACATAGCATTCGCACAATCGGTGACAGTTACCGATTTTATCTGTGCCTGCGTCCATTCGCCTTTATTCCTGCTTGGGCGGATAAAATCTGTAACTGTCACCGCTTTTCGACCTCTTCATGCGCGTACACCTCTCCCTTGCTACGCACGGCGTGCGACCGGAGCGGCCGGCGACGACTTCCGGTGTGGTGTCGCTGCGCGGCGAGGTCTTCATCGAGGCGCTGGAGCAGCGGCTCGCTTTACCGCCGGTCGTCTCGCCGCCGGGCGAGGCGCTGCTCACCTATCGGGCGTGCTTGGAGGCCGCGGACAACGTCGATCGCTTCTACCACACCTCGCTCGCCGTCGATCCAATCAACGTTACCCGTACGCTGCTCGACTGGCGCGCACGGTTCTACCTCCATGGCTGGTCGGGCAGAGTGCCTGGCGATGCGGGCGTGCGCCTGCGCGACCTGGCAGACGTCGAGCAGCAGGCGTTGACGCGCGTACAGCTTAGTCTTGGGCAACGCCTAAACCGATTGAGCGATGCGCTGGCGGGTGGCAGGCGCGCCGGAGTGGACGAGGTGGTGCTCGCACAGCCGTTGGTACGTGCGCCGCGTGCGTGGCGGCGATTGCTGTCGCACTTCAGCGTTGCAGAAGATTGTTCCACATCGACTTGGAGCGCGCCGCCAACGACGGATCTTGGCCGCGCGCAGCGCGCATTGGCGGGTGGTTCGGTTGAAGGTGAGCGAGTACGGCTCGAGGGCGACGGTAGTTTGTTCTTGCTGCGGGCCGTTTCGCGCGATCTGTCTGCCGAAGCAGTTGCGCGCTACGTCGACGCGCGTGGCGCCGACGGCATCGTAATCATCGCCGAGCATGACGGCATCATCGTCGACAATGCGCTCGAACGGGTCGGGCTGGCGCGCGCGGGTTTTCAGCACTACAGCGCATTTCGCGGCATTACCCAGGTACTGAAGTTGGCCCTTGCGCAGCTCTGGCGACCGGTGAGTGCACATGCGCTGCTGCAGTTCCTGCAGCATCCCGTCGGTCCGATTGGCCGCCGCGTTCGGCGCGGTTTGGCGGCAGCCGTCGCAGAGCAGCCGGGCATCGGCGGTCGGCCGTGGCGGACGTATGTCGATGCGCTGGGCGATACCGAACGTCGGGATGTGCGTCGCTGGCTCGAGCACCAACGCTTCGATCCGGCGGCCGGCGCGCTGCTCGAGCATGTCGTTGAGCGATGTCGCGGAGTCGCCGATTGGATTGCACGCGCTGGCCACACCATTGCCGGGCCTGCCGAAGAGCGCCTGTATGGTGCTGCCCTCGGGCAAGCGCGCGCGCTCATCGTCGCGCTGGATGCGCTCGCCACGGCAGGGCGGCAGCGTGTGGCGCGCGCCGAGCTCGATGCGCTGCTCGACGAGGTCATGGCGCGCGCTGGCGACCCGGGTACCTTCGCGCAAGCCGGACACGTCTGCGGTGCGACCAACTTGGATGAGATCGAGCCGACGGCAGAGATCATTTGGTGGGATCTCAAGGGTAGTGCCGAGCTGTGGGTCGGACCATTCACTAGTGACGAGCGTGCGGCCCTCTTGCGCGCCGGTGTGGCGCTGCCGAGCGCCGAGCAGCAAGTGGCATGGCACCGTGAAGACATGCTGCGAGTGCTGATGTGCGCCACAGCGCGATTGGTGTTGGTCGTGCACGAACGGGACGGCAGTCGGCATCTGCTCGAGAGCATGCTCGAGGGTCGACTCGATGGATTGCCGGTGGTCGACCTGGAGGCGCAACTACTTGGCGGCCACGACGCGATCGGTGGTTTGTCGCTGCACACCGAGCGCCTCGGGCGACGTGCGCTGCCGCCGGTGATCGCGCATTGGCAACTGCCTGCAGACGTTCACATCGAGGCGCGTGCGACGGAGTCCTACTCGTCGCTCGACAAACTCATTCATCACCCGCACATCTGGGTGCTGCACTACGCGGCGGGGCTGCGCCCCGGGCGGGCGGCGGAGTTGCCCGACGGCCCGTTGCTGTACGGCAACCTTGCTCATCTCTTGATCGAGCGATACTTCACCGAGCATGCCCAGAACTGGCGCGTCGCCGACGTGTCGGCCTGGCTCGCTGCCGTCGTTCCGGAGCTGGTGGAACAATCGGGCGCGCTACTCGGTGAACTCGGACGCGGTATCGATCATCAGCGCGTTACCGCGCAACTGGAGCGCGCTTTGCCGGAGTTGCTCGACCAGCTCGCCGTAGCGAACGTCGTCACCGTCAATTGCGAAGCCAAGCTCGACGCGACGTTGGTGCCGGACGTGGGTTTGCAAGGGGCCGTGGATCTGTGGGTAACACGTCAGGATGGCGCGATGGCCGTCGTCGACATCAAATGGGGCGGCGAGCGTGCCCGTGCCAAGCTACTGGCCGAAAATCGCCACCTGCAGCTCGCCACCTACGCGCATCTGGTCGCTTCCCGCACTGCTGGTCCATGGCCTGCGCAGGCGTACTTCATCGTTTCTGCGGCCCGACTGCTGGCCACGGATCGGCGGTTTTTTCCGAACGCGACGGTTGCGACGCGAACCGCCAACGAGGATGCAGAGGCGCTTTGGCGACGAGCGGTGGCTTCGTATCGTTGGCGACGAGCGCAGCTCGATCGTGGCTATGTAGAGGTCGTCGTGACGGGTACGGAGAGCGCGGAACGCGAACTGCCACCTGCGGATGCGCTTGGTAGCGATGGCGAGCCGGACAGATTCGACGTGTTCGGCGCGCTCACCGGCTGGGATGATTTGCGGTGAGTCAGGGCGACTTGTTCGATCAGTCTCCACCGCGCGAAGCCGCCGCCGTACGGTTCATCAGTGCGGGGGCAGGTAGCGGTAAGACGTATCGATTGACGGAAGAGTTGGAGCGCGCGCTCACTCGAGACGGCATCGAGCCCGGACGCATCATCGCCACGACATTCACCGTCAAAGCGGCCGCCGAGCTCAACGACCGAGTGCGGGCGCGCCTCATCGAAAGCGGTCGTGGGCGCCTTGCGGAGCGGATGTCGGAAGGTTTGATCGGCACGGTGCACAGTGTTTGCGAGCGACTCTTGAAGCGATTCTGCTTCGAGCTCGGACTGTCTCCGGCATTGAACGTGGTGTCGATCGAGGACGGTGAGCGATTCTTTGCGCAAGCGCTCGACCGATCGCTCGATGGCGCACGTGTGCGTTCTATGAATGATGTGGCGCAGAAACTCGAGATCGACGATTGGCAGCGCGACGTAAAGGCCATCGTCGACGCAGCGCGCAGCAATGACGTCTCGCCTGATGCGCTTGCCGACATGGGTCGACGTAACGCGGGCGACCTGCTCGCCTACTTTCCGAAGGCCGCCGAAGGCAATTTGGATCGCGGTCTCTTCAGCGCGGTGAAGGCCGCAGCAGATGGCATCGAAGTGGGCGCGCGTACTACCGCCAAGACGCGCAACTACCTGGCGCTCATGGAGCGGAGCATGTATCAGTTGCGCCGCAGCGAATTGCCCTGGCCACGTTGGATTGCGCTCGCCAACGAAAGCGCCGGCAAGCGTGATGGCGGCGAGACTTTCGCCGCGGCCGTGCGAGACGCCGCGGCTCACTACGACCGACATCCGCGCATGCACCGCGACATCGAAGCGTTCATCAAGGGGGTGTTCGACATCGCCGGCAAGACGCTCGAGGCATTCCAGTCCATCAAAGTCGAGCGCGGGCTGATCGACTTCACCGACATGGAGCAATTGGTGCTGCACGCGCTCGACGATGCCGCAATCCGCACCCGTCTGCGCGACGAACTGGATCTGCTGCTGGTCGACGAGTTCCAGGACACCAACCCAATGCAGCTCGCGTTGTTCATGAAGCTGCTGCCGTTGGCTCGGCGGGCCATATTCGTCGGTGACGTGAAGCAGGCGATCTATGCCTTCCGAGGCGCCGATCCCGACCTCGTATTCGCGACACTGGCGGGCCTTGCCGGGCGCGGCGGCGAAACCGATGTTCTGCCGTTCTCCTGGCGATCCAGACCGCCGCTGGTGCGGTTTTGCAACCAGCTATTCTCGAATGCGTTCGCCCGCGACGGTATCGACGCCCACGAGGTGGTGCTGAAAGCCAGGCGCGGCGACGACGTCGATACGCCGCCGGTGTCGACGTGGCGTATCGAGGGCCCGAACAACACACGTTGGACGCGGCTCGCCCGCGCGATAGGCGCGCTGGTGCGCGACGGTATCGCGGTGGTCGATCCCGATGCGAACCACTCGCGCATCGTTCGCTACGGCGATATCGCGGTACTCGCCGCCACCAACGACCATGTGGAAGCAATTGCGCGGGCGCTTCGCCAATTGGGTGTGCCGATCAAGATGTCGCTCGACGGTTTGCAGGCCGTGCCCGAGATCGTGTTGGCCAAGGCGTGCCTTCGTCGGCTCGACGACGCAACCGACACACTCGCGTCGGCGGAGATCGTCGCGCTCACCGCCACTGAGGCACCGGAAGCATGGCTTGCAAGTCGTCTGCGCGATCGGAGTATCGCGTGGGGCGAAGCCGAGCACCCGATGTTGAATGCGATTGCACGCTTGCGCGACGACCTCGGTACTCGATCGCCGGTGGAAATCGTGGCGCGCGTGCTGAATTACGTGGGCATCCGCGCCGTCGTGACGGCGTGGGGCCCCGACGCGGTGACCGCCAATCAACGTCAGCGCAACCTCGATGCATTTCTCGACCTGGCGGTGCAGTACGAGCAGCACTGTGCCGCGCAGCACGAGCCAGCCTCACTGACCGGCTTCTTGTTTTGGGCAGCGCACCCGACATCACCCGAGCTCGATTTACAGCCGGTGGTGACCGGCGGCGATGCGGTGCACGTGCTGACATATCACAAAGCGAAGGGCCTCGAGTGGCCCGTAGTCGTGGCTTCGGATCTCGACTACGCGTGGCGATCGCGGCTATTCGACGTGCGCGTGATGGCGCCGCGCGAAACCTTCGACATCGAGCGGCCGCTGGCCGGCCGGCACATCCGCTTCTGGCCCAATCCGTTCGGCGCGCGGAAGAAGGGGGTAGCGGTGCTCGCCGCGGTCGAAGCATCGCCGGAAGGAGTTCGCTGCGAGGCAGGCAAACGCGGTGAGGAGCGACGCCTTGCATATGTGGGACTGACACGCGCCCGCGACGTGTTGGTATTGGTCGAATCGGGTGATGTCTCGCAAGACTCCTGGCGTGCTGCATTCGACGATGAATCGTCCATCCCACCAGCGGTAGCGATCTCCACGACCGATGTCGGCGCGCCGCAAGCATTCGCGCCGTCCTGGTTCGAATCGCGCTTTCCGGCGCACGACCTGCCGATTGCCTCCGTCAATGCATCGGCAATGGGCGCGGTGGCCGGGGCGCGGGTCGGGCGCATTGTCGAACTCGGCGCGCGACTGGTCGTGCGTACCGAAGCGATGGATGCGCTCGGCAACGCGTTGCACAGAATCATCGCAGCGCGATGCCTCGATCAACGCGCCGAGGTTGCTGCTGAAGACGTGCTCGCCGGATTCGGAGTGCGCGACGCAATCGATGCCGACGATGCGCTCGAGGCGGCGCGTCGGCTATGCGTAGCCATCGACGCCTGGCGGCCTCTTCGGGTGCGAGTCGAGCATCCCGTGAGTGAGCTTCTCGAGAATGGTCAGACTGTACGCGGCTATGCCGACCTGTTGGTCGATACGGCGGACGGCGTGCACATCATCGATCACAAGTCGTCACCCCGCCCGCGCAGCGAATGGGTTGCCGAGGCATTGGCGTATTCCGGTCAGCTGCGCGCATACCGCAACGCACTTAGCGCCGCGGGCGAGCGTGTTGCAGGCACGTGGATTCACTTCGTCGTGACGGGTGCCTTGGTGGAGGTGATGTTGGATTGATCGTGGCGCTGCTCCAGCTCCGATCGAGTGTTTTCGCGGTTGTCGATGGGCGCGGCTTTCGCTGGTGTTCGCGGGCAGGCCCGATCGCACAAGATAGGGTAGCTTCAAGAATCGCGGGCGATCCCACTCCCGCAGCCGGTCTCCGTAGTCTGCTCCCACAGTCCTCAGTTACTCGTCGTCACCCTTCAGCAGGGGTACATTGCCCTTCGCGTCACGTGCGAGGAGACCAACCTGCGAATAGACGCCGAGTTTGTTGCGCGTGTCGGCGATATCCATGTTGCGCATGGTGAGCTGGCCGATGCGGTCCTGGGGTGTGAAGCCGCCTTCTGCCTTCTCCATGGTCAGGCGTTCGGGGTGGTAGGTGAGGTTGGGGCTGGTCGTATCGAGGATCGAATAGTCGTTGCCGCGACGCAGCGCGAGCGTCACTTCACCGGTGATTGCCCTAGCGACCCAACGTTGTGCGGTCTCGCGCAACATCATGCACTGCGGATCGAACCATCGGCCCTGGTAGAGCAGGCGTCCCAAGCGGCGGCCGTTCTCCCGGTACTGCTCGATCGTGTCTTCGTTGTGAATGCCGGTAACCAGGCGCTCGTAGGCGATGTATAGCAGCGCCATGCCCGGCGCTTCGTAGATGCCGCGACTCTTCGCTTCGATGATGCGATTCTCGATTTGATCCGACATACCGAGCCCATGCCGCCCACCGATTTCGTTGGCACGGGTGACCAATGCGACCGGATCAGAGAACGTCTCGCCGTTCAGCGCTACGGGCTGGCCTTCCTCGAACGTGACCGTCACGACTTCCCGCTTGACCGCTATCTCGTCGCGCCAGAACGCCACACCCATGATCGGTTTGACGATGTCGATGCCCTTGTCGAGGTGCTCGAGGTCTTTGGCCTCGTGCGTCGCGCCCAGAATGTTGGAGTCGGTGGAGTAGGCCTTCTCGGCGCTCATTTTGTACTGGAAGCCGTGCGCGGTCATGTAGGCACTCATTTCCGCGCGCCCGCCGAGTTCGTCGATGAAGCGTTGATCGAGCCACGGCTTGTAGACCCGCAGATTTGGATTGGCGAGTAAGCCATAGCGATAGAAGCGCTCGATGTCGTTGCCCTTGTAGGTGCTACCGTCTCCCCAGATGTTGACGCCGTCTTCACGCATCGCGATCACGAGCATGGTGCCGGTGACCGCACGGCCGAGTGGCGTGGTGTTGAAATAGGTGGCACCCGCCGTCGTGATGTGGAATGCACCGCACTGGATCGCACCAATGCCTTCTGCGACCAGTTGTGGCCGGCACTCCACGAGGCGCGCCTGCTCGGCGCCATACTGCAGCGCCTTGCGCGGGATCTCCTCGTAGTCGGTCTCGTCCGGTTGGCCGAGGTTGGCCGTGTACGCATAGGGGATTGCGCCTCGTGCGCGCATCCAATGCACGGCAGCACTGGTATCCAAGCCGCCCGAAAACGCGATGCCGACGCGCTCGCCGTTGGGCAGGTCCTTCAAGATCGTGCCAGACATGTTCGATCAGACTCGGCGGCTTGGAAGAAGCGCGCAGGATACAGGCTGCAGTCTAGCGGATCACGCCGTACACGCGCTCCGGGTGGATGCGCAGGATGACGCGCGCCTGGCTTGCCAGCCAGCCGGGGAAGTCTGCCGGTTCCTCGTAGCCGAACGCCTTGATGTTCTCGAACACGAGCCGTGTGGTCTCCAGTAGCCGTGTCGTTTCAACGCGCGCCGTGCCTTCCACCGCCACGAAGTTGAATGGTGCCTGGTCGTTGACGATACAGAGGTTGATGCGTGGGTCGCGCTCGATCGATGTGCGCTTGAAGGTACGACCGGGGGTGCTGACGACCAGGTCGTCGGCGTCCCGTGCGTAGGCGACGAGCGAGCTGACCGGCGAGCCGGAGGTACGCAGCGTGGTGAGCACGGCCCAGCGGTGCGCGGTGATGAATTGGTCCCAATGAGGGTTCGTGCCGATCACGAAACGCTACCTGAAGGTTCGACTGTGGGGCGGTCGAGTATACGGGCGGTCGGCGCACGCGGCGAAGCGACGGTCCCTGGTCGCTTGGCCTCTGCCTGCGGATGACAGGGTCGGGCGGTCGGTCCGCAGGGAAAGCGCGTGACGACCATGCCGCGTAGCGGCCGGTTATAGTCGGCGTAGGCAATGGAGAGCGATCATGACATTCGATGCGTACATCGGCATGCAGTTCGACGGTGATGGAAGGGACGCGGCGGCGAAGATCAGGATCGAGCCGCATCATTGCAACCCGACCGGCAACATCAACGGTGGTGTCATCATTTCGCTGGCAGACAACCTCTCGACGGGTGCGGCCGGGCGCGCCTACTTGGAGAAGACCGGCGAGCGCCGCTTCATGGTCGGCGTCGATCTCCACGCTGTGATGCTCGCCAATCAGCAAGGGGGGACGATTCGAGCCGTGTCGCGACCCGTACGCGTCGGGCGGCGTATCACCGTGATTCGCACCGAAGTGCGCGGTGACGACGATCGCTTGTTGGCCGAGGTGACCACCACCCACGTGCCGACCTGAATTTCGTATTTTGGTGGTGCGCATCGTGAAGCCCTTGGCCTACGCGCTGCTGATTGCGCTCGTCCTTGCGGCTGGGTTGTATGTGGTGTGGCCGACGCTGCTCGCATGGGCAGTCCCGAAGTATGTCGAGCGATTTGGCGTGACGATGCGCGTATTCGACATTGGCCGTCCCGGGCTCGAGTCGATGCGCATCGAATCTGCATCGCTGCGTTTCGATATCTACGAGGTCGACTTTTCGGAAGTGGCGCTCACGTATTCTTGGCGAGGCTTGTTCGGTGGGCGGTTCGATGCAATCGACATCGGCGCGCTCACTGCGACGATCGGTGAATCGGACGAACCCACCAGTATTGCCGTGCCGCCGTTGTGGTCACTGATACCCGCCGATCACCTGTTGCTACGCTCGCTCACGATCGATAACCAATCTCCTGTGGCGCGTTTCGTCGGTAGCTTCGAGCTCGACGAATCGAGTGCCCGCGGCACATTCGACGTCGACAGCCCGCAATTGCCGACATCCCTCGATGCGCGCGTGGAGCTGGATCCTACCGGTGGCATCGAGGTCTCGCTCGCGCAACGTGGCGGCGCCGAGATACCCGCAATCCGCGTGCGCGGCGTGCCAGATGATGCGGGACGCATAGCGTTGACGGGTCAGGTGAACGTCGGCGCCGAGACGTTCGCGCTGCTGGCGGGGCTCGCCGGATTCACCGACGCCACGGGAGAGGTACACGCGACCGTCGAGGGCGATGCCCCGTGGCCGCTCGACGAGGATTTCGATTGGCGTGGCGTTCGTGGCCGCGCCAATCTCGATGCCACGCTGGCTGACGTACTCGATGGCTTGGATGAGGACCGAATATCCGGCCACGCGCTGTTCGACTTCGATGCGGGCGGTGTCCGCCTGTCGTCCGACGACTTGGTGGTGCGTGCCGCCGCATTCGATTTCGGCGGCGCGCGCTTCATGTCCGAACCGGGCACCATGCTGCCGCTGTCGTTCGACCTGCTGCTGCCGTTACCGATGCCCGATGCCGACTCGCCCATGCAGCTCGAAGGCAGCATCGACACCGATTTGGCGCTGGCATTCGCCAGCGAGTCGCCGGCGGCGCCGGTCAGCTGGGCGAGTGCCACCGGTTCACTGACGGCGTCGATTGCCGACGGACAGGTGGCAATCGGTCTCGGGAGCGGCTTCGAGGTCGAGGCGTCGACGACGACGCTGGGAGACATCACCGTTGAGACGGGCGATGAGCTGCGTGTCCAATACCAGCTTGGCACCGGACGAATCGCGGTTCGCGATGGCAGGCTGATCGTGCGCATCCCGCAATTGGAGATTGCCGGCCAGCGCCTCGCATTTCGCAACGCCCGCCTCGAGCTAGAGGAATTCGACATGCGCGGTGACGATGTCGCTGCCAAGACGAGCGTGCACCTGCGCTCGGGAGCGGATGCGCTCCCAGTCGAGATGACCGTGCAGCTGAACCTCGAAGACCGTTCCGGGGGTTTCGCGTTGAGCACCGCGGGCAATGTCGCCAAGGCCCTGTTGAAATCGGAGCTGTCGGGTTGGCGCAGCGACTACGACCTCGATCGCGGTCGTGTCGACGCGCGATTCAATGGCACGTTCCGTCAGACCGGCGACGCGTTCGCGATCGACGGCGAAGGTAGCGCGAAGTTGGCCAAAGCCACCTTGCACTACGGTGAGACCATTCTCGACGGTGTCGATACCGAGCTGCCGCTGCGATGGCATGCGGGCACGCTGACCGCGGGTCCCGCGCCGGTGCGCATCGGAACGGTCGATCCCGGGGTCGCGATCACGGCGGTCGAATTCGACGCCTGGCTCGACGCCGACGCCGTCGAGCTGACGGCGATCGGCGCCAATGTGCTCGGTGGGCGCGCCTCGATTCCGGCGGTACGCTACGACTTGAGCGACTCGTCGGCAGCATTCACGGTGACGCTTGCCGACGTGCAACTCGCCGATGTGCTGGCGCTCGAGGGTGAGGACATCGTTGGCACCGGCGTACTCGACGGCACACTACCGGTGACCATCGACGATACCGGCATGGTGGTGACGGGTGGCCGCATCGCCACGCGACCGCCGGGCGGCCGGTTGAGCTACCGCGGCGGTTTCACAGGGGCATCGGTGCCGGGGCTCGATCTGGCCATGACGGCGCTGCGCAATTTCGATTACGAGTCGATGACGGCGGACGTGGACTACGGGCTCGACGGCACCTTGGCGCTCGCCGTGCACTTGAAGGGCAAGAGCCCCGACGTCGAGAAGGGCCGACCTATCCACTTCAATTTGAACGTCACCGAGAGCGTCCCTGCGCTGTTGGAGTCGCTTCGCGCTGCGGAGTCGGTCACGGAACGCGTTCAGCGGCGGTTCAGTCGCTAATCGTTAGGTTGTGCGTCATGGTATGTTGTGTGGGATAGCCGACGAGGGATCGCGATGAAGAGATCGATGAGCGTGGTGCTGATGGTGTTGGCCGTTGCTGCGTGCACGCCGACCGTGAAGGTCGCCACCGACGAGCCCATCACGATCAACCTGAACGTCAACATCAAGCACGAGATTCTCGTGAAGGTCGAGAAGCAGCTCGACGACTTGTTCAAAGATTCCGAGATCTTCTAATGAGGAGCATTCGAATGTTCGGCAAGAAATCGATCGTCTATGCGCTGCTGTTGGTCGCGCCGCTCGCGTTCGCCGAGCTCTCCTTGGACGAAGCGAAGCGACAGGGTCTGGTCGGTGAGGACGCAAGCGGTTACGTAGCGTCGGTATCGGCGTCGCCAAGCCGCGAGGTGCGAGCGCTCGTCAAGAGCGTCAACGACAAGCGCCGCGGCGAATACGAGCGCTTGGCTGCCGAAAACGGTATCGACATCGCCGACATGGAGCTGATTGCCGGTCGCAAAGCAATCGACAAGACGGAATCGGGCGGCTACGTGCGTCGGCAGGGTAGCGGCTGGGAGCAGAAGTAAGTCTTCTGCGCATGATTCAGCGGTCTGCTGGCAGCCGCCGAGCATCGCGAGCAAGCTCCTCCCGCCGGCCCATGAGTACCCGCCGGTACATGAACTCCGACCGATTGTTTCACGTCAGCGAGACCCCAGACATCGAGGTTTTCGTGCCGCGTCCGAACGACACGGTGTGGGCCATTACGGCGGCGCGCCTGCACAACTACCTGGTGCCGCGCGACTGCCCGCGTGTGACTTTCTACGCGCGACCGGAGACGAGCGCAGCGGATCGGGAACGGTTCCTTGGCGCGGCGTCGTCGGTGGTTGCAATTGAGTCCGCATGGCGCGCGCGTTGCGAATCGACACCGCTGTACGTCTACGCATTCGAACCCCGACAATTTCGGTTGCGCGACGAGATTGCAGGCTACTACACGACCGAGGACTCCGTGCGGCCGCTACACGTGATGCGAATCGATGGACCGCTCGTCGCGCTGGCGGAGCGAGGCGTCGATGTTCGGTTCCTGGCCTCCCTTTGGCATTTGCGTGAGGAGGTTGCCGACTCGAGCTTGGGCTTCTCGATCATCCGCATGCGCAATGCGTCACCGCCGCCCGACGGGTTCGTCAGCAGATTTCCAGTGCCGGGACGTTGAACGGAGCACTCGCGGTGTCGAAGCGGCAGTGTCGAATCTGGTTGATCTTGGCGTCGATCGTCTATGGCGCGCTTGGCTGTGTCACGGCATTCGCCTGGATGTTTCTCGTCGTGTTCTTCGATAGCGGAGTGAATGCGCGCGCGGCAATCGCTGTCGTCGTGGTGGGAAGCTTTCCGATCCTCGCGCTGGTGGCCCTGGTTGGTGGCTGGCGTAGATTCCGAACGGGCGCTTACGCGTCTGCCATTCGCTTTCTACTGCTGCCATTGCCGTCGTGCGCGATCATGCTGGCGCCTGGTTCGCCGTTCGGCCTCTGATCGGCGGACCGCCTCGGGCCGTGAATCTACCGCCGCAAGGGCTCGGTGGATTGGACATCGCAACGTTGCTATCGCACGCTTGGCGCACCAGTCGGGACGGGGACCGCTGATGCCGTATGTGCTCGCGATCGTGTTCGCAGTGCTCACGTTTTTGGAAGTGGGAAGCGGCCCCGGTGCAATACTGGCAGCCGTCGTCGGCTACACGCTCGGTTGCGTGATTCAGTTGCGCGGCGGTTTGCGCGCTGTCGAGCGGCGACTCGAGTCCGGTCCGCCGCCATCGAGCGCGCCCATTGCGGCCGAAGCGGCCCCGGTGCAACCCACTGCTGTGGAGCCGGGACCGGCCGAGCCGGAACCCGGCATGTCCGCCGAGCCTGTCGCTGCTGCACCGCCACCGACGTTGCACGACCAACCGGCTCGCGCCCCTTACCAACCTTCGCGCATCGAACGCGTGGTGCTCGCGGCATGGCATGGCGTGCGCAGCTTCTTCACCACCGGTAATGTCGTGGTGCGTGTCGGTGCCGTCGTGCTGTTCTTCGGCATCGCCTTCCTGCTGCGCTATGCGTACGAGCGCGAACTCTTGCCGGTGGAATTGCGGCTCGCCGGCGCTGCGCTGCTCGGAATCGCGCTGTTGGCGCTGGGTTGGCGTTTGCGCCATCGGAGCGACACCTACGGTGCGGTGTTGCAGGGCGCCGGTGTCGGCATCCTGTATCTAACGATTTTCGGCGCCTCGCGACTGTATGAGCTCGTCGGTATCACCCCGGCGTTCGTCATGATGGTGGTATTGGTCGCCGGCTCGTCGGTGCTAGCGGTCCTGCAGCGCGCTGAAGCGCTCGCGATTTTCGCGATGAGCGGGGGCTTCTTGGCGCCGGTGTTGATGTCGACTGGGGAGGGCAGTCATGTCGCACTCTTCTCCTACTACGCGTTGCTCAATGGCGGCATCCTCGCGATGGCTTGGTTCCGCTCGTGGCGATGGCTGAATTGGATCGGGTTCGTATTCACCTTCGCCATCGGCGCGACGTGGGGCTACCGCTACTACAAGCCGGAATTCTTCGCCTCCACCGAGCCATTTCTGCTGCTGTTCTACTTCTACTACATCGGCGTCAGCGTGCTGTTCAGCCGGCGCGCTGCGCCCAACATTGGCGGCCTAGTCGACGGCACGTTGATCTTCGGTACCCCGATATTGGCCTTCGCGCTGCAAGCGGGTCTCGTGCACGACATGCCGTTTGGGCTCGCGTATTCGGCGTTCGGCGCTGCACTCTCGTACGTAGCACTCGCGTACTGGTTGCGAGGGCGCAGCGCATTCGCCGGCTTGCTGTGGCGTTCGTTCTTCGCGCTGGGCGTTGCGTTCGCCACGCTGGCGATTCCGTTCGCGTTCGACGATCAGCGCTGGACTGCGGCCGCTTGGGCGCTGGAGGGGGCGGGCCTCGTGTGGGTGGGGTTGCGCCAGGCGCAGCGGCTACCGCGAATCGCTGGCTTGTTGCTGCAGCTCGGAGCAGGTGTTGCGTTCATCGTCGAGGCGTTCGCGGCACGTGCCGAAGACGTGTTGTTCTTGAACAGTGCGTACTTTGGCACCGTGATGCTGAGTGTCGCCGGCGGATTCAGCGCGTTCTTGATCTCGCGAAAAGCCGATGCACACCGCCTCGAGCGGTTGGTCATGTGGCTACTGATGGCATGGTCGGGACTCTGGTGGTTCGCGGGCGGTATACGCGAAATCGGTCACTACCATCCGGGCTGGTACGGTCAGTTCGAGGCGAACGTCGTGAGGGAACACCTGTTCATCGTATTCGCCGCCATCAGCACTGCCGCGGTGACGTTCCTTGCGACACGATTGTCTTGGCGCGAAGCACGGCTGCTCGGGTTCGTGTTGCTACCAATGGTGGCGCTGCTGAGCGGTGTGATGTTGATCGACTGGTACGGCTGGCATCCCCTCCGTGATTTCGGTTGGGTCGCCTGGCCACTCCTGTTCGCGACACTCTTCTACCACTTACGCACCGTCGACGACATTGCTGCGAGCGCCGTCTGGCACGCGGCCACGTGGTGGTTCGCAGCTACCGTACTCGCGTGGATCGCTGCGGGCTCGCTCGACGACGCGCTCCACGACAGCGCGTGGCAGGACTGCATGTGGGGTTTGTTGCCGACCCTCACGATTGCCGTGCTGTTGGCGCTTCGCAATCGGACACAGTGGCCCTTGGACCGCTTCGCAGCTAGTTATCTCGGCTGGGGCGTGTTGCCGATGGCCGTCGTTCTCGGCATCTGGTCGCTCTATGGTGGATTCCTGTGGCCCGCCGACCCCGCGCCATTGCCCTACGTGGTGCTGCTCAATCCGCTCGAGCTCGTGCAAGTCGCAATCGTGGTCGTGCTCATTGCGTGGACGACTCTATCCGTGCACGTACACCCGAGTTGGGTAGTACCGATTCGAATCGCGGTTGGCGCCCTCGCATTCGTGACGCTCAATACCATCGCAGCACGTGCCGTTCACTACTACGGCGGCGTGCCGTATCCCGTCGAAGTGGTCGCGGAGTCGGCGACGTACCAGGCAACGATCTCGATATTGTGGACTGCAATCGCTCTGTGCTTGATGGCAGTGAGTGCGAAGCGACTGAACCGTCCCGTCTGGATCGCGGGTGCGGTTTTGCTCGGCATCGTCATCGTCAAGCTGTTCACGATCGACCTCGCCAACATCGACATGGTCGCGCGCATCGTTTCATTCATTACGGTGGGCATACTGATGCTCGTGATCGGGTATCTCGCACCCCTGCCACCAGCGAAAGCCGTGGAGTCTTCGTCATGAAATCTGCGATCACAATCCTGCTACTGCTCGCGACCACTCGTGTGTCGGCCGGTGTCACAGACTACGCCTACGCGCGGCCGATCGTGCTCGCCGGCGATGGCGCGGTACAGCGCGTATCTGTGCCTCAGGATGTCTACGAGGTCTCGGTGGTTGCCGACCTCGGCGACTTACGCATTTTCGATGGCAAAGGCGAGGAGTTGCCGTACACGCTGCAGCGTCCGCCCGCGTCGAAGTCGGCCTCCGAGTGGCAAGACTTGCCAGTGTTCGCGTGGCCCGAAACACCGCCGTCCGAAGATGCCGCGAAGGTCGACATCGAACTCGGTGAAGGCGGTGCGGTGGTGGCGGTGCACGGCGCCAAATCGGAGCAGGACGTACAGCGCCACTTGATCGATGCCACCTCGTTCCGCGATCCCATCAGCGAGATCGAGATGACGTGGCCCGACAATACGGCACCGTTCGTGGCGACGTTGCGCATCGAAGCGTCGGACGACTTGGGCGTGTGGCGTGTGGCCGCCAACAACGCGTCGTTGGCGGCGCTAGAAAGCGATGGCTATCGGGTGAAGGTCGATCGCATTGGCGTCGGCGGCGTGCGAGCAAAGTACTTGCGGGTGTCCCAGGCCGCGGGTAGCGCGCCGCTCGCCATCACGCACGTTCGTGCGCGCAGCGAAGGATTGAGTGCAGTGCGGCGTGACTGGAAATCCGTTGCCGGAAAGCCCGTCGATGCGGTCATCGAATTCGACGTCGGCGGCCGTTTTCCGATCGATCGTGTCGAGATCGAGAGAACGGCGCAGAGCTTTCTCGACGAGCTGGTTATTTCCTCGCGTGCCGACGCGCGTGCGCGGTGGCGACAGCACGGCCGGCGCTCGTTCTACCGCGTGTCTGTGGACGGTCACGTGGTGACGTCGGAGCCCTTGGCGGTCGACCGAACCACCGATCGTCATTGGCGCGCCGAGCGCTCGGGAGAGGCGCTCGACAGCGACATTCGT
>QJXZ01000033.1 GCA_003248125.1 Gammaproteobacteria bacterium | reverse complement strand
AACACACCTACGAAGTTGCCGCCCCAAATCTTCTCGATGTCGGCGGCACTATAGCCGCGCGCCAACAAGCCCCTGGTCACGTTCAGCGCTTCGCTTGCGTCATCGAAACCACCGATACCACCACCGTGGTTGAAATCGGTACCAATGCCGACGTGATCGATGCCAATGCGTTGCACCACGTAGTCGAGGTGGTCCAACATGTCGTCGACGCTGCCAGGTCCCAACAGATCGCTGATGGCACCGACGAAGCGTTGCCGCGCGTCGAGGTCGTCGATTTCCCAATACAGCTCGAACGGATACAGATAGTCCTCGGCTACACCGGCGACGCGCCGAGCTGCGCGGATGTCTGCGTCCAGCTGCACATCGGAGGAATCGAACAAATAGCCTCGAAATGGCGTCAAATGAACGACACCATCCGCGGCACCGATGCGATCGATCTCTTCATCGGACAGATTGCGCGAGGCGTCGGTGATCGCTCGAACGTTCGAGTGGCTGGCAATGACCGGTGTCTGCGACAGCGAGATCACCTGCAGAGTAGCCTGCTTGGAAAGCTGTGTGACGTCGATGATGCCGCCGAGCGCATTGATGCGGGCGACGGCTGCCCGTCCCAGGGGTGATAAGCCGCCATGCTCTGCTTCCGGTTCGTGCTCGCCGGTCTCGGCGATGTAGAGCGGGCGCGAGGAATCCGCGAAATCGTTGTGGCCCATGTGGGTCAACGCGAATACGCGCACGCCGGCCGCGTAGAACTCGTCGAGCGCGGCGACGTCTCTGCCCAGTATGAGCGCGTTCTGAAATCCCAAGATCAGTGCCAGCTGCCCAGCGTCGTGGGCAGCGATCAACTCGTCGGCCGAGCGCACCAGCGTCGCATTGTTAGCGGGATCCGCAACCAATGATTGCACCGCATCGAGCTTCTTGTCGGCCTCAGCCCGCGCCGCCCGATATCCGTCGTCGGTGCGCGGCATCGGGCCGACCGCCACTGCCATCACCACTGCGTCGACGCCGCCCGCACGCAGCTTCGCGGGTTCGACCTTCGACCGCCCGTCACTACCAACATAGGGCGACGGCTCACCGTCGACGACGATGTCGGCGTGCGCATCGAGCACCAACGCAGCTGAATGGATCGATTGCGCGTCCGCGAGCGGTTCGGAAACTACCTCTACTGTGCCTACTGCGGCACTTCGCGATCCGGTCGGCTCGCCGCCCTCGCAACCCGTCAGCAACAGCCCGCCAATCACGACAGCCGCCACACGCGGCCGCTGGTTTTTCATGAGTCGCTCCCCTGTTGTACGTCAGCCTAGCGCACGGACCGGATCGCGGCCATCCCAGCCGAGCGCTGCATCGCGCACCAGTCGGTAGAACGCAGTCAGTTGTGGCGACTTCTCGTAGATTTCCACCATATGGCCGAGTACCGCAACCGTATCTATGAACGCGAACTCCGTTCCGGTCAGCGTTGCGGCTTTGGCCGCGACACCAAAGCCGAGCTCGCTGTAGTGCCGATAGGTCTCGGGCAATGAATCGACCATGGTGGCAACGTGGTGAATGCCCTCCTCGCCAGGCGCATATACGTCGCGAAATGGCGATGGCCCTTCGTCGTCCTGTTGCACCAGCTCCATCATCACATCGCCCCATTGGCCATAGGCCGATGAGTGCAAAAACTTGCGGGGTGCACCACGATGTTCGCCCCACTCGAGCTCGATGCGCGGTATGAAAAAGAACGGCCCTGCGCCGAGCGTGCGCGCCATACGTTCTGCCGCAGCCTTGGCGTCGCCAACGAAGTACGCAACTTGAACGATGGGGGCATTCAGCAGCACCGCTCGCCTCGACTGATTTGTGCGTCGGCCGACATTACACCAGAATCCGTACTCCCCTCTGGCCCGAGGCGCCCGTGCAAGCTGTCGTCTGCGAGCAATTCGGTCCACCCAGCACACTGCGCATGGTCGAACTACCGCTACCCGAACCGAGGCCACGCGAAGTGCGCGTGCGCATCACGGCGACCGGTATCGGATTCGTCGATGGTTTGATGATCCAGGGCCTGTACCAGGTAAAGCCGCGCCTCCCGTACTACCCAGGTAGCGAGTTTGCCGGGATCGTCGACGCAATCGGCGGCGAAGTGCGAGGTGTTACAAACGGAGATCGCGTGTTCGGTGCCGCGAGCGGCGCACTCGCGGAGTACGTGTGTGTCGATGCAGATCGTTGTCATCGAACGCCCGCCACGCTCAGCGATGCCCAAGCAGCGAGCCTGTACGTCAATTACTTGACCGCCATTTTCGGACTGCGCGACTGCGGTCGCTTGCACCCGCGCGAAACGTTACTCGTGCTCGGTGCCGCCGGCGGCGTGGGTTCGGCCGCCGTCACAGTGGCCAAGGCTATGGGCGCACGCGTGATCGCCGCGGCATCGAGTGATGCGAAACGCGCCGCGGCAATGTCGAGCGGTGCCGATGCCACCGTCGACTACAGTCAGCCGAAGTGGCGTGACGTACTCAAAGACCTGACTGACGGCGGCGGTATCGATCTGGTCTACGATCCGGTGGGCGGCGATGTCGCCGAACCGGCGCTCCGATCGCTCGCGCCCGGCGGCCGCTATCTGGTGGTGGGATTCGCGAGCGGCACGATCCCGAAGATCGCGCTC
>QJXZ01000318.1 GCA_003248125.1 Gammaproteobacteria bacterium | reverse complement strand
CTACTGTGGTGCTTGGCGTTGGTGGTGGTGATGAAGTTTCCTGCCAGTGGACGATGGCTGGAAGGGCACGTGCTGCTGGTCGCCGGCTACGTGGTGGTGATCTCCGCTTGGCTCGCGCTCATCGTGATTCGTGAATCGCCGGTCGCAGCGTGGGGCTTGGTCTGGGCGTTCGTGCTGGTCTGGGGCGCCGATATCGGTGCTTATTTTGCTGGACGCGCGCTCGGTCGTATCAAGCTTGCCCCCGCCGTGAGCCCAGGTAAGACATGGGAAGGTGTTGCCGGCGGTATGCTGCTCGCGCTCGTCGTCTGCGTCGCGCTGGCGGTCTCGCTGCCGGCGCTCACTGGCCTCGAGGTGCCCGTCAGCACGTGGCTCGTCGTCATCGCGGTGCTGGTGGCCGTCTCGGTGCTCGGCGACCTGTTCGAGAGCGCGCTCAAACGTCATCACGGCGTAAAGGACTCGGGATCGCTGTTTCCGGGCCATGGTGGAGTGCTGGACCGCATCGATTCGCTGCTCGCGGTGCTGCCGTTCGGGGCGCTCGTGACGGCGCTGGTATGAGGTGGCAGTGCCGACCTATGGCCATAGGCCGAGTGTGCGACCGCTCGTGGATCGAGCTGATATCATGGCGCGATTTTTTTGCAACCAAACCATGCGGCGTCAGTCCAACCCTCACGTCTCCTACGATCATCGCCGCCGCGGAGCAGTCTGACCGATGGAGTTCCTCGAATACGCACTCGCGCTGATCGTCACCCTCGGCATTCTGGTGACGGTCCACGAAGTCGGCCATTTCGTCATCGCCCGTGCGTCTGGCGTCATGGTGACGCGTTTTTCGGTGGGTTTCGGCCCGGCGATTTGGTCGCGCTACGATCGCCACGATACCGAGTGGGTGATCGCGGCGCTGCCGCTCGGCGGTTACGTACGCATGCTGGACGAGCGCGAGGCGGAGGTACCGCCGCCACTTGCGCATCGCAGTTTCAATCGCTTGTCGCCGATGTGGCGCATCGCCATCGCGTTCGGCGGCCCGCTCGCCAATTTCATTCTCGCGTTCGTCGTCTATTGGGTCGTGTTCGTGGTCGGCAGCACCGACTTCGTGCCTGTGGTGGCGCCGCCGGAACGCGATACGCCAGCCGAAGTGGCGGGGTTCCGCGGTGGCGAGGAAATCATCGCCGTCGACGGGACCGATACCACCAACTGGAGTCAGATCACCATGGCGCTGGCCGCTCGGCTGGGTGACAGCGGTGAAATTGCGATTGCGTCACGCACACCGGGTGCAACAGCGAGTGTGGAACGGCGCCTCGCCATCGACCACTGGCAGCAGGGCGTCGACGAGCCCGACCTGTTGGCTGCGTTGGGGCTGCGACCGACACTGCCGGCGGTCGTGGGCGAGATATTGCCCGATGGACCGGCAGCGACGGCCGGGCTCGAACCGTTCGATCGGGTCGTGCGGGTGGACGCCGAAATTGTCACCGATTGGGCGAATTGGGTGGATTTGGTTCGCGCGCGACCCGGTCGACTCGCCATGCTCACCATCGAGCGCGACGGGCGTGTGATAGATGTCCCATTGCAGGTGGGACGGCGCGAAGATGCCGGTAACGTGTACGGCTTTGCCGGCGTCGGCGCCCTCGTTCGGGAAGTCGACTACTCGCCGTGGGCCGCGGTCCCGCGGGCGGGGTCCGAGACCCTCGATAAGACCCTCTTGACGCTGTCGCTGTTGAAAAAAATGGTGACCGGGCTCGTATCGACCACCAACCTGTCGGGTCCGATCACGATCGCGAAAGTCGCCGGCGATTCGGCGAAGTCCGGGATCGAAAGCTTTCTCGGCGTGCTTGCGCTGTTGAGTATCAGCCTCGGGGTGCTGAATCTGTTGCCGATCCCGATTCTCGATGGCGGGCACATCGTGTTTTGTACTGCGGAAATGGTGCTCAAGCGTCCCATTCCCGATCGCGTTCAGGCCGTCAGCGTGCAGATTGGCCTGGCGCTGGTGGGCGGCATGATGCTGCTCGCCCTATATAACGACATCGCGCGCCTCTTTTGACGAGCAGTTAGGAGTGACGTTGGGGCTGACCAAGCGCTGGCTGGGTATTGCGCTCGCAATGGGCGTCCTTGCGCTCGCCCGGCCGGTCGTCGCGGATGTCTTCACAGTGGCCGACATCCGAATTCAAGGGCTGCAGCGGGTATCTGCCGGGACGGTTTTCAACCTGCTGCCGGTCAATGTCGGTGATACGGTCGACGAGGTTGCCATTCGTCAGCTCATTCGCTTGCTGTTCCAGTCGGGCTATTTCCGTGACATTCGGATGGGACGAGAAGGCGACGTACTGATCGTCACGCTCGCCGAACGCCCGGCGATCGATTCCATCGAGATCGACGGCAACAAATCCATCAAGACCGATGCGCTGCTCGACGGCCTTGGCAAGCAGGGGCTGAAGGAAGGGGAAATCTTCAAGCAAGCGACCCTCGAGCGTGTCGATCTCGAACTCGAGCGGCAATACGTTGCGCAAGGCCGCTATGGCGCCATCATCGACGCCAAGGTGGAGCAACTGCCGCGCAATCGCGTCGCCATCAAGATCGACATCGAGGAAGGTAAGACCTCGGGCATTCGCCACATCAACATGGTCGGCAACACCGCATTCGACGAAGAGCAGCTGCTCGACGTCATGGAGCTCAAGCACCCCGGTTGGTTCTCGTTTTTCCGCAACGACGACAAGTATTCGCGCGAGAAGCTGGCGGGCGACTTGGAAAAGGTGGAGTCGTATTACAAGGATCGCGGTTACGTCGAGTTCGAGATCGAGTCGACGCAAGTGAGCATCACGCCTGACAAACGCCAGGTGTACATCACCATGAACCTGCGTGAAGGCGACGTCTACACGGTGCGCAACGTCGATCTGGTTGGTGAGCTGAACGAGGTATCGCCGGACGCGCTGCGAGCACTCTTCATGGTCAAACCTGGACAAACCTTTTCGGCAGCGCTGGTTGCTGCCACGGAGAAGAACCTGACTACCGCGCTCGGCAACTCGGGCTACACGTTTGCCACGGCGTCCGGTATTCCGGAGGTTCACGAAGGTGGGATCGTCGACGTGCGCTTCTTCGTCGAGTCCGGTAAGCGCGCATACGTACGGCGTGTGGAATTCACGGGCAACACTGTCACGCAGGATGAGGTGCTACGCCGCGAAATGCGTCAGCTGGAGGGTGGCTGGGCATCCACGGCGCTCATCGAGCTGTCGAAGGTGCGACTCGAGCGGCTCGGCTACTTCAAGACCGTCAACGTCGAGACACCCGAGGTGGCAGGCACCGACGATCAGATCGATGTCGTGTACACCGTCGAAGAGCAGCCGTCCGGCAGCATCAGTGCGACGTTGGGCTATGCGCAGACCGCGGGCCTCATCGTCGGTGCGGGCTATCAAGAGAGCAATGTGCTCGGCACGGGCAACAGCTTGTCGCTGCAGTTGAGTTGGAGCGAGTGGCAGCGTGCCGTCGCGATGAACTACTTCAACCCCTATTTCACGCAAGATGGCATCAGCCGCGGCTACAACCTGTACTACCGGGAAACCGACTTCGACCAGCAAAACATTGCCACTTACTCTACCGATGCATACGGCGCCGGCGTCAACTTCGGATTCCCGATCGCAGAGACGCGTCGCATCGGTTTCGGGCTCACCACGGAATACACATCGATCACCGAAGGCGTGTTCCCGGCCCAGGAGATCTCCGAATTCATCGACGACGAAGGCGACACCTTCCTCAACTTCAAGGGCATGTTGTCGTGGAGCAGCTCAACGTTGAATCGAGGCTTGTTCCCGACTGCGGGACGGTCGCAGTCGATCGCTCTCGAGATCGCCGTACCGGGTAGCGACCTCAGCTTTTACAAGATCACCTACCAAGGCCAGCAATACTTGCCGCTCGGACGTGGCTTCGCGTTGCGCGCGCGCACGGAACTCGGCTTCGGCGATGCGCTGCCTGGCAGCGATACGTTGCCGTTCTACGAGCATTTCTACGCCGGTGGTTTTGGGTCGGTACGCGGCTTCAAGCAGAACACGTTGGGACCCCGTTCGACGCCGTCAGCCATCGATCCCTACGATCCCGAGGGCGATCCCTTTGGTGGCAACCTGTTGGTCGAAGGCTCGTTCGAGCTGATTTTCCCATTGCCGTTCGCGAAGGATTCTGCGCGTCCCGTGGTGTTCTTCGACTGGGGCAACGTGTTCAACACCAACTGTCCGAACGTGAGCCGCGTCTGCGACGATTTCGACTACGATCTCCTGCGCTATTCAGCGGGGGTCTCCGTCACATGGCTGACGGGAATGGGGCCGATGACTTTCGGGCTCGCGAAGACTTTCAACGTCGGGCCTTTCGATGAGGACGAGACCTTCCAGTTCGAGCTGGGCCGGACGTTCTGAGGTACCATCCGGCGCGGATTCGTGTCGGCGAATTCAACAGATATATCGAGGAGAAGCACGTGGTCAAAAAACTGGGCGTCCTGGTTGCGTTGTTGTTGTCGGCTGGCAGCGCCTGGGCCGAGCTCAATATTGCGGTCGTCAACGTACAGCGGGCGATTGGCGAGAGCGATGAAGCGAAGGCGTTGGTGAAGAAGCTCGAAGACGAGCTGCAGAGCGAACAGAGTTCCATACGGCAGCTCAACGCCGACATCACGCAGCTGCAGGAGAAGCTGGTCAAGGACGGTGAGGTGATGAGCAACGACGAGAAGCGCAAGCTGCAGAAGGAGATCGAGGACAAGCAGATCGACTACCAATTCCAAGTCAATAAGCTGCAGAAGACGGTGAACGATCGCCAGCAAGAGATCGTTCAGCAGATGGCACCGAAGCTCGATGCCGTGCTGACGGATCTGATCAAGTCGGAAAAGTACGACCTGGTGCTGCACCGGCAGAACGTGGTCTATGCCGATGGCAAGCTCGACATTACCGGACTCGTCACGCAGAAGCTGAACGAGAAGCAGTGATCTCGATTGGGCTCGATCGCGTGCGGCGGTGGAGCCCAAATGGCCGACACCGCACCGCTACATCGGGGGCAGACGCATGACAATGGGTTACGACGAAATCTCCCAGTATCTGCCGCACCGCTACCCGTTCTTGTTGATCGACCGCGTGACCGTGGTCGAACCCGGCGTCATCATCCGCGGCTACAAGAACGTGTCGGTCAACGAGCCCTTCTTCAACGGCCACTTCCCGGGCAATCCGGTGATGCCGGGTGTGCTCATGGTCGAAGCCATGGCACAGTTGGCTGGCATACTCGCCTTCAAAACCAAGAACCGCAAACCAGCCGATGGATCCATCTACTACCTCGGTGGGGTCGATGACGTGCGATACAAGCGCCCAGTGGGCCCCGGCGATCGCCTCGACATGGAAGCAACGATCATTGCCGATAAACGGCGGGTGATGAAGTTCCGTTGCGCCGCCTATGTCGACGGCGATGTCGCCTGCTCAGGCGAGATCATCTGCGTCGAGAAGGATTTGTGATCGATCCGCGCGCGATCATCGATCCCAGCGCGCACATCGGCAAAGACGTCGAAATCGGACCGTGGACCATGATCGGCGCGGAGGTCGTCATTGGCCGCGGTGCGCGAATCGCCTCTCACGTCATCATCCGTGGTCCCACGCACATCGACCATAGTGCCCGCATCTATCACTTCGCCTGTATCGGGGAGCGTGCCAGTAAGCGCGATGACGCCGGCGACGACGGTACACTCGAGATCGGTGCCGACAACGTCATCCGCGAAGGCGTCACGATTCATCGCGGCGCCACCACGATCGGTGACCACAATATGTTCATGGCGTATGCGCACGTCGGGGCCGGTTGCCGTATCGGCGATCACGTTGCGCTTGCGAATGGCGCAGCGATCGCGCCCGGTGTGCGAATTGGCGACTGGGTCGATGTCGGTCACATGGCCCTCGTCACCGAGGACGTGCCGAACTACGTGGCCGTACGAGCCAATCCGGCGCGCGTGGTGGCCCTAAATGATGACGGCTTGCGAACTGCCGGTGTGTGCGACGAGACGGTCGCCGCACTTCGCGCGGCATTCCGGACGACCTACGAAGCCGGCCTGTCCACCGCCGCGGCGCGCGAGGCATTGAAGTCCGCTGCGGCGCGGCACCTCGAGGTGCAATCATTCGTCGATGCGCTGGCCGGCCGCCTAGCGCCGAGCGCGTGATGGATCGGTTGCCCGGCGTTAAGCTAGCCGCGTGATGAATCGCGAGACGCAGACCGAGAGCCAATGCCGCCATGTCATGGCTTCGGTCGCCGATCGTTTGCGCACGTCTCTGGTGGCGCATGGCTGACGCGGATCTGTGGCATGAGGAAGAACGTGCACCCTTGTTGTGCGCGGGCGTCGACGAGGCGGGTCGCGGACCGCTCGCAGGGCCCGTTATCGCCGCCGCCGTGATTCTCGATGCCAATGACACGATCGCCGACTTGCGCGATTCGAAACGCCTCGACGCCGAAACGCGCGAGCGCCTGTTCGACGACATTTCGCGACATGCACTGGCGGTCGGCGTTGGCCGCGCGGATGCCCTCGAAATCGATCGCATCAACATCTTGCGAGCGACGCTCGTTGCCATGCAACGGGCGGTCGGGGCACTTGGCGTCCGCCCGGAAGTCGTATACGTGGACGGTAACGTACTGCCGCATTTGGACGTGCCGAGTGTGGCGATCGTCGGCGGCGACGATCTGCACGCCGCCATCAGCGCCGCATCGATCATCGCCAAGGTTACCCGCGACCGCGAGATGGCGGCGATTGCGCGGCGGTACCCCGGCTACGGATTCGAGCAACACAAGGGCTACGCCACGTTGGCGCACTTGGATGCACTCGCTCGACTCGGACCGTCGCCCATCCATCGCCGCTCCTTCGCGCCGCTCGGCGCGCGCCATGCGCAAGATTCGGCGTCGTTGTTCGAGGCGACATGAGCGGGTCGTTCGTGCACCTCAAGGTTCACTCCGAGTACTCGATCGTCGATGGCTTGATTCGCACCGACGAACTGGTCGAACGCGCAGCGGCGCTGGGAATGGGGGCCGTCGGGCTCACTGATCGAGTCAATCTATTCGCCAGCGTCAAATTCTTCGAGGCGTGCCAGCGCGCAGGAGTGAAGCCGATCTTCGGTGCCGACATGCGGCTCACCGACGATGACGGCGAGGAGTCGCGGCTGACGGTACTTGCGGCTTCCGTTCACGGCTACCGCAACCTCATCTCGCTCGTATCGGCCGCTCATCTCGATGGCAGTCCGCGGGGCACTGTGGATCGCGCCACAGTCGAGCGCTACGGTGAAGGGCTCATTTTGCTTTCGGGTGGATGCGAGGGCGACGTCGGTCGAGCGGCACGGCGCGGTGATTCGGCGCGTGCGAGGGCGCTCGCCAAGGCTTGGGCGCAACGCTTCGTCGACCGGTACTACCTCGAGGTGAGTCGTACCGGCCGGGCCGGCGAGGAGGCGTGGCTGCGGCATGCTGTCGAGCTTGCGGCCGAACTCGATCTGCCAGTGGTAGCGACCAACGACGTCTGCTTCCTCGCGGCCGATGATTTCGAAGCACATGAGACTCGGGTCTGTATTCAACACGGCAGAACACTCAACGATCCCCGCCGCGAGCGGCGCTACAGCGCCGAGCAGTATTTGAAGAGCGCCGATACCATGGCTGCCCGCTTTCGCGATCTGCCGGAAGCGATCGAAAACACCTTGGAGATTGCGCGTCGTTGTACTGTGGCGCTCGACATTGGCAAATACTTCCTTCCGAAATATCCGGTCGCGGCCGGCGAGACGCTCGAGCTGCTGCTGGATCGCGAGGCGCGTGCCGGCCTCGCGAAGCGAATGGCAGCAGTCACGAGTACCGATGCGGCAGGCGCCGACTGCTACTTGCCGCGCCTCGAAGAAGAGCTTGGCATCATCAACAAAATGGGCTTCGCAGCCTATTTCTTGGTCGTGGCCGAGGTCGTGCAGTGGGCACGGGGCCAAGGTATTCCGGTTGGGCCGGGTCGAGGTTCGGGGGCCGGATCGTTGGTCGCCTATGCACTCGGCATCACGGATGTGGATCCAATCAGCTACGACCTGTTGTTCGAACGGCTCCTGAACCCCGAGCGCGTGTCGATGCCCGACATCGACGTCGACTTCTGCATGGACCGCCGTGACGAGGTCATCGCTCATGTCGCCGACCACTACGGTCATGAAGCCGTCTGTCAGATCGCCACGTTCGGCACCATGGCCGCGAAGGCGGTGGTGCGCGACGTCGCGCGCGTGCAAGGCAAGCCATACGGTCTCGCCGACAAGCTCTCGAAGCTCATTCCATTCGAAGTCGGCATGACGCTGGCACGCGCCGTGAAGGAAAGCGCCGAGCTCGAGGCATTCATCGCCGGCGACGACGAGGTCGGCGAGATCATGGACATGGCGTACCGTCTCGAAGGCCTGGTCCGCAACGTAGGCCGACATGCCGGTGGTGTCGTCATGGCGCCGTCCAAGCTGACCGACTTCGTGCCGCTATACGTAGACGAGGCCAGCCACGGCGTCATGACGCAACTCGACAAGGACGACGTCGAGAAGGTTGGGCTAGTGAAGTTCGACTTTTTGGGCCTCAAGACGCTCACCATCATCG